>JBBIPL010000098.1:0-7881 GCA_037442845.1 Hydrogenophilales bacterium | reverse complement strand
CCATCTTGATCTGCAAGGGGATGATGGCCATCGAGGCCCAGGATTGCGGCAGCAGTTCGAGGGCGCCGTTGAGCAGGCTGTAGTTGAGGATGGACTTGTCCAACTCGGCTTCGCTCACGTTCGGCTGCGCCGCCACCACCGGTCCCGCCGCCGCCGCGGCGGCGACCGGTGCATAGGGCGCGGCGGCCTGGGAAAGCGAGACCATGGCGTCGGCTTCGTTCTCGATGGCTTCGACGCGGCCGGCATCCAGCCCCAGGCGGACCTTGAGATCATCCAGGAAGCGTCGCTCGGCCTCGCTGGTGGCGCCGTCGGCCTCGCACACGCAGACCGCCATCTCATAGGCGAGCTGGCGGTGCTCGGTCTCGCCGAGGGCGACGACGGCGCTCTCCAGGCTGGCGCGTTTGAGCAGCACGTCCTGGTAGAGCCGCATCAGGTCGGGCGTGCCCGCGTCGGCGGCGAGGGCGTCGGCGATGCGGCGGATTTCCTCGCGCTCGCGGGCGTGCTTGTCGCCGTCGGCGAAGGCGGCGAACAGGGTCAGGGTGAGGATGGCGCGTTGTTGTTCGGGGTTCATGCATGGCTCCTTGTGAACTGGACAGGTCCGTCCGACCGGGAGGTCGTAAAACGATTTTCGGCTCGGACATGCCGCGCCGGACTCCGTTCAGGGATTGCAAACATCGCAGCGTCCGGGGTCGGCGTCGCCCGGAATCATACGTTCTTCGCGGCACGCGCACTTCGGGCAGCCCCAGACCTCGGCGCGCGTCTCCCGCGTGGGCGCGCCGCAGTCGGCGCAGGGCAGGCCAGGCAGGCGCTCGATCAGCCAGAAGCCAGGCGTGCCGCAGGCCGGACACAGGGACAACAGCTTGTCGCGCAGGTTCTCCGCCGCCAGGCGGATGGCCTCGCGGCGCGTCGGGTGGGCATGCGCGCGAGCGTCGTGCTCCAGGAACACCAGGCCGTTGTCCGCCTCGGCATGAGCGCGTGCGAAGGCGGCGTCCAGCGTCGCCCAGTCGGCGATGCCCTTCTCGATGCGGGCATCGTCCTGCTGCGCCGGACGCACCACCAGATGGTGTTCGGGAAAGCCGGCCTCGGTCGCGAAGCGCCGCGCTGCCTGCCAATCGCCGGTCAAGAGGTGGGCAAAGCGCGTCGCCTGTTGCGCCCAGCCGGCGACCTCGATGCCGCGCAGATCGTCGACCAGCAAAAGCAGTTCGGCATTCCATGGCAGCGCGCCCAGGAAGGGGTCGGCGCCGAAGGCGCCCTCGCTCGCCAGCCCCAGGGGCAGGCCGGAGATTTCCATGCCGATGCGCGCTTTCCTGCGGGCCGCCTCGATCTGGCTACCGGCACGCGGGATGTCGCGCGTGAAGGCGCCCAGGGCGTCGGTGTCGAAGCCTGCCACCCGCGTCACCCGGCAGCCCAGGGCGGCATCCAGCACGGGCGCCAGGATGGCTTCCTTGCCGTGCTGGGTGAGCAGGGCGATGCGCTGGCCGGCATAGGGGTGAAGGTCGCTCTCGCCGGCGCGGCACGCGGAACTGTTGGCATCGCTCATATCCACAGGCTCAGCGGCGGATCGGACAGCACGGCGCGCAGGATGTCGCCGCGGGAAATGATGCCCTCCAGCCTGCCCGCCTCGTCCACCACCGGCAGCGCGGTGAGCCCGGTTTCCAGGAGGACGCGGGCGATGCGGCGGATGTCGGTGACCGGGTCGGCGCAGATCACCGGGCTGGCCATCACCTCGCGCACCTGACGTTCGAGCTCGCCGGTGGGGGTTTTTCCCACCAGGTCGAGCACGGTCAGCAGTTCGCGTTCCGAGACCATGCCCACCACGCCCCGGTCCGCTTCCAGAACCGGCGCCTGACGCACGCCGCGCGCCGCGAGCCGGTGCCAGGCGGCTTCCACCGTGTCCCCGGCACGCAGGATGAGCACCGACCGGCTCATCACCTGATAGGCATGTCGCACCGACTCTCTCTGCGTTTCCGGATGCAGGGACTTGGCATAGGCCGCCGCCGCCTGGGCATAGCGCGGATCGTGGTCCTGTTCGTCCGAAACGCGGCGCCGAACCAGTTCGAATTCCGCGCCCAGTTCGTCGCCTTCCCGGTGGATGCCGCGGGCATGCCGCGCGGCGAAGGCGCCGGGTACCTGGATCAGGTGCTCCAGGCTGCCGCGAAAGGTCTGTCCGGTGACGCCGTGGATGGAAAACATGGCGGTATTCGCTCAAACGGCGTGACTCAAGCGCGGTTCCATGCAGGTAGGGTAGCCCTGCTCATTGCAAAGTCGTTTCGATGTCAACGCGAACCATGCCCCTGGGCTCGCTGACGATCTTCGCCAGATAGCGCTGCTTGCCCTTGATCCAGGCATGCGTCTCGGCCTCCGGCGTCGCCGATTGCAGTTCCTGCGCGTAGCCCAGGGCGGTAAAGCCCTGGACGTAATGGTCGAGCACCGCCGCGTAATCCGCGCGACCCTCGTAGTGCACGCTGACCAGCCTGCCCTCGCGATGCCAGAAGGTGCGCGTGAGGCCCGGATAGCGCGCCACGGGGGCGAAGTCGGTGCCGGACACATCGCGCTGGGGCCGATCCTCGGACTTGAGAATCGGCACGTATGCGGCCACGGTCTCCCGCGCTCCCGGCAGCACCTGCTCCACCTGCCGCTCCACCGTGGCCAGGGCATCGCGCGCGGCCTCGGGCGCCGCCGCGCTCCAACCTTGCGCCTGGCCGAAGAACCAGCCGATCAGGGCGACGGCGGCCCAGATCAGCAACCCGAACAGTACCAGCAGCGTGACACCAAGCGCGATCCAGGTGCGTCGCCGAACCTGGAACACCCTGTTCGCGGCCTGGGCGGCCAGCGCAAAAATCCCCAGTTTGTTCATGGCATCCTCCCTCGCGGCCGCGCCGCCTTCCATGTGAGTTGTGGGTCGGTCATGGCTGCAACGCGTCTTCCGGCGCCTTCGGCATGGCCGGCGCGAATGCCCGCTGTCGCGCCAGGCGGCGCCCCAGCGTGCGGCCGGCGCGTTCGGCGGCGCGGTCGATGGCCACATAGAGGTCGGCCTCCACGTCCTCGATGACCACGGCCGGCGCGTGCTTCAGGCGCGCTTCGATCAGGCAACGCTTGTCATCACCGCCGCGCGGGCCGTTGACGTCGGACAGGCGCACGGTGATGCGCAGGATGCTGCCGTCGCCATTCGACAAGGCATAGGCCAGGCGCTTCTCGACATGCGCGCGCAAGCCGGGCGTCAGGCTGAAACCTTGGGTGTGGATGGTGATCTGCATGGTGCTCCCCTTGGGTTGGTGAAGGCGGGCTCAGTATGGACGCCCGCTTCAATTCGAGGCAAACAATTAATCATTTGTGTTTAATTCGAATAATTCGAACATGGAGATGAACCGTCATGCTTAATTTCAAGCACCTGCACTACTTTCTCGCCGTCGCCAAATACGGCGGCGTCAACCGTGCGGCGGAGCGACTGCACCTGACGCCGCAGACCCTCTCCGGCCAGCTCAGCCAGTTCGAGCAACGACTGGGAACATCCCTGTTTCACCGCGAAGGGCGGCGCATGGAACTGTCCGCCGCCGGCAAGCTCGCCTTGTCCTATGCCGAGGAGATTTTCCAGGTCGGCGCGGAATTGGAAGCGCTGCTGCGCGGCGGTCCGGAGGAACCCGCCATTCCATTTCGGGTCGGCATCGCCGATGTCGTGCCGAAATCCATCGCCCACCAATTGCTTGCGCCCGTACTGAGCCTGGCCGATCCGATCCGCCTGATCTGCCGCGAGGACCGGCTGGAACGGCTGCTGGCGGATCTCGCCATCCACCGCCTGGACATGGTGCTGGCCGACCGCCCCATGCCGCCTGGCCTGGACGTGAAGGGCCACAGCCACCTCCTGGGCGAATGCGGCGTGGCCTTTTTCGCCGCGCCCGAGCTCGCCGCGCGCCTGGGCGCTGACTTTCCCGCCAGCCTCGACGGCGCGCCCATGCTGATCCCTGGCGAAGACAGCGCCCTGCGCGCCCCGCTCATGCGCTGGCTGGAGCGTCAGGGCCTGCGACCGCGCGTCGTCGCCGAATTCGACGATTCGGCGCTGATGAAATCCTTCGGTCAGTCCGGCGCCGGAATCTTTTCCGCGCCGGCGGCCATGGCGCTGGAAATCGAAACGCGCCATGGGGTTGTCCTGCTGGGGCGGACGGAGGACATGCGCGAACGCTTTTTCGCCATTTCAGCGGAACGGCGCCTGACCCACCCCGCCGTGCTGGCGGTCAGTGAAACCGCGCGCAACGGCGTGTTCAGGAAATCGCGGGAATGAGCGCGCATGGGTTGCGCGCGAACGGCGGCAGTCGCCAACCTTGAGCCGGGGGGCAGCGAGCCGATCCAATCTCAGGCGCCTCGCGGCAAAGGGACTGGCTTGGATTCGAGGCATCAATCCTTCTCTTTCGTGCCCTCCTCTTCCTTGCCAGCTTCCCCCTTGCCAGCCTCGTCCTTGCTGCCCCCACCTGCCAGGCCAAGCGCTTCTTCCGCAGTTTTCTTGGCGCTGTCGATCGCCTCCTGAGCGGACTTTTTCGCAAGCTCGCTGGCGTGCTGGGAGGCTTGTTCGCAACCGGCCAGCGGGAACGCGATGATCAGCGCAGTCAACAACATGGTCTTGTTCACGGAATCAATCTCCATAGAGGGAATATAAAAGGGTTCATTGCCACGACTTCGACAGGACAGACAACGGCTTCGGCTCTAAAGTTCGCGGCATTGACGAGCCGCTTCTGCCGCTGACTCTTGCCCCAAATTCAGGCTACCCATTTTTCATAATGAACCCGGCGCTAAGGAACCCATCAAGGAAAGGCTTGCCAGATGCCGGGTTAGGGGAAACAGCCGCAATCTAGGCTGCGGTTCGCGTCCTCTGCAATCCGCAGACTATCTGGAACTGCATCTTTCGGAGAACCCAACCCATGCCCAACACCCGAAAGGCAAACGCCGTTCGACTGGAGTTCGCGTCCGGTTCATTGGTCCAAAACAACTTGTCGGGCGCGGCCCTCACCGGCGACTGGCTCTGGGTGGCGGGTGACGAAGCCTGTGGCGTGGATCGCCTGCGCCGGCTCGATGCCGTGGGGCGCGAGGCTTTGCGTTTTGGTGACGTACGCGACTTCCCGCTGGCCGACCTGCTAGACCTGCCCGGTGCGGCCGACGAAGAGGCTGACCTGGAAGGCATGGCGGTGGCCGATGGTTACCTCTGGGTGGTCGGCTCGCATGGCCTCAAGCGCAAGAACGCCAAACCGGACCGGGACAATGCCTACAACGCCAGGCGGCTGGCGAAGGTGGCGCTCGACGGCAACCGTCGCCTTCTGGCCTGTCTGCCCATCGAACCCGACGCCCAGGGCGAGCCCTGTCTGGTGCGCCAGGCGCAGGACGGCCGGCGGGCCTTGCGGCTGAAGGGCGATGCGCAAGCAAACCTGCTCACCCGCGCATTGGCCGACGACCCCCACTTCGGGCCCTACATGGCAATCCCGGGCAAGGACAACGGCTTCGACATCGAAGGCCTGGCGGTAGATGGACGCCGGCTGCTGCTCGGTCTGCGTGGCCCGGTGCTGCGCGGCTGGTCGGCGTTGCTCGAAATCGCAGTCGAGGCGCACGGGGATCAGCTGCGCCTGGCGCCTCTGGACGAAAGTGGCACGCTGCTGCGCAAGTACTTCCTGCAGCTTGACGGTCTGGGTGTCCGGGATCTGCATTTTTTTGGCGATGATCTTTACATCCTGGCCGGTCCGACGATGGTGCTCAACGGCGATATCCGTCTCTTCAAGTGGCCGCTCGCCCGACCCACGATCAGCGCCAATCGTGAACCGGTGCGTTTCGAAACGGCGCTGACGGAGTCGGTTTCGCTGCCGCATGGGCATGGCACCAACCGCGCCGAGGCGATCTGTGACCTGCCGCCCGCGATTGCCGGTGGCAAGCCACGCTGGCTGGTGCTTTACGACGCGCCGGGCGCTGATCGCCGGGACGGCGAGCACACTGTCTTTGGCGATCTGCTGCTGCATGACTGAGGGTTTCCAGCCTATGCCGATAGAAGTCGACAGCGGGCAGCATCCGGCGCAGGCGGTCCCGCGTCTCGACCCTGCGGCAAGCCTGCTGTTCGTGATCAATGCCGCTGCCGGGGCTCTCGACGTCGATGCCAAGCGTGCCGTGATCCAGTCTGCACTCGCGGCGCATGGGCGAAGCGGCGAATTATTGACTTGCCAGCCTGCCGAATTGGCGCAGGTGGCCACCGAGGCCGCAGCAGCGGCGGTGGCGCGCAGTACGGCGGTGATCGCAGTTGGCGGTGATGGCAGCCTCAACACGGTAGCCCAGGCCGCGCACACCGCCGGTTGCGTCATGGGCGTTATCCCCTACGGCACCTTCAATTACTTTGCCAGGACGCACGGCATCCCCACCGAGCCTGCCGCCGCAGCGCGCCTGCTGCTGGATGCGCGGCCAATGCCGGTGCAGGTGGGGGCGATCAACGACCGGATTTTCCTGGTCAATGCCAGCCTCGGCGTCTACCCGGAACTGTTGCGCGACCGCGAGGCCTTCAAGGCCCGATTTGGCCGCAGCCGTTGGGTGGCGTTCATGGCGGCCGGCGCCACCCTACTGCGCGCACGGAGACGGTTGCGCCTGCACATTGAGACAGGTTCCACGGTTCGCGACGTGCAGACCTTGACGCTGTTTGTCGGCAACAACCGGCTGCAACTGCAACAGTTCGGCGCCGATCCGGAAGACACCATCGCCGGCACACCCGGCGACGGCAGCTTGGCCGCGCTGATGCTGCGGCCCATCGGCACGCTGTCGATGCTCGGGCTGATGCTGCACGGGGCGATGGGCCGATTGAGGGAAGCCGCCGGCGTGGAAAGCTTCGAGTTCCACCACATGGTGGTGAAACCGACGTTGGCGCCCGGCCGCAAGAAAGTCGTGGTGGCGTTCGATGGCGAGGTGACACATATGCGCGCGCCGATCGAGTTTCGTGTGCCGGACCAACCCCTGTATCTGCTCCAGTCCGCTGGTGCAGCGGCCACGGCAGAGGCGCCACAGGCTGCGGCATGAGTGTCCTGCTGCATATCTCCGATACGCATTTCGGCACCGAACAGCCGCCGGTGGTCGAAGCTCTGGTCGCCCTGGCGGCTCGGCAACGGCCCGATGTAGTGGTGCTGTCGGGTGACATCACGCAGCGCGCCCGGCCTGACCAGTTTCGCGCCGCGAAGGCTTTCGTCGACCGACTCGGGACGCCGGTTGTGGCCGTGCCAGGCAATCACGACATCGCGCTGTTCGACCTTTGGGCGCGGCTGACTCGTCCCTACGCACGCTACGCCACGGCGTTCGGGGCTGATCTCGAACCCGTATACTCGTCGCCGGATCTGCTGGTGATCGGCGTCAACACCACGCGCGCATGGCGGCACAAGAACGGAGAGGTGTCCACGGCGCAGATCGATCGCGTGGCCAACCTGCTGACCGCAGCCAGCCCGCAGCAGTTGCGCGTGGTGGTGGTGCACCAGCCAGCGGCCGTGCCCCGGGCCGAGGACCGCTCCAACCTGTTGCGCGGCCACTCTGCCGCCCTGCGGGTCTGGTCTGCCGCCGGGGCCGATCTCGTCCTGGGCGGGCACATTCATCTGCCTTATACGCTGGCACAGCACGGTTTGGCGCGGCGACTATGGGTGCTCCAGGCAGGAACCGCTGTCTCTTCGCGCACCCGCCCGGAAGCGCCCAACTCGGTGAACATCCTGCACTGGAACGAGGCGGAGGAATCCTGCCGCATCGAGCAGTGGGACTTTGCGCGCGACGATCGAATATTCGTCTGCGCGCTGGTCACAACCTTACAACCAGAGCGCGCTAAGGACCCGCTGAACAAATGCCATTCCAAGCGAGTAAGTTGCCTAAATTGTGGTGGCGCTC
>JBBIPL010000097.1:0-7909 GCA_037442845.1 Hydrogenophilales bacterium | reverse complement strand
GGTGGATCTCGGTCGGGATCCAGGGCTCGTCCCGGCGGCAGGCCAGGGCGTAAAGCGTTTCCGTGACCACCTGGGGGGTCAGCCCGGTGACGGCGAGAAGAATCCTGGTTGGTGTTCCGGCCGCGGCCTCTTGTTGTTGTTTCATGTCCACCTCCGTGCGTGCGGTAAGCGTGCCGCATGTTAGCGATGCTCGCCAAGCTCAACGGGCTACAAAGTCCCTGGATCCCCGCCTTCGCGGGGATGACCCCCGGTTTTGAAGCCGTTCAGGAAAAATTCACAGGCTCTCAGGCCAGGATTTCCGCCCAGCGTTTCTCCAGGCGTTTCACCGACACCGGCTCCGGCGTCTTCAGTTCCTGGGCGAACAGGGAGACGCGCAATTCCTCCAGGCGCCAGCGGAAGTCCTCCAGTTCCGGCGTGACGCCGCCGGCGTCTTCCTGGCGTTTGCGGCGGGCCTGGTACTGGGCGAGCAGCGGCGCCATGGCGCGCATGTGCTGCATGTCGCGCGCCGGGTGGCTGGCCAGCTTGTCCAGGCGCCGCTGCATGGCGCGCAGGTAGCGCGGCAGGTGGAGCAGCCGCTCCGGCGGCAGTTGTGCGATGAAGCCGGGGAAGACCAGGCCGCGCAACTGGGTCTTCAGGTCGTCCGCCGCTTGCCGGGACGCTTGCGGTTTGGCCAGAAGCTGCGTCAGGCGGTGGCCGTGCTCCAGGCATTCGGCGGCCAGACGCGCGGTTTCCCGCGCCGCGTCGGGCAGCTTGCCGCGGGCGGTCTGCGCTGCGCTTTCGAAGGCGGTCTGCCGGCGCAGGTCGGCCGGGTCGCCGGCCAGGGCGGCACGGGCGGCGGCGAACAGCACGTCGCGGCTCAGCGCTTCGGCGGACAGCGACTTGTCCAGCATCAGATAGTGCAGGGCGGCGCCCTTGAGGCGCTGGGCCAGATCCCGCTCGGTCTGCTTGAGCAGGTCGGGAAAGCTCTGCCAGACCAGGCGGCAGACGCCGCGCCGGTGTTTTTCCCGCGCCGCGGCGGGACTGTCGAGCAGGCGCAGGCGGATGCCGCCGGCTTCCTCCAGCAGGCTGGGAAACGCGGCCACCTGGCGGCCGCCGCTGCGAATCTCGACCTGCTCGGGCAGGTCGCCGAAGTCCCAGCGCGTGATGTCCTCGCGCTCGCCGGGGGCGGCGGCCTGGCGCAGGCTCTCGCTGGCCTGGCCGCCGAGTTGCCGGCGCAGGGCGGCCAGATCGCGACCTTCGGCGAGGATGCGGTTGTTCGCGTCCAACACCCGGAAGTTCATGGCGAGGTGGGGCGGCAGGGCCTCCGGCCGCCAGGCGTCGCGGGGGATGGGTTGGCCGGTGGAGCGGGTGAGGAAATCTCCTAATGCGTGCGTGAGTGCTGATTGAATCCTTGCTCCCTCACCCCCCGCCCCTCCCCCGGTGGGGGAGGGGAGCAAAGCCGCCGCGGCGGCGCGTGCGAATTCCGGCACCGGCACGAAGGCGCGACGGATGGACTGCGGCAGGCCCTTGATGAGGGCGGCGATCTTTTCCTCCAAGAGGCCCGGCACCAGCCATTCGCAGGGGACGGCGGGCACCTGGTTGAGGGCGGCAAGGGGCACCAGCAGGGTGACGCCGTCGTCCTCGGCGCCCGGGTCGAAGCGGTAGGCCAGGGGAAAGCGCACGCCGGAGAGGTCCAGTTCCGGCGGGAAGTCGGCGGCGTCGGCGCCGCGCTGATCGAGCAGGTCGGCGCGCGACAGATGCAGCAGGCGCGGCGATTTCGCCTCCGCTTCCCGCCGCCACTTGTCGAAGGCGGCGCCGTTGTGGATGCCTTCCGGGATGCGGTCGTCGAACCAGCGGAACAGGGTTTCCTCGTCCACCGCGACGCGGGCGTTGCGAAAGCGGTGGGCGAGCTCGTCGATCTCCTCCAAGAGCTTGCGGTTGTGCAGGAAGAAGGCGGCGCGGCAGTCGTACTCGCCCCGCACCAGGGCGCCGCGGATGAACAGCTCGCGCGACTTCACCGGGTCGATGGGGCCGTAATGCACCTTGCGCCCGTTCACCACCGGCAGGCCGTAGAGCGTGGCGCGCATGCTTGCCGCCACGTGCGCCGGCTTCTTCGCCCAATGGGGATCGGCATAGCTCACCTTGAGCAGGTGGCGGCCGGCGTGCTCGATCCACTCCGGCTCGATCTTCGCCAGCGTGCGGGCATAGACCCGGCGCGTCTCGACGATCTCGGCGGCCATCACCCACTTGGGCTTCTTCTTCACGCCGGAGCCCGGGAAGATCGCGAACTTCATGTCGCGGGCGCCGAGATAGACGCCGTCCTCGGTGAGCATGCCGAGGTTGCCGAGCAGGCCGGGCAGCAGGGCCTGGTGCAGGGCCGCGTAGCGAGTAGCGAGGACTGAGTCGGGGTCCCGGTTCGACACGGTGCTCAGTCCTCGTTGCTCATCACTGACTTTCCAGCCGAGTTCCTTCACCTGGGTGCTCAACTGCCCGAACACATCCCGCCATTCCCGCACCCGGTTGGGGGAGAGGAAGTCGGCTTGCAGTGCCTCGCGGAACTTGCGCTGGGACTTGCGCTGGGCGTTGAGCTGGTCGATGTGCCGCCAGAGGTTCAACAGGGTGATGAAATCCGAGTTCTCGTCGACGAAACGCCTGTGCTTCTGGTCGGCGGCTTCATGGCGTTCCAAAGGGCGGTCGCGCGGGTCCTGCACCGAGAGATAGGCGGCGATGACCAGCATCTCGGCCAGGCAGGCCTGGTCGCGGGCGGCGATGAGCATGCGGCCGATGCGCGGGTCGACCGGCAGCTGGGCGAGCTGCTGGCCGATGGCGGTCAGTCGGCCGGCCTCATCCAGGGCGCCCAGCTCGACGAGCAACTGCTGGCCGTCGCGCACCCGCTTGGCCTCCGGCGGGTCGAGGAAGGGAAAGGCGTCGATCTCGGGCAGGCGCAGGGACTTCATGCGCAGGATGACCCCGGCCAGCGACGAGCGCAGCAGTTCCGGCGTGGTGTACTCCGGCCGGGCGAGGAAGTCCTGCTCGTCGTACAGGCGGATGCAGACCCCCGCCGCGACCCGCCCGCAGCGGCCGGCGCGCTGGTTGGCGGCGGCCTGGGCGACCTTCTCGATCTTCAACTGCTCGATCTTGTTGCGCAGGGAATAGCGCTTCACCCGCGCCAGGCCGGCGTCCACCACGTAGCGGATGCCGGGCACGGTGAGCGAGGTCTCCGCCACGTTGGTGGCCAGCACGATGCGGCGGCCGCCATGCGGCTGGAACACCTTTTCCTGCTCGGCCACCGACAGGCGGGCGAACAGGGGCAGGATCTCGGTGTGCGGCGGATGGTGCTTGCGCAGGCTTTCCTGGGCCTCGCGGATCTCGCGCTCGCCGGGCAGGAACACCAGGATGTCGCCGGGGCCCTCGCGGGCGAGCTCATCGACGGCGTCGAGCAGGGCTTCCGTGCTCCCTTCCCCCTCCGGGGGAAGGGCTGGGGATGAGGGAGCGACGGCGGCTTTGTCCGAGGTTGCTCCCTCACCCCTGCCCCTCTCCCGGGGGGAGAGGGGTTCTACAGGCCGATACCTCACCTCGACCGGATAGGTCCTGCCCGACACTTCCACCACCGGCGCGCCGCCGAAGTAGGCGGAGAAGCGGTCCGCCTCCAGGGTCGCCGAGGAAATCACCAGCTTCAGGTCAGGCCGGCGCGGCAGCAGAGTCTTCAGGTAGCCCAGCAGGAAATCGATGTTGAGGCTGCGCTCGTGCGCCTCGTCGAGGATCAGGGTGTCGTAGTTGCGGAACTCAGGGTCCGACTGGGTCTCCGCCAGCAGGATGCCGTCGGTCATCACCTTGATGCGCGACTCCGGCCCCACCTGGTCGGTGAAGCGCACCTGCCAGCCGACCAGGCCGCCCAGGCGGGTCCTGGTCTCCTCGGCGATGCGCGCGGCCACGCTCTTGGCGGCGATGCGCCGGGGCTGCGTCATGCCGACGCGGCCTTGCACGCCGCGTCCGGCGGCGAGGGCGATCTTCGGCAACTGGGTGGTCTTGCCCGAGCCGGTCTCGCCGCAGACGATGAGCGCCTGGTGGTCGCGCAGGGCGGCGGCGATGTCCTCGCGGCGAGCGCAGACGGGCAGGTGCTCGGGGAAGGCGAGCTCGGGTATCGTGGCGGCGGTTGCGAACATGGGGCGGCGTTTTAGCATGAATGGCAGGAGCTTGGCCGGGATCGGGTTGTTCTGCATGCTGTGGGCCTGCGCGGCGGCGCCGGCGGCGGCGAGCGCGCCGCTTTGCGTGCACGCCCTCTGCCTGCCCGTGGACGCCGCCTGGCGGCGGGGCGGCGCCGAACAGGAAAGCGCCGACGACGCCTTCATCCTCGAACGCGCGGCGGAGCCGGAGAATCCCCTGCAGGTCGTCGTGCTGCGCGCGGCGCCGGTCGTGCGCGGCGACGCCGATGCCTACTACGACCGCGTCACCCGTTTCTGGCGCGCCAATTACGGCAAGGCGGTGCTGGTGACCTGGCAGGAAGCGGGCGGCGCGCGCTGGCGCGCCCTGCGCCGGCCCGCCCAGGAGCAGGGCATGGGGGTGTTCCAGCTGGTCACCGTGCACGACGGCCGCGCCTACAGCCTGCTGGCGTTCGTGCCGGGCACGGCGACCACGCTGCCGGCGCCGGTTCGGCAACTGCTCGACGGCATCCGTTTCGGCGCCGGCGAGGCCGCGCCGACACCGCCCCAAGCGCTGGCCGAACGCTGGTTGCGCACGCACGCCTACCGCGCGCAAGTCGCCGCCGAGGAGTTGCAGCCGCGGATCATGGCGGAGGTCGGCCGGTTGGGGGACGGCATGCTCACCGGCCATGGCCTGCGCTACGGCGAATCCGGCGCGGAGTGGTTCATGGACGGTTTCGTCTGGCGCGACGCCAGCGAGAATTCGGCGCGCTCGGCCTGGGAGGTGCGCGGCGCGCTGGCGGTGGAAGCGCCCGCCGAATGGAACGGCACGGCGGCCTGGAAGCTGCGTCTCAGCCTGCCGGAAGGACAGGAGCCGGTGTCGGCGCGTCTGAGCACGCGAGTCCTCTGTGGCCGCCGCGACGCCCTGCACGCGGCGCTGGAACGCCTCGGCCGCGGCGAATCCACAGCCGTGCAAGGCCTGGCCTCGGATTGCGCCGCGGTCGCGGTCCCGCTGAGCCCCACTGTCCTGCGCGGCGAGCCGGGCAAGACCGCGAGCGCCGCCTGGCTGTGGCCTGCGCCCGTGCGCAAGCGGGAGCGCATTCGCGATGGGGAGGCGGCGATCAGCCTGGTCGAGGTCCTGCTGGAAACCGAACCGGGCCGCCGCCTGCCGGGGGAGGCGCTGATCGGCGGCGTGCGCCTGTACTTCGCCTACGAACCCGCCGCGCCGCAATAGCCGAAGGGCATCGCGCCATGTGGTTCGCATCCGGCGGATTACGCCTTCGGCTAATCCGCCCTACTCACTACTCCCTACTTGTCCAGCAGATAGCGGCGGTCGTCGAAGGTGGCGACCCAGGCGGGCTTGTAGACCACCATCAGGGTGATCAGCATGCCGGTGGCGAAAGCTTCGCTCCAGGCGATGAGCAGGTAGTAGGGCAGGTATTCCTGCAGCAGGTAGTCCAGGCCATAGGCCCCCGCCGCCGCCAGGAAGGCGGTCGACGCTAGGCCCACGGCGGCGATGGCGAGGGCGGCGCCGAAGAAGGCGTTGAGGAAGACGTAGATGAAGAAGTGATTGGGCAGCTTGCGGTCGATGAGCCGGAACAGCGCCCACGACACCGCCACCGGCAGCGCCCCCATGATCAGCCAGTTGGCGGCGAAGCTGGCGTATTCGCCGCGCCACAGCGAGATCGCGGCGGTGACCAGGGCCAGCGCCAGCAGCGCGAACAGGGGACGGAACATGAGGGTGAGGGCGGTGGCGCCCAGCAGATGGAAGCTCAGGCCGGGCTTGACGCCGGTCTTGATCAGCCACAGGCCCAGCACCGCGACGGTGGCGGCGAGGAAGACGTTGAGGTTGGCGGCGTCGCGCAGCATGCCCCAACTTGCGCGCAGGGCGACAAGTAGAGCGAGCGCGAGTGCGGGCGCCCAGACGCCCCAGAGCAGGGCATGCGGCAGGTTGGCGGAAACAAGGTCCATGTTCGGCCTCGGCTACAATGTTGCGATTCTAAACGGCACAAGGATTCGCCCATGCGCCTCGCCCTGTTCGACCTGGACAACACCCTGCTGGCCGGCGACTCCGATTTCGAATGGGCGCAGTTCCTCATCGAAAAGGGGGTGCTCGACCGCGAGGTCTACGAGGCCCGCAACCAGGCGTTCTACGATCAATACAAGGCCGGCGCCCTGGACATCCATGAATTCCTGGATTTCCAGCTCAGGCCCCTGGCGCGCCACCCGCGCGCCCAACTCGACGCCTGGCGCCGGGAATTCCTGGCGCGCCGGATCGTCCCCATGGTCGCCGCCGGCGCCCCGGAACTGCTGCGCCGGCACGCCGAGCATGTGCGTGTGATCGTCACCGCCACCAACAGTTTCGTCACCGCCCCCATCGCCGCCCACCTGGGCGTGCCGCACCTGATCGCCACCGAGCCGGAAGTGGCGGGCGGCGAGTTCAGCGGCCGGCCCTACGGCACGCCGTCCTTCAGGGAGGGCAAGGTGGCGCGCCTGGAAGAATGGCTGCAGGAACGCGGACGGACCTGGGCGGACGTGGAAGAAAGCTGGTTCTACAGCGATTCCCTCAACGATCTGCCCCTGTTGCAGCGGGTACATCATCCCGTGGCGGTGGACCCGGACCCCACCCTGAAAGCCCATGCCGAGCAGAGGGGATGGCCGGTCATTTCTCTTCGCCACGGTCAAGAACCCGCCTGAATCGTTCTTGCCATCATTCCGTTCCAGCACTAGCATGGCCTATAAGGAGTTGCTTGTCCGCTTATAAGGCGTGCGTCGAGCAGCGCCCCACATCCTTCCGACCGGACTTTTTTTGAGGGGAATCTCATGCCTTTGCGTTCTTCCTTGCTGGCCCTGGCCCTGGGCCTCGCCGCTTGCGCCGCCCAGGCTTCCGAACCCATCGTCATCAAGTTCGCCCACGTGGTGGCGCAGAACACGCCCAAGGGCAAGGCGGCGGATTACTTCAAGCAGCGCGCCGAGGCGTTGACCAAGGGCGCGGTGAAGGTGGAGGTGTACCCCAACAGCACCCTATACAAGGACAAGGAGGAAATGGAGGCCCTGCAACTGGGCGCGGTGCAGTTGCTGGCGCCGTCGCTGGCCAAGTTCGGTCCCCTGGGGGTGAAGGAATTCGAGGTCTTCGACCTGCCCTACCTCTTCGACGGCTACGACGACCTGCGCAAAATCACCCAGGGCCCCATCGGCCGCGAACTGCTCAACCGTCTGGAACCCAAGGGCGTCAAGGGCCTGGCCTTCTGGGACAACGGCTTCAAGTCCTTCTCCGCGAACAAGCCGCTGAGGACGCCGGCCGATTTCCGCGGCCTGAAGATGCGCATCCAGTCCTCCAAGGTGCTCGACGCGCAGATGCGCGCGCTGGGCGCCCTGCCCCAGGTGATGGCCTTCTCCGAGGTCTACCAGGCCCTGCAGACCGGTGTGGTGGACGGCACCGAGAACCCCATCTCCAACCTCTATACCCAGAAGATGCACGAGGTGCAGAAGCATCTGTCGCTCACCGAGCACGGCTACCTGGGCTACGCGGTGATCACCAACAAGAAGTTCTGGGAGGGCCTGCCCGCCAACATCCGGGCGCAGCTCGAACAGGCGATGAAGGAATCCACCGAGTACGCCAACAAGATCGCCAAGCAGGAGAACGACGATGCTTTGGAGGCGGTGCGCAAGTCGGGCAAGACCGCGATCTACACGCCCACCGCCGCCGAGAAGGCAGCCTTGAAGAAGGCCCTGCTCAGCGTCCACGACAAGATGGACGACCGCCTGGGCGTGGAGATGGTGCAGCG
>JBBIPL010000096.1:0-7932 GCA_037442845.1 Hydrogenophilales bacterium | reverse complement strand
GCCAGCAAGCCCTTTCAGGCCGGCCAGCCAACCCTTGAATTGGACTGAAAGGAGAAAAGCATGTTTGCACTTCCCCCCGCCTGCCTGGGCAGGCCCCTGAAACTCGTCGCGGCGCTGGCCGCCGTCATCCACCCCGCGTTCGCCCTTGCCGACACGCAACTCAAGGACGTGGTGGTCACCGCCACGCGGACCGAGGCGGAGGCGGACAGCGTGGCCGCCAGCATCACCAGCCATACGCGGGAAGAACTCGACCGTCGCGTCATCGCCGACGAGGCCGACCTGTTCCGGGACGAGCCGGACGTGGCCTTCGCCCGCGACGCACGCCGCTTCGGCGCGACCCGCCCCAACATCCGCGGCATGGAAAACAACCGGGTGTTGCAGATGGTGGACGGCGTGCGCATGCCCGATTACTACAACGGCGGCGGGCCGACCAACTTCACCATGAGTGCGCCCATCGGCGCTGCGCCGGAATTTCTCAAACGCGTGGAGGTGCTGCGCGGACCCGCGTCCAGCCTGTATGGCTCCGATGCCATGGGGGGCGTGGTGGGCTATCTCACCCTGGATGCCGGCGACATCCTGGCCGCCGGCGACCGCCTGGGCCTGACGCCCAAGCTGACCTACAGCGGCGCCGACGACGGCTTGACCGGCACGGTGCTGGGGGCGGGACGCGGGGAGAATGGCCTGGAATGGCTGCTGGGCTACAGCCACAAGAGAGGGAACGAATTCGACAACCAGGGCGATGTGGACACCGTGTCCAGCAGCCGCACCAAGCCCAACCCGCAGGAGGTGAAAGACCGCGGCCTGCTGGCCAAGCTGGCCCTGCGCCCCGCCGCGGGCCATGCCGTGAAGCTCATGCTGGAAGGCCGGGATCAGGATACGGAGGTGGTGGTGAAACGCTTGTCCGCTTCCCTGCCCAAGGTCACGGCGATGGACGGCGATGACCATAGCCAGCGACTGCGCAGCAGCGCCGAATGGGTGCATCAGCCCAAAGGCGGGCTATACGATCGCCTGACCACGCGGCTGTTCTACCAGGACGCGCAGACCGAGAACCACAACCGGCAGACGCGCAGCAACACCGGCCTAACCTGTTCAGCGTCGTTTGGAACCGGCAACAACTGTTACATCGAGCAGGATTTCGAATTCAAGCAGACCAGCTGGGGGGGAGGCATGCAGGCGGAAAAGGCCTTCGACCAGCATTTCCTGATCCTGGGGCTGGATCTGGCGCGCACGGATACCGAGCAAAAGCGTGACGCCCGCGTGTGGAACCTGACCACCGGCGGCATTCCGGGGGTGACCGCGCCGGGCAAGACCCTGGCCGGCGATACCTTTCCCCTGCGCGATTTCGCGCCGGGATATACCGAGAGTGTCGGTTTGTTCGTCCAGGACGAGATCTCCCTGGCGGGCGGCCGCCTGGCGCTCACGCCGGGACTGCGCTACGACTGGCGCAGGCTGAAGCCGGAGCCGGACGCTCTCTCCCAGGCGGTGCTCACCGCCACCGGCAAGCAGGCGGTAGAGCAGACGGATGGCGACTTCAGCCCGAAGCTGGCCGCGCTCTGGCGTTTCGATCCGGCCTGGAGCGCCTTCGGCCATATCGCCGGCGGGTATCGCGCGCCCAACTACGAGGAGGTCAACGGCCACTTCCGCAACACGGCGCAAAGCTACGGCATCGCGCCCAATCCTGGGCTGAAGCCGGAAACCAGCGTGGGCGCGGAGTTGGGTCTGCGTCTGAGCCGCCCCGGCTTGCGCGGCCAGATCTCGATCTACGACAACCGTTACAAGGACTTCATCGAGAGCGTGCGCCTCAACTGCCCGGCGGATCCACACTGCATCCCGGGCCTCACGTCCACCAGCCAGTCCCGCAACCTGAGCAAGGTGCGCATCCATGGCGCCGAACTGCGCCTCGCCTGGGATTTCCGGCCCGGCTGGAGCCTGAGCGGCGCCGCGGCCTACGCGCACGGCGACAACCGCGAGGCTGACGAGCCCCTGAACAGCATCGAGCCCACCCGCCTAACCCTGGCGCTCGCCCGCGATGCCGGACCCTGGGGCATGGAGGCGCGCCTGCGCGCGGCGAGGAGCAAGCAGCGCGTGGACGATAGCAACGGGGCCTGGTTTCGTCCCCCCGGCTACGGCGTCACCGATCTGTCCGCCTGGTGGAAACCCGGCAAGGACACGCGCCTGAACCTCTCCCTCCATAACGTGTTCGACAAGAAGTATTGGCTGTGGAGCGACATCCGCCAGGCGGACGCGCGCAATCCCGTCGGCGTGGACTTCTATTCCCAGCCGGGGCGCAGTCTGGCCGCCAGCGTCGAGCACCGCTTTTGAGCCGCTTCACAGTCGCCGCCCGGCGTCCAGCATGCCCACCTCTCGCGCACGGGGCAGGACGGCGGGTCGGCGACACCCCGCCCACATTCGGAGAAGCTCCGCCATGAATACCGAATCGATCCAGTTCCAGGCTATCCGCCTGCTCGCCGCCGCCTGTCATCACCTGTCGTCCGGCCCGGAGCCTGGGGTCTCGCGGTCAGCCCATGCCGCCGTCCGGGATCTCGAATGTCTGTTGGCCGCCGAGGGGCTGCCGCCGGCGTTCGCCAGGCAGGTCGAGGACATGGCGCGACGTTGCCGGGCGCTGGCTTCGGGCATCCCGTCCAGCGCGGCATCGCCCGCCCTCGACACGCACCGCCGCGCAATCGAGCCGACGGGCATGTCTTTGTAAGACATCCTGAAGCATGAAAGTCATGCCCGTTTCCCTCACCCCCAACCCCTCTCCCGCCTGCGGGAGAGGGGAGCTTCAAGAGTCGCTGACGCGACTTTCACGTTAAAGGATGAAGCCATGTCACGCATCGCTCGGGGCCTGATCCTGTTGTGCGCGCTGCTCGCGCCCATTGCGGCGGCGTCCGTCCAGGCCCGTGAACTGCTGGTGCTCACCGCCGCGCCGGTGCAGGCCGGCAAGTTCACGGTGCTCAACGGCTTCGCCGCCCCTCTGGGCTGGAAGGTGCGCCACGTATTCGCCGAGCGGCTCACCGGCGAGGAGGGACCGGCCTTGTTCAAGGGCGCCGATTTCATCCTGCTGGATATTCCCTACGACCCGGTGGTGGAGGCGGTGGAGCGCAAGGTGGGCAGGTTCCTCAAGGCTTCCGGCGCGCCCTGGCTCAAGGTGCAGGACAAGGGCCACGCCGCCCGTGGCCTGACGGAGGTCGATGCCAGCCGGTTGTGGGCGTACTACCTGAATGGCGGCAAGCGCAACTTCGCCCACTTTTTCCAATACCTGGACGCGGTTGCGGCCCAGCGCCCGAGCGCGTCCATCCCACCGCCCGTCGTCTACCCGGAGCAGGGCGTGTACCACCCGGATCACGAGGCCATCTTCCCCGACGCGGCGGCCTATTTCGCGTGGAAAAAGCATGCGCCCGGAGACGCTCGGCCGGTCATCGCCCTGGCCATCCACAAGAGCCACCTGTCCGCCGACCTGACCGCCTACATCGACCACACCGTTCGTCGTATCGAGGCGGCGGGCGCCGTGCCCCTGGTGTTCTACACACCCATGGCCGACCCGAACGGTTTCACGAGGATGGTCGCGCCGGCGGGGAAGAGGCTTGTGGATGTCCTCATCACCAGCCAGATCATGCTGGAGCCGGAGCCGCGCAAGGCGGAGTTCGAGCGTCTGGGCATCCCGGTCATCCAGGCCATGCCCTTCCGCCGGGGCGATGTGGTCGAGTGGCGCGCCGACCCGGCCGGCGTGCACCTCATGGACGTGCCCTTCTACCTGGCCCAGCCGGAATACGCCGGCGTGCTGGACGCCATGACGGCGGCGGCGGTGGAGAAGGGCACCGGCCAGGTGGCGCCCATTCCCGAGCAGGTGGAGGCGGTGATCGGCAAGGCCCTGGGCCTGGTCACCCTGCAACGCACCCCCAACCACGCCAAGCGGGTGGCGGTGTTCTACTGGAACTACCCTCCCGGCGAGACCAACCTGGGGGCCTCCTACCTGAATCTGCCACGCAGCCTGGCCGGCACTCTGAAGGCCATGCGGGAGCGGGGCTACACGGTGGAGATGCCGGCGGCGGAGGCCTTGATCCCGCCCCTGCAAAAATTGCTCAAGCCGTATTACAGGGAAATTGGATACGACGGACTGGTCAGGGAGGGACTGGCCGAGAAACTGCCGCTGAAGGCCTATCGGGCCTGGTTCGATACGCTGCCGGAGGAGGTGCGCGGCCGCATCGTCGCCCGCTGGGGCGAGCCGGAGAAAAGCGGCATGGTGCAGGGCAAGGGGGATGGGGCCTGGTTCCCCATCCCCCGTCTGCAAGCGGGCAACGTGGTGCTCATGCCGCAGCCGCCCCGGGGCGACGGCGAGAAGGACAAGGAGAAGGCCCTATACCACGACACCAAGGTGCCGGTGAACCACCATTACCTGGCCGTGTACCTCTGGGCGCGCCAGCAATTCGGCGCCCATGCCCTGGTGCACTACGGCACCCACGGCACCCAGGAGTGGATGCCCGGCAAGGAACGCGCCCCCTGGGTGCATGACGATACCCTGCTGCCCATCGGCGACACGCCGGTGATCTACCCCTACATCGTCGACGACGTGGGCGAGGCGGTACAGGCCAAGCGCCGGGGCCGGGCGCTCATCATCAGCCACCAGACGCCGCCCTTCGCCCCGGCGGGCCTGCACAACGAGCTGAACGATCTGCATACCCTGGTGCATGAATGGCAGAGCCTCACCGAGGGCAGCGTGCGGGACAAGACGGCCGACGCCATCCTGCGTGCTGCGGCCAAGCTGAATTTCGAGAAGGACGTGGGCATGACCGCCGCCCAGGCCCGGGAGGATTTTCCGACCTTCCTGAACACGCTCCACGACTGGCTCCACGACCTGGCCCTGGCCAACCAGCCCCAGGGCATGCACACCTTCGGCAAGACCCAGGAAGACCGATTCCGCATGGGCACGGTGATGCAGATGTTGGGCAAGGCGTTCATCGCCCTCACCGATGCCGAGCCGGATGAAACCTTTGTGGCCGATTACCGGGAAATGACCCACAGCGCGCCTTACCGGTTGCTGCACCGCCACCTGGTACAGGCTGAACCCCTGCCGGCAAACGCCCCTCCGCAGCTCGTCAAGATGATGGAGCAGGCCCGGGCCTACTACGCCGCCCTCGACGCCGCGCCGGAAATGACCGCCTTCCTGGACGCCCTGGAAGGCAAACACATCCCCAGCGGCTATGGCGGCGACCCCATCCGCAACCCCGACTCCCTGCCCACGGGGCGCAACCTGTACGGCTTCGATCCGTCGAAAGTGCCCACCAAGGCTGCGTATGAAGCGGGCAAGGAAGCGGTGGACAAGCTCATCGCCGCCTACCGGGAAAAGCACGGCAAGGCGCCGGAGAAGCTGGCCTTTACCTTGTGGTCGGTGGAAACCATGCGCCACTTCGGCGTGCTGGAAGCGCAGGCCTTCCACGCCCTGGGCGTGCGGCCCCAGTGGGACGCGGGCGGCCGCATCACCGGCGTCGAACTCATCCCGCGCGAAGAGCTGAAACGCCCGCGCATCGACGTGGTGCTTTCCGCCACCGGCCTCTACCGCGACCACTTCCCCAACGTCATGCGCTGGCTGGCGGAGGCGGTGGTGCTGGCGGCCGGGGCGGAGGAGGCCGACAACGCCGTGCGTCTGGCCAGCGCCACCCTGAAGAAGCGCCTGGAAGCCAGCGGCCAGTCCTCCAGCGATGCCGCCAAATGGGCCGACGTGCGCATCTTCTCCAACGAGAGCGGCAACTACGGCGCCGGCATCGAAGACGCCATCCTGTCCTCGGATACCTGGAACGACGAGGCCAAACTGGCCAACCTCTACCTATCCCGCCTGCAATACGCCTACGGCGCCGACATGAAGGACTGGGGCAAGAAACTGCCCAACCTCAACCTCTATGCCGAGAACCTGAAGGGCGTGCAGGCCGCGGCCCTGGCGCGCAGCTCCAACCTGTACGGCATGCTCACCACCGACGACCCCTTCCAGTACCTGGGCGGCATCGCCCTGGCGGTGCGCCACCTGACCGGGAAAAGCCCGGAGCTGTACATCGCCAACCTGCGCGAGGCCGACAACCCCAAGGCGGAAACGGCTTCGCAGTTCCTCGCGCGGGAACTGCGCACCCGCCAGTTTCACCCGGGCTGGATCGAAGGCATGAAGAAGGAAGGCTATTCCGGCGCCACGGAGATGCTGGATTCCATCAACAACTTCTGGGGCTGGCAGGTCACCGCGCCGGACATCGTGCGCCAGGACCAGTGGCAGGAGTTCGCCGAGGTCTATGTGAAAGACAAGTACAAGCTGGGCATGAGGGACTACTTCGAGCGCCACAACCCCGCTGCCCAGGCGCAGATGATCGAACGCATGCTGGAAGCGGTGCGCAAGGACTACTGGAAGCCCGATCAAGCCACCGTCAACGAACTCGCCGCCCGCTACCGGGACTTGGCCGTGCGCCGGGACGTGCGTAGCGACAACGCCAAGTTCCTGGAGTTCGTGGCGAAAGTGGCGGCCGCGGGTTTCGGCCTGGAACGCTCGCCCACGCCCCGCCGCCAGGCCAGCGCGCCGCCCCGGCCCCGTGCCCAGGCGGCGCCGCCCCTCATCACCGGCATGCGCCTGAACAAGGTCTTGCCCACGCCGCCCGCGCCTCCCCTCACCCTGTTCGCCCTGTTGCTGCTGGGCATGACGGCGGGCGCGGGCGCGTGGCGGCAGGGGCGTCAGTCTTGCAAAGCCTCGGCGCAGAACCTGGCCGGCGCGACGATGCGGGTGCGTCCGTGATGCGCCATTTCCAGCAAGCCGGCGCGGCGGTCGCCGGTGACCAGATAGTCGGCATCGGCGGCTTGGGCCAGGGCGAGCAGAAAAGCGTCGTCCGGATCGGCAAACTAAAGGCGTGCGCTCGGCGCCGCCACCAGCGGCCTCTCCGTCAGATCGTTGATGAGCCGACCAACCCGATTCGGTTGCAGGATGTGCCGGAACTTGGCGTAACGGATGGCGTGGCGGGGAGAATAGGGTCAGATCGCGATGACGCCGGGCAAAGGCCGCATGGCCTTGTCGAGCGAGGCCGTTCCGGCGCATCCGGTCGCCGCATGGCGCGCGACGATCAGGCAGTCGGAAAAATCCGCCTTTTCGTTGCGAAACCGCGCGAGCGCCGCCGCAACGGTCTCGCGTGCGTCGACGACATAGGCGGCGTTGCCAAGCAGCGCGTCGATCGCCGCGCCGATATCGGAGCGCCCGTATCCGAACACGGTTTCAAGCACCCAGACCATCTCGACCAGCACGACCGTATCGACAATCGCGGCCTTGCGCCGCTTGCGCGGCGACGAACTTGCGCGCCTTGCCCACGTCCGCCGAGCCGTCGTCGACCAGCACACGGATCAGCACATTCGTGTCGAGACCGATCACTTGGCGCTCCGCGCAAAGCGTTCCGCGGCACGTCCGGCGATGGCGGCACGGATGCCCTCGTCGCTGGCGGGTCCGCGCGGCGGTTTGGGCAACGCGGCGCAGATCGCGAGCGGATCGCGCGAGACCGGGACGACGCGGATCGAGCCGTCGTCCTGCAAGACGAAATCCAGGCGTGCGCCGGCATCGAGCTTGAGCGCGGCGCGGATCGGGGCGGGCAGCGTGACCTGGCCCTTGCTGGTGAGCGTGGCGAGCATTGTCGTTTCCTGTTGTTTCCTTTATGAGGCGGGTTATGTCTTACAAGCCTAATTTAGTAAGGAGTGCGTTACAAGGAGTTACATGCTTGGCGATCCTTACCCCTGCCTTCGCCGCCAATCCGGCTCCGACACCGCTCAAGGAAGTCACCGTCACGGCGACTTCCGACGCGCTGGCCGTGGTGCTGGGGCCGATGCTCGTCGTGGGGTCGGGAGCGTGGCGGCAGGGACGCGCGGCTTCTTGTGCGTCCCCTGGTGCGGCGAGTTAAGCCGCTAACTCAGACA
>JBBIPL010000095.1:0-7986 GCA_037442845.1 Hydrogenophilales bacterium | reverse complement strand
CCGGTGAGCAGCAGTTTCTCAGTGGCGCGGGTCAGGGCGACGTACAGCAGGCGCATTTCCTCGTCGTCGTCCATGGCTTCCCGCCCCATGCCGGGAATCGCCACCAGGCGGAATTCCAGGCCCTTGCTGCTGTGAAAGGGCAGCAGCTTGACCGTGTCCTGGCGCGCGCCGAAGCGGACCGCGTCCTTCCAGGTAAGGGGAATGCCGGCCAGGCGGAAGACGCTGTTGACGGTCTGGCCGACCGGTTCGTAATGCCGGTAGAGCACGGCCATCTCGCGCCAGGCGACACCGGCGCGATGCGCCATCTTGAGCTGCTTGGCCAGCCAGGCGGCCTCCTCGCGCAGGCTGGGCAGGCGCACCACCTGCGGCGAGTCGCCGTGACGTCCGGCCGACAGCGGCGCCAGCCGCGGCACCCCATCCTCGGCCGCCTCGGCGGGGGCGAGGATGCGTTGTGCGGCGTGCAGCGCGTAATCGAGGATTTCGCGCGTGTTGCGGTAGTTCACCCTGAGGATGGTGGTGCGGCCCTGGGCGCGGATGCCGACGCCGCGGAAACTGAAATCGCGGCGCTTGCCGGTGGCGTAGATGGACTGCGCATCGTCGTAGAGCACCAGCAGCGAGTCGGTGCGCGGGTCCACCATCCGCGTCACCAGCTTCAGCCACTCGGGCCGGAAGTCGTGGCCCTCGTCGATGAGCACGGCGTCGTACTGCGCGCGCGGGATGAGCTGGCGGTCGACGCCTTCGATGACGCGTTGCACGAGGGCGTCGAAATAGGCGCGATCGCCCGCGTCGCCGGCCGGCAGTCCGACGTGGTAGGCGGTGAGCTGGCGGTGGCACCAGGCGTGAAAGGTGCCGATGTGCACCTTCTCGGCGACGCCGCGCTTCTGCATCCAGTGTTCCAGGCGGCGCGCCAGCGCCTTGTTGTAGCACAGCGCCAGGATGGGCTTGGCGCAGACACGCGCCAGATGTTCGGCGCGATAGCCCAGGATCAGCGTCTTGCCGGAGCCGGCGACGCCGTGAATGACGCGGTGTCCGCCGCCCAGGCTGCGCGCCAGCTGTTCCTGCTGCAGGTCGAGCACGCGCATGAGGTCGGGAGCGTCCTCTTCCGCCTCGTCGAACAGGCCGATCTGCGCCGAGGGCAGGCGCAGGTCGGGAAACAGGTGCCAGCGGATGCGGTCGATCTGCGGCAGCGAGAGATGGCCGTAGCCGCCCAGGTGGAACATTTCCCAGAGGCGGCGCTGGAAATCCTCGGCATCGACCGATTCGGTCATCTCGTCCTGGCAGATCACGCGATGCGCTTCCAGCACCTCGCCCAGGCCGGCGGCCTCGAACTGGCGCCGGCTGATGCCGGCGAGGACGACGCCGTAGGTCCAGGGGAACAGCAGCCGGCCGCGCATCCTGCCGCTGGAGAAGGTGAGCCGCGCATCCCGCTCCAGCATGTCCACCACCGCGTGCGCATACTGGCGCGCCTGCTCCAGCGGGTTGGGCGCCTGTTTCTCGCCCTCGTCGGTGAGCAGGGTGGCCTGGGCTCGTGTGATGGCGCGCAGGGTGTCGGCTTTCCAGTCCTTCACCTCGAGGACGATGAGCCCGCGCCGGGGATGCAGGACGATGAAGTCGGGATGCAGTTGCGCCGGCCCCACCGGCACGTCGTACCAGCACAGGTAGTCGTCCTCCAGCTTGGCCTCCAGGCGCTGGGCGAAGCGCTTCTCGCCCGAGGTCATGCGGGACAGGCACGAGGAGAGGCTGGGTATCAAAATGGTCATGCGGGGAGCGTGGTCAGGCGGGACAGGGCGGTGCAGCGGTCGCGCCGCCCAATGTTCGCATGGCCCGGTGTCCGCGCGACAGCGCGACGGGCGATCGGAACGGCGGATACGGCAATCCGCCTCAGGAAAGCGACATGCCCACCGGCGTCACTTGCCCTTGGACGGCGCTGGAGTCGCGCAGGCGCTCAAGCAGGCTGTGGGAGACGAAGCCATCGACCGGCAGCCCGGCGTCTTTCTGGAAGCGCCGCACGGCGTCGCGCGTGCGCCGCCCGGCGACCCCGTCCGGATCACCCAGCTCGTGTCCGAGGCGCAGCAGCAGGTCCTGCAGCTCCAGGATGTCCTTGCGGCTCAGCGTGCGGTTGTCGGCGTCGCGACCGAGCAGGGGGCTCTCGCTGCCGCGCAGGCGATCGGCCAGCAGCGTGACGCTGAGGGCGTAATGCACGGAGCGGTTCCAGGCCAGGATCACCTCGAAGTTGCGGTAGACCAGAAAGGCCGGTCCGGCATGGCCCTGCGGCAGCAGGATGGCGCCCGCCATGTCCGACCTGGGCAGCGGCTTGCCCTCGGCGGTGGTGACGCCCAGGGCCGCCCAGCGGCGCACCGGCAGCTTGTTCTCCGGGTGGGCGAGGGCATGGTCGAAGCCCGCGGGCAGGCGCACCTCGCGCCCCCACAGTTCGTCCGCGCGCCAGCCCAGCGCGCTCAGGTAAGCCGCGGCCGAGGCGAAGGCGTCAGGCAGGGAGCCCCAGAGATCCTTGCGCCCGTCGCCGTCCGCGTCCACCGCGTAGGCCAGGAAAGTCGAGGGCATGAACTGCATCTGCCCCATGGCGCCCGCCCAGGATCCCTTCATGTCGGCGGCGGCGATGTGGCCGTCCTCGATGATGCGCAGGGCGTTGAGCAGTTCCTCGCGGAAGAAGGCGGCGCGCCGGCCGTCGTGCGCCAGGGTGGCCAGGGCGGCGGGTATGGGAAAGCCGCCGGTGTGGGCGCCGTAGCGCGTTTCCATGCCCCACAGGGCGACCAGGAGCGCCGGAGGAATGCCGTGCCGGTCGCGGATGCGGGCGAGCAGCTTGCGGTGGGTCCAGAGCATGTCGCGACCCTGGCGTATCTGTTTGTCGGTGAGGCGCGCATCCAGGTAGTTCCAGAAGGTCTGCGCGAACTCCGGCTGGCGGCGGTCCAGTTCCAGCACGCGCGGAATCGGCTGCGCGTCGCCCAGGGCAGCCTCGAAGGTGGCGGCGGAGATGCCGCGCGCCTGCGCCTCGCGCGATAGCTCTTGCAGCCAGGCGGAGAAGTCGGCATCGAGGTCGGCCCGCGCCGTGGCGGCGAGCAGCGCGAGGCAAGCGAGAGCGGCGAGCCGGCGCATCAGCTCGCGGCGGCCATGTGCGCCGCCAGGTTTTCCCAACGGATCTGCCGCAGGCTTTGCGCCAGCCGATGCACCTCGCCGCTTTCCACCAGGCGCCGGCCGTCCGCCCGCATCGCGGCGGCCACGCCCTGGTCGGTGAGAGGCTGGATTTCCAAGAGCGGCGGCAACCAGCTCAGCCGATTTTCGTCCTCGGGATAGCGCGCCCGGCCCGGCGGCGACTTCATCCGCGCGCCGGTTCCATCACCGCGTCCAGGTTCAGGTTGTCGCAGTAGTCGAAGAAATCGCCGCGCAGGGTGGGCAGGTGCATGTCGGCGGGCACGCCGATGGTGATGTTCACCGAGAACATGGGGGTGCCGGTGTGCGGCGCCGGGTAGGTCTCGGTGGACAATTCCTCGATGTTGATGCCCTGGCGCGCGAAGAAGTCCGCCAGGCTGTGCACGATGCCGGGATGGTCCATGGCCACCACGTTGACCCGGTAGGGCACCAGCGGCGTCTTGCGCTCCGCCGGCTTGGTGCGCTTGCGCAGGATGGCCAGGCCGAGTTCCTCGCCGATGCCGTCGAGCCGGTCCTCCAGCTTGGAGAGGGCGTTCCAGGGACCGGAGAGAAGCATGAGGATGGCGAACTGGCCGCCCAGCACCGCCATGCGCGATTCCTCGATGTTGCAGCCCGCCTCGGCGATGCGGCTGGTGAAACGCTGCACCAGGCCGACCTGATCCTCGCCGCTGGCGGTGATGGCCAGATAGTCGATGTTGCTCATGATGTTTCCAATGCTAACGGGCACGACTTTGTATGACACCACTGAGTATGAAAGTCATGCCCGTTTCCCTCACCCCCAGCCCCTCTCCCGCGAGCGGGAGAGGGGAGCTTCAAGAATCGCTTGCGCGATTTTCACGTTAAGGACTCAAGGCGCATTGTACCGGCGGAAGGCCGGCCGCACGCGAACCCCGTCAGATCGAAAGCTCCAGGATGAACAGCGGCCCCAGGGCCTGGCGGATTTCCGCCGGGGTGAGGTGGCGCGGAAAGGGGCTGCCGGAAGCCATCTGCTTGCTCATGCATTGGAGGGCGCGCACCGGCTGGGTCGCGTCATGCAGGCGGAAGAGGGTCTTGTAATAGAGCAGGGTGGGGCGGCCGCCGCCCAGCGTCGAGCTGATCCGGACGACCTGGAAGTCGGGATGGGCGGGCAGGGCGGCCACCGGCTCGACGGCGCGGGTGATGGAGGTGACGGCAAAAGCGCCGCGCCGCGCGGCGACGCCAAGACGCTGCATACATTGCCAGCGGACAAGCCGGGGCGGTAAGGTAGCCGCCATGGAACCTTACGACTGCATCGTCATCGGCGGCGGCGCCAGCGGCCTGGTGAGCGCTTCCCGTCTGGCCGGCGCCGGCCGCCGCGTGCTGCTGCTGGAAGCCTGCGAACGCCTGGGCGGCTGCATCCACAGCTGGCGGCCGCAAGCCGATTTCTGGCTGGAGCTCGGCGCCCACACCGCCTACAACTCCTATGCGCCGCTGCTCGAAGCGCTGGCCGCGCGCGGCCGGCTGGGCGACCTGCTGGCGCGCGAGAAACTGGGCTACCGCTTCCTCGAAGGCGATGGCGGCACCAGTTCGCCGCTGCAGCGGCTCGGCTTCCTGGAGGCGGCGCTGTCGCTGCCCTTCGGCGTCGGCAAGGCCAAGTCCGGACGCGACGTCGCCGCCTGGTTCGGCGGTTTGCTGGGCAAGGGCAACTACCGCCGCCTGCTAGGCCCCGCCTTCGCCGCGGTGCTGTCGCAACCGGCCGACGGTTTTCCCGCCGAGTGGCTGTTCCGGCGCAAGCCGCGCATGCAGGCGGCGCCGCGCAAGTACACCTTTCCCGGCGGCCTGCAGGGCCTGCTCGAAGCCCTGGCGGAGGACGCGCCCTTCGCCACCCGCACCGGCGCGCCGGTGAGCGCGATCGCGCGCGACGGACGCGGCTACCGCGTCGAGGTCGGCGGCGAAGCGCTGGCCTGCCGGCAACTGCTGCTGGCCGTGCCGGTGGACACTGCCGCCGCCCTGCTGCAAGCCGCGCATCCCGAACTCGCCGGCGACCTCGCCGGCTATCCCATGTCCAGCAGCGAGGCTCTGGGCGTCGTGCTGCCGGCGGAGAAAACCCGCTTGCCGGCGGTGGCCGGTCTCATCGGCGACGACGACGATTTCTACTCGGTGGTCACCCGCGATCCCGTGCCGCATGCGCGGCTGCGCGGCTTCACCTTCCATTTCCGGCCCGGCCGCCTCGACCGGGAGGCCAAGATCGCCCGCGCCGCCGAGGTCCTCGGCGCGTCGCCCGCCGACTTCGCGCACGTGCGGGAAACGCTCAACCGTCTGCCCGCGCCCGGCGTCGAGCATCCGCGCCGCATGCGCGAGCTCGACGCCCGCCTGGCCGGCGAAGCGCTGGCCCTGGTCGGCAATTACCTCAACGGCCTGTCCATCGGCGACTGCGCGGAACGCGCGGTGCGCGAAACCGACCGGCTGCTCGCTTCCTGAAAGGATTGTCCATGCCCAGCGTGCTCGTACCCCTCGCCAACGGCTTCGAGGATCTCGAAGCGGTCACCATCATCGACCTGCTGCGCCGCGCCGGCATCGCGGTGGTGACCGCCGGCCTGCAACCCGGCCTGGTGCTGGGCAGCCGGGGCACGCGCGTGCAGCCCGACGCCACCCTGGACGAGGCCCTCGGCCAGGACTACGACCTCGTCGCCCTGCCCGGCGGCCTGCCCGGCGCCGACCATCTGCGCGACGATCCGCGCATCCAGGCCCTGCTGCGCAAGATGGCGGCGGCCGGCAAGCACACCGCCGCCATCTGCGCCGCGCCCATGGCCCTGGCGGCGGCCGGCCTGCTCGACGGGCGGCGGGCCACCGCCTATCCCGGCGTGCTCGACGGTCTGGACCTGCCGCGCACGGAAAAGCTCGGCGACGCGGTGGTGGTGGACGGCAAGGTGGTGACCGGGCGCGGGCCCGGCGCCGCCATGGATTTCGCCCTGACGCTGATCGAGGTGCTGGTCGGCCGCGACAAGCGCGATCAGGTCGAGGCCGGTCTGGTGCGCTGAAGCACGCTGCGGCCGGCGCGGGACACCCACGGAGGAGCGGGAGACATGCAGATACGCGAAGTGCTGGAAGTGAAGGCGGGCGGCGAGATCTTCAGCATCGCCCCGGATGCCCTCGTCGAGGAGGCGGTGGCGCGCATGGTGGAGCGCGGCATCGGTTCCCTGGTGGTGCTCAAGGAGGACGTGCTGGTGGGCTTCATCAGCGAGCGCGACATCGTCCGCGGCATGCACCGCGACAGCGTCTGCCTGACCGGCTACAAGGTCAGCGACATCATGGAGCAGGAGCCGCTGGTGGTGACGCCGGAGGACTCCGTCGACTACGCCCGCGACGCCATGACCAAGAGCCGCACCAGCCATCTGGTGGTGCTGGACGGCAACAAGCTGGCCGGGGTCATCTCCTTCCACGACGTGGCGCGCGCCTGCCTGAAGGAAGCCAACTTCGAGAACGCCCTGCTCAAGCGCTACATCAAGCATTGGCCGGAGTAGGGCGCGCCGCCCGCCGCGCCGGGATCAGTACACCGGCCCAAGTTGTCCCAACAGCGACTGATACACCTTGTAGCGCATGGCCATCATGGCGCCGCTGTCCACCGCCGCGCGCACGGCGCAGCCGGGTTCGCCGAGATGCCGGCAGTTGTAGAAGCGGCACTCGCCCAGACGCGCTTGGATTTCCGGGAAGGCGGCCATGAGGGCGGCGGCGTCCAGGTGGCGCAGGCCGAATTCCTGCATGCCGGGTGAATCGATCACCTCGCCGCCGGCCGGCAGCCGGTACAGGCGGGCGTGCGTGGTGGTGTGGCGGCCGGCGTCCAGGGCCTGGGATATCTCCCCGGTGACGGCGTCGGCGCCGGGCGCCAGGCGGTTGAGCAGGCTGCTCTTGCCCATGCCGGAACCGCCCACCAGCACGCTGGTGCGGCCGGCCAGGCGGGCTTCCAGCTCGCTGAGGTCGCCCAGGGCGGACACGGCGAGCAGTTCATAGCCCAGAGCCCGGTAGGCCTCCAGGCGCTCGGCGAGGGCGGCGGTCTGCGGCAGGTCGGTCTTGTTCAGCAGGATCAGCGCGGGGATGTCCGCCGCCGCGCAGGCCACCAGGCAGCGGATCAGCAACTCCTCGCGGAAGCAGGGCGCCGCGGCGGTGACCACCACCGCCAGATCGACGTTGGCGGCGATGAGTTTCTCGCGCAGCTCGTCGGAGCGGTAAAGCAGATTGGCGCGCGGCTCGATCCGCTCGATGACGCCGCTGCCGGCATGGGTGAACTGGTACTCGACCCGGTCGCCGCAGGTCACTCCCCCCTTCTTGCCGCGCATCACGCATTCCACCACGCCCTCGCCATCGTCCACCAGGAAGCGGCGGCCGTGGGCGGCGACGACGCGGCCCGACGGCATCAGACGCGATATCCCGTCACAGCTCGAACAGCGCGTCGATCTTGGCGGCGCAGATGAAGTCCGATTCCGACAGACCGTTGATGGCGTGGGTGACGTATTCGACCCGGCAGGTGTTGTAGCCCACCGTCAGGTCGGGGTGGTGGCCCTGCTGGTGGGACACCCAGGCCACCGCGTTGACGAAGGTCATGGTGATGTAGTGGTCGCGGAACTTGAAATCGCGCCGCAGTTTGCCGTCGGCCACGCGCCAGTCTTGCGCCAGGCGCGGCATGAGGCCGGCGATTGCATCGTCGGAGAGCGGCGGGATGCCGCCTTCGCAGGGTTTGCACTTGCCTTTGGAGAGTTCGCAGATGAGGTCGGTCATGGGGAGGGACGGGAAACGGGAAACGGGAAAAGGGAAACGGGAAACGGGAAACGGGAAAAGGGAAACGGGAAAAGGGAAAAGGGA
>JBBIPL010000094.1:2530-8065 GCA_037442845.1 Hydrogenophilales bacterium | reverse complement strand
ATCAGCCGCTCCGTGACATAGATCAGCATCAGCAGCAGCACCAGCGCGACGCCGCCCTTGAAACCCAGCCCGGCCAGGCGCAGCCAGCGCGGGTCGCGGTTGATGGCGTAGCCGAGCAGGCTGATGACCAGCAGAATGCCGATCAGCGCCAGGAACAGGCGCAGGGCCAGCATCAGGCGGTCCGCGGGTACAGGCGGAGCAGGCTGGCGGGGGTGTCCGCCTCGCTTTCGAAGGTCGCCCATTCCCAGGCCGAGGCGTCGGCCATGAGGGCGCGCAGCAGCTTGTTGTTGAGGCCGTGGCCGGACTTGTAGGCGGTGAATTCGGCGAGCAGCGGGTGGCCGGCCAGGTAGAGGTCGCCCACGGCGTCCAGCACCTTGTGCTTGACGAACTCGTCGGCGTAGCGCAGCCCGTCGCTGTTGAGCACGCGGAAATCGTCCATGACGATGGCGTTGTCCAGCGTGCCGCCCAGGGCGAGGCCATGGCTGCGCAGGTATTCCACCTCGTTCATGAAGCCGAAGGTGCGCGCCCGGCTGACTTCGCCGACATAGGATTGCTCGGCGAGGTCGATGCGCATCTTCTTGGCGGAGCGGCGGAACACGGGGTGATCGAAGTCGATGCGGAAGGTGAGGGCGTAGCCGTCGCGTGGGCTGAGTTCCGCCCACTTGTCGCCTTCTTCCACGCGCACGCTCTTTTTCACGCGGATGAAGCGCTTCGCCGCGTTCTGGCTTTCGATGCCGGTGGATTGCAGCAGATACACGAAGGGCGCCGCGGAGCCGTCGAGGATGGGCACCTCGGGGCCATCCAGGTCGATGCACAGGTTGTCGACGCCTAGACCGGCCAGCGCCGACATGAGGTGTTCGACGGTGGCGACGCGCGCGCCGTTGCCTTCGAGGGCGGAACACAGTCGGGTATCGCAGACCCGTTCCGGCGCTACCGGGAATTCGCGGGGTTCCGGCAGATCCGTGCGGCGGAACACGATGCCGCTGTGCACCGGCGCCGGACGCAGCGTCAGCCGCACGCGCGCGCCGGTGTGCAGGCCCACGCCCGTGGTGCTGACCAGGGCTTTGATGGTGCGTTGTCGGATCATCTGCGTAACACCTTGATGGAATGGGGAAATTCTATCGCGGACGGGGAGGAGGGAGCCCCGCCCGCGATAGTTCCCGGCACAGACGCGCGCCGCCTGTGGCGTAAACGAGGCGGACCGGCGGCGCCGGGCCGGCCGCGTCGCCGGTTCAGTCCGCCTGCCTGCGCAGGAAGGCCGGGATGTCGAGGGTGTCGATCCCGGCCGCCTGCGCCAGTTCCACCGCCGCCTGGTTGCCGCGCCGGCTGCCGGCCTGACGGAAGGTGGTGGGCATGTCGTAGTCGCGCCCCGGATCGTAGGCGCCGCCACCCAGCACCGGCTTGCCGTCGGTACCGTTCAGCGGCGGCGCCATGGGTTCGACGATCTTGATCAGCGGCGGTTTGGCCTGGTTGCGCACCGGGTTGCCCAGACCGGTGGCTACCATGGTGACGCGCAGGCTGCCGCCCATGGTCTCGTCGATCGAGGTGCCGACGATCACCGTGGCTTCCTCGGCGGCGAAGCCCTGGATGGTGTTCATGACCTCGTAGTACTCCTCCATGGTCAGGGAGTCGTCGGCGGTGATGTTCACCAGCACGCCCCGCGCGCCCTTGAGGTCGACGTTCTCCAGCAGCGGGCTGGCGACGGCGGCTGCGGCCGCCTCGCGCGCGCGTTCCTCGCCGGCGGAGGAGGCGGAACCCATCATGGCCATGCCGACCTCGCTCATCACCGTTTTCACGTCGGCGAAGTCGACGTTGATCATGCCGGGGTTGCTGATGATCTCGGCGATGCCGGAGACGGCGGAATGCAGCACCTCGTTGGCGGCGATGAAGGCGTCCGTCAGCTTGGTCTTGGGTCCCAGCACCTGGATCAGCTTCTCGTTGGGGATGACGATGAGGCTGTCGACGTGCTCGGACAGGGCCTTCAGCCCGGCTTCCGCCGAGCGCAAGCGCTTGGCCTGCTCGAAAACGAAGGGCTTGGTCACCACGGCCACCGCCAGGATGCCGAGATCCTTGGCCACCTCCGCCACCACCGGCGCCGCGCCGGTGCCGGTGCCGCCGCCCATGCCGGCGGCGATGAACAGCATGTCGGCGCCGTCGATCATCTCGGCGATGCGCTCGCGGTCCTCCAGCGCCGCCTCGCGGCCCACCTCCCAGCGCCCGCCGGCGCCCAGGCCCTTGGTCGCCGAGTTGCCGATCTGCAACTGGATCGGCGCCTTGTTGCGCTTGAGCGCCTGGGCGTCGGTGTTGACGGCGATGAATTCGACGCCGTTCATGCCCTTGCCGATCATGTGGTCGACGGCGTTGCCGCCGCAGCCGCCCACGCCGATGACCTTGATCACGGCTTCCTGGGTTTGCATGTCTTCGAGTTCAAACAACATCTTGAGTCCCTCCTTCGGTTACGCGCGCGGTTGAAACAAAGCACGCCGGATCGCTCCGGCGATTCAGAAATTCTGTTGGAACCATGACTTCATCCTTTCCAGGGTCTGGCGAAAGCCGGCGCCCTGGATGCGGGCCGCCTCGTCGATCTCGTGGCGCTCGAGGCCGGTGAGCAGCAGGCCGACGCCGGAGGCGAAGCGCGGATTGCGCACCCGCTCGGAGAAGCCGCCGATGTATTCCGGCACGCCGATGCGCACCGGCATGTGGAACACCTCCTCGGCCAGTTCCACCATGCCCCGCATCAGGCTGGAGCCGCCGGTGAGGACGATGCCGCTGGAGATCTGCTCCTCGAAGCCGGAGCGGCGCAGTTCCGCCTGCACCAGGCTGAACAGCTCTTCCACGCGCGGCTCGATGACCTCCGACAGCAGTTGCTTGGAGAGCATGCGCGGGCCGCGTTCGCCTATGCCGGGCACCTCGATCATCTCCTTGGGGTCGGCCAGCTGGCGCAGGGCGATGCCGTGCTGGATCTTCAGGTCCTCCGCCTCCCGCGTCGGCGTGCGCAGGGTCATGGCGATGTCGTTGGTGACCTGTTCGCCGGCGATGGGGATGACCGCCACGTGCTGGATGGCGCCGCGCGTGAAGACGGCGATGTCGGTGGTGCCGCCGCCGATGTCGACGATGCACACGCCGAGATCCTTCTCGTCGTCGTTCAGCACCGCGTGGCTGGAGGCCAGCGGCTGCAGCACCAGGTCCTTCACCTCCAGGCCGCAGCGGCGCACGCACTTGATGATGTTCTGCGCGGCGGAGACCGCGCCGGTGACGATGTGCACCTTCACCTCCAGGCGCACGCCGGACATGCCCAGCGGTTCGCGCACGCCGTCCTGGCCGTCGATGATGTATTCCTGCGGCAGCACGTGCAGCACCTGCTGGTCGGCGGGGATGTTGAGCGCCCGCGCGATCTCGATGACCCGGTCCATGTCGGCCTGCGAGACCTCGCGGTCGCGGATGGGCAGCATGCCGCTGGAGTTCTGCGCCTTGATGTGGCTGCCGGCGATGCCGGTGTAGACGTGGGTGATCTTGCAGTTGGCCATCAGCTCCGCCTCCTCCAGGGCGCGCTGGATGGCGGAGACGGTGGCCTCGATGTTCACCACCACGCCCTTTTTCAGGCCGCGCGAGGGCGACTGGCCCATGCCGAGGATGTTGAGGCCGCCTTCCGGCGTCGCCTCGGCGACCAGGGCGACGATCTTCGAGGTGCCGATGTCGAGGCCGACGATCAGATCTTTGCTTTCCGTGATTTTCTTCATGCTTCTCCTGCCTGCCTTGCCTGCCGCGAAGTACCCGGACCGGAATGGACCTCGCCGGCGAAACCGTTGGGGTAGCGCATGTCCACCCTGGAGATGGGCCCCACCGCCGCCACGGCGCGGGGGTAGAAAGCGGTGAAGCGGCGCAGCCGCTCGTGCAGCTTGTCGCGGCCCAGCTCCACGCTGACGCCGCCGGACAGGCGGATGCGCCAGGATAGTCGGGCGCTCACCACCAGTTGTTCGACGCGCAAGTCCAGCGGCGCGACGATGCCGGCGAATTCGGCGTAACGACGGGCCACCTCCTTCTGCATGCCTTCCGGCGCGTAGAAGCGCGGCAGGCCGCGCCAGGGCGCCCCCTCGAACACCTCGCCGTACACGTTGAGCAGCGCCCGGTCATTCCAGGAGGCGGCAGCGCGATGGTTCTCGATGTGCACCACCAGGCGGCCCGGCCACAGACGGCGCACGTCGGCGTTGCGCACCCAGGGCAGGCGGCTGAAGTCGTCGTGCACGCTGGCCAGGTCCATGGAGAAGAAGCCGCCCCTGAGCTTGGGCGCCAGGGCATGCGCAGCCGCCAGCGTCTCCGCGTGGGTCGCGCCGGTGATGCTGATCTGGCGGAACGGGAACCACGCGTCCAGCGCCGTGCGGCCCGCGCTCCACAGGGCGAACAGCAGGGTCGCCGCCAGGATCAGGCGGGTCAGGCGGTTGAGGGCGCACGGGTCATCCCACATGGGCTAGCTCCAGCACGCGCAGGCACAATTCGGGGAAATCGATGCCCGCCGCTCTCGCCGCCATCGGTACCAGGCTGTGGTCGGTCATGCCCGGCGCGGTGTTGATCTCCAGCAGGTAGGGCTTGCCGTCGCCGTCCAGCAACACGTCCACGCGGCCCCAGCCGCGGCAGCCGAGCACCGTGAAAGCCCGCCTGGCCAGGTCCTGCATGGCCGCCTCGCGCTCGGGCGGCAGACCGCAGGGACAGAGGTAGCGGGTGTCGTCGCGGAAATACTTGGCCTCGTAGTCATAGAACTCGTTGGCGGGCTCGATCTTCACCACCGGCAGGGCACGCAGGTTCGCGCCTTCCCCGAGCATGCCGACGGTGTATTCGCCGCCGCCGAAAAAACGCTCGGCCAGCACCAGACTGTCGTGTTTCGCCGCTTCCGCGTAGGCGGCGGCAAGTTCGCCCGGCGCCTTCACCTTGCTGATGCCGACGCTGGAGCCCTCGTTGGCGGGCTTCACGAACAGGGGCAGGCCCAGTTGCCGTTCCACCGCGGCGAAGTCGCTGTCGGCGTCGAGCAGGGCGTAATCCGGTACCGGCAGGCCGGCGCCGCGCCAGAGCAGCTTGCAGCGCCACTTGTCCATGCCCACCGCCGAAGCCATGACGCCGCTGCCGGTGTAGGGAATGCCCATGAGTTCCAGCGCGCCCTGGGCGGCGCCGTCTTCGCCGCCGCGCCCGTGCAGGATGAGGAAGACGCGGTCGAAGCCGGCGCTCTTGAGGTCGGCCAGGGGCCGTTCGGCCGGGTCGAAGGCTTGCGCGTCCACGCCCCGGCTCTGCAGGGCCGCCAGCACCGCGTGGCCGCTTTTCAGGGAAATCTCCCGCTCCGCCGAGGCGCCGCCGAACAGCACCGCGACTTTGCCGAAGGCGTGAGGCGTGAGGCGTGAGGCGTGCGGCGTGGACGTCATGGAGCACACCTGCTCAGGGATGACCCTGTCGCATATAGGCCGCAAGTCCCATGCAAACCCGCGCCGCGTCCGCGCCTCACGCCTAACGCCTCACGCCTCACGCAAAATGCCTCGCGCCTCACGC
>JBBIPL010000094.1:0-2430 GCA_037442845.1 Hydrogenophilales bacterium | reverse complement strand
CGCCTCACGCAAAATGCCTCGCGCCTCACGCTCTTTCTCCGATGATTCGTACTTCCGTGACCAATTCCACCCCGGCTTTCCGCGCCACCTGCGTGCGCGCCTCCTCGATCAGGGCCTCGATGTCGGCCGCCGTGGCGCCGCCGGTGTTGACGATGAAATTCGCGTGCTTCTCCGAGATCTGAGCGCCGCCGATGCGGCGCCCCTTGAGGCCGCAGGATTCGATGAGGCGGGCGGCGAAATCGCCGGGCGGGTTGCGGAACACCGAGCCGGCGTTGGGCAGCTCCAGCGGTTGGGTGGCGATGCGCTTTTCCAGCAGGCGCTTGATCTCTTCCCGCGCCTGCGTGCCATCGCCCTTGGGGAACATGAACCAGGCGGCGACGAACCATTCCTCGCGCGGCTGGCGCCTTGCCACGTGGCGGTAGGCCACCTGGAAATCCTTGGGGGCGCGCCGGGTGATGCGGCCCTGGCGATCGATGGTCAGCACCTGGGTGACGAATTCCCAGGTGTCGTGGCCGTAACAGCCCGCGTTCATGGCCAGCGCCCCGCCCACCGTGCCGGGAATGCCGGCGAGGAATTCCGCGCCCACCAGGTCGTGGGTGGCGGCGAAGCGCGCCACCTTGGGGCTGGCCACGCCGGCCTCGGCATACACCACGCCGAAGCGGCCGCTGTCCTGGCCGGCCCAGCCGTCCGGCCGGCGCTGCTCGATGGCGATGTGGCGCAGGGCGCCGTGCAGGTGGATGACGGTGCCGCGCAGGCCGCCGTCGCGCACCAGCAGGTTGCTGCCCAGGCCGATGAACCAGATCGGCTCGTCCCGCTCCAGGCCGGCCAGGAAGGCGGTCAGGTCGTCCAGGCTGGCGGGGGTGTACAGGCGGTCGGCGCGGCCGCCGACCCGCCAGCTGGTGTAGCGGCGCATGTCCGCGTCCGTTTCCAGCGTGCCCTGCGAACCCGGAGTGCCGGGAGGAATGCGGGGGGGAGGCATGGGGCTGTCGACCATCATTCTTTCCGCGAGGATCATGATTTGCTGTCTTCCTGGCTGCCCAGGGCGGCCAGTCGGGCCGGCGCCTGGCCGATGGAGCCGGCGCCCATGGTCAGCACCACGTCGCCGTCCTGGATGAAATCCGCCAGCGCGGCGGGCAGATCGTTGACGTCGGCGACGAACACCGGCTCCACCTTGCCGGCGACGCGCACCGCCCGCGCCAGACTGCGGCCGTCGGCGGCGACGATGGGGGTTTCGCTGGCGGCGTAGACCTCGGTGAGCAACAGGGCGTCGGTTTGCGACAGCACCTGCACGAAGTCCTCGAACAAATCCCGCGTGCGCGTGTAGCGGTGGGGCTGGAAGGCCAGCACCAGGCGGCGTCCGGCGAAGGCGCCGCGGGCGGCGGCGAGGGTTGCGCGCATCTCCTCCGGGTGGTGGCCGTAGTCGTCGACCAGGGTGAAGCGGCGGCCGTCGGCCAGGCGAATCTCGCCGTAGCGCTGGAAGCGCCTGCCGACGCCGCTGAAGCCGGCGAGGGCGCGCTGCACCGCCGCGTCGGGCACCTGCAACTCCCAGGCCACGGCGATCGCCGCCAGGGCGTTGAGCACGTTGTGCAGGCCGGGCAGGTTGAGGGTCACCTCGATGGGCGAGCGGGCGCCGTTGCGCAATGCGGTGAAGCGCATGCGCCCGTCGACGGCCACGATGTCCACCGCCTGGATGGCGCAGTCGTCCGAGGTGCCGTAGGTCATCACCGGCTTGGTGACGCGCGGCAGCAGGCCGCGCACCACCGGATCGTCGGCGCAGAGGATGGCCATGCCCCAGAACGGCAGGCGGTGCAGGAACTCGACGAAGGCCCCCTTCAGCCGCTCGAAGTCGTGGCCGTAGGTCTCCATGTGGTCGGCGTCGATGTTGGTGACGATGGACACCACCGGCGACAGGTAAAGGAAGGAGGCGTCCGATTCGTCGGCTTCCGCCACCAGCCATTCGCTCTGGCCCAGGCGGGCGTTGCCGCCGGCGGCGAGCAGCTTGCCGCCGATGACGAAGGTGGGGTCGATGCCGGCCTCGTTGAGGATGCTGGCGATGAGGCTGGTGGTGGTGGTCTTGCCGTGCGTGCCGGCCACCGCGATGCCCTGCTTGAAGCGCATCAGCTCGGCCAGCATCATGGCGCGCGCCACCACCGGGATGTGTTTTTCGCGGGCCGCCAACACTTCCGGGTTGTCGTCGCGGATGGCGGTGGACACCACCAGTACGTCGGCGTCGCGCACGTGCTCGGCCGCGTGGCCCTGGAACACCGTGGCGCCCATGTCGGCCAGGCGCCGGGTGGCCGCGTTGCTGGCGCTGTCGCTGCCGGAGATGGCGTAGCCCTGGTTGAGCAGCACCTCGGCGATGCCGCTCATGCCGGCGCCGCCGATGCCGACGAAGTGGATGTGGTTGACCTTGTGCTTCAAGGCAGGATC
>JBBIPL010000093.1:0-8191 GCA_037442845.1 Hydrogenophilales bacterium | reverse complement strand
ATGAACCCAGGGAACCCCTTTTCGTGAAAGGAACCGCCATGAATCTTCGCGTGCCCGCCCTCCTCCTCGCCCTCTCCCTGCCGCTGCCGGCGGCAGCACAGATGCCCCTGCCGGCGCCCGACCCGGTACAGGCCATGCAGATGGCCCTGCGCTACTACCAGATGGCGGCCCAGGCCGGCGACCCCGAAGCGCAGACCAAGATGGGCTGGATGTTCGAGCACGGCCTGGGCGTGGCCAAGGACATGACCCAGGCCGCCGACTGGTACAGCCGCGCCGCGCGGCAGAATGAGCCGGCGGGCCTCTACAACCTGGGCCTCATGTTCCTGCGCGGCCAGGGCGTCGCCCAGGACTTGGACCAGGCCGCCAGACTGCTGACCGGCGCCGCCGAACTCAACATGGCCGCCGCCCAGTCGCAACTCGCCGTGCTGCACGAACAAGGACTGGGCGTGCCGCGCGACCCGGCGATGGCCGCCCACTGGCTGAAGAAGGCGGCCGAACTGGGCGACGTGCCGGCGCAGAACAATCTGGCCATCAAGTACGCCACCGGCAACGGCGTGCCCGTCGACTTCAAGGAAGCCGTGGTCTGGTTCACCAAGGCCGCCGAGGCCGGCAACGCCGAAGCGCAGGGCAACCTCGGCCTGATCTATCGCGACGGCATGGGCGGCATCGCCCAAGACTATCTGGCCGCCGCCAACTGGATGGCGCTGGCCGGCAGCCAGGGCCACGTGCCGTCGATGAGCCGCCTTGGCTGGATGTTCGAGAAGGGCCAGGGCGTGCCGAAGAACATGACCGAGGCCGCGCGCTGGTTCAAACAGGCCGCCGATGCCGGCGACGCCGCCTCCGCCACGCATCTGGGCTGGCTCCTGGAGACCGGCGCCGTCGGCAAGGCCGATCTGCCCGGCGCCCTCGCCCTCTACGAGAAGGCTGCCCAGGCCGGCGACGCCGCCGCCCAGAACAACCTGGGCCGGCTCTACCGCGAAGGCCTGGGTGTCGCCCAGGACTTCGCCAAGGCGCGCGCTTGGTTTCTCAAGGCCTCCGCCCAGGGCGAGCCGCTGGCCTGGTACAACCTGGGCCTGATGGCCGAGCAGGGCCAGGGCGTGGAGAAGAACGAAAAGGAGGCGATGGACTGGCTGCGCCGGGCCGCCGAGAAGAACCTGCCCGCCGCCCAGGGCCGCCTGGGCTGGCTGCTGTCCAGGGCCGGCAACGCCGACGAAGCCGTCGTCCTGCTCGGCAAGGCCGCCGAAGCCGGCGATGTCGCCGCGCAGAACAACCTTGGCGTCATCTACGAGCAGGGCAAGGGCGTGACCAAGGACCTGGCCGCCGCCGCCAAGTGGTACCGCAAGGCCGCCGAGGCCGGCGACAAGGTCGCGCAGCACAACCTCGGCGTGCTCTACCGCGACGGAACCGGTGTCGAGAAGAACGAGGCCGAGGCCCTGGCCTGGTTCCAGAAATCCGCCGACCAGGGCTACGCCAAGGCCCAGCTCAGCCTGGGACAGTTGTACGAAAGGATGGCGGGGCAGGCGCCGAAGGAGTAGGCCGGCCTTCCCACCCTCGCGCGGAAATCAGCCGCCCTGCCTTGCGGTATGATCCGGGCATGGCCGCGCTTGCCCTGATTCCACCAGACATACTGGACCGTTACGAGGTCCACGAGTGGAAGCATGCCTGTGCCATCCTTGCGACGGACTTTCCCGACGAATGGAGGGATTTGCTCGACTTGCTCAGGGCATTCCGCCTATGTCGGAGTTGGATTGCGGACCCCGGTGGCAACAAGTCCAAACTGGCCAAATTCGTCGATGATTTTCTCGGTGCGCGCGGGTGGCGTGAGAAGAAATTCGACACCAGCGTACAGGTTGACCAATCCGTCATGGTCTCTCCAACCCACGATGTCGATTGCTACAAGAACCGCATCGCGCTGGAAGTGGAATGGAACAACAAGGATCCTTTCTACGACCGGGATCTGAACAACTTCAGATTGCTGTTCGACCTGCGCGCAATCAGCGTGGGCATCATCTTTACCCGCTGCGATCAATTGCAGGATGTTTTCAATCGACTGGGCAGAGGGTCCTCCTATGGAGCCTCAACCACCCACATGAGCAAGTTGATACCCAAAATCGAGGGCGGTGGTGGCGCGGGTTGTCCCTTGCTGGTGATTGGCATCTCGGAGATGGCATACGATGAAAGTTGCTGAGGACTTCCTGACCTCCGTGCATGGACGCTTCGGTACGATCCTCGCGGATCCGCCCTGGCAATTCCAGAACCGGACCGGGAAGATGGCGCCCGAGCACAAGCGCTTGAATCGTTACGGCACCTTGACCCTGGGGGACATCAAAGCGATACCGGTCGCAGCTGTCGCAGGCGACCCCGCCCATTTGTATCTATGGGTTCCCAATGCGCTCCTGCCTGAGGGTCTCGCGGTGATGAATGCGTGGGGCTTCGAATACAAGACCAATCTGGTATGGCACAAGACACGCAAGGATGGCGGTCCGGACGGGCGCGGAGTCGGATTCTACTTTCGCAATACCACCGAGCTGATTCTATTTGGCGTGCGTGGCAAGAATGCCCGCACACTTGCGCCAGGCCGTAAGCAGGTCAACATCATCAAGAGCATGAAACGGGAGCACTCGCGTAAGCCGGACGAGCTTTACGAACTCATCGAATCGTGCAGCTCGGGGCCTTTTCTCGAGTTGTTCGCGCGGGGAACGCGCCCCGGCTGGGCCGCATGGGGCAATCAAGCCGACCACTACACGCCCAGCTGGCCGACCTACGTCAACCACAGCCAGGCCGCGCTGTTCCAGCCCGCGGCCGTCTACACATGCGATATCGCGGAATCTCGTAACTTTGACGAGGCACGTTAACGGACATGACTTTGAGAAGACGCCCCGGAGCATGAATACCCTGAAGGGCCGTCGCCGGCGGTGCTCGACCTGGGTTGCGGCGTCGGCGAGCAAACCCTGTACTTGGCGGAACTCACGGCGGGCCGCATCCTCGCCCTGGACACGCACGCACCCAGCATCGAACGCCTAAGCGCGACCGTCGCCGAGCGCGGCCTGGGGCGCCGGGTCGAGGCGCGGGTGGCGGACATGGCGGCGCCGGGGCTGGCGCCGGCCAGCTTCGACCTGGTCTGGTCGGAAGGCGCGCTCTACAACATCGGTCTCGACCACGCCCTGCGCAACGTCCATGCGTTGCTGCGCCCCGGCGGTCATCTCGTCTTCACCGATGCGGTCTGGCGCAAGGAGGATCCGCCCGCCGAGGTCCGGGCCGGCTTCGACCCGGATTACCCGGCCATGGCATGGACCGGCGACGTGCTGGCGACCATCGAACGACACGATTTTGCTGTGCTGGGGCACTTCACCCTGCCGGACGAGGCATGGTGGACCGATTTCTACACGCCGATGCTGGCGCGCATCGAGGCCTTGCGCCGGCAGCATGCAGGCGACGCGGAAACCGCCGGCGTGCTCGACCAGCTTGCGCGCGAAGCGGAGTTGCATCGCCTAAATTCCGACGATTACGCCTACGAGTATTTCGTCGCGCGTCGGCCCGCCTGAGCCGGACGCAGCGGCGCAGTTCCCCTTGCGGCGCCGGGGTTGCATCCCCACCCTATACGGCGAGAATCCCGCATCCACATCAAACCCTGCATCGAGACCCGCCTTGGACGCCCATGCCCTCGCTCCCGAAGAGCACTACATCCAAAAAGAGCCCTATTACGAAGCGGTCGGCAACGAGGTCGCCATCTTCGAGGCCGCCTACCGTCACAAGCTGCCGATTCTGCTGAAGGGTCCCACCGGCTGCGGCAAGACCCGCTTCATGGAATACATGGCTTGGCGCCTGAAGCGGCCGCTGATCACGGTGTCCTGCCATGACGACCTCACCGCGTCCGATCTCGTCGGCCGCTACCTGGTGAGGGGCGGCGAAACCGTCTGGGTGGACGGTCCCATGACGCGGGCGGTGCGGGTGGGCGGCATCTGCTACCTGGACGAGATTGTCGAGGCGCGCAAGGACACCATGGTGGTCATCCATCCCCTGGCCGATGACCGCCGTACCCTGCCCATGGAAAAGCTGGGCCAGTTGCTGGAGGCGCCGGAGGACTTCTGCCTGGCCATCTCCTACAACCCCGGCTACCAGAGCGTGCTGAAGGATCTGAAGCAGTCCACGCGGCAGCGCTTCGTCGCCCTGGAGTTCGACTACCCGTCGGCGGAACTGGAGCGCAAGATCGTCGCCGCCGAATCCGGCGTCGACATGGCGCTCGCCGACAAGCTGGTGAAATTCGCCCGCATGACCCGCAACCTCAAGGGCAGCGGCCTCGAGGAAGGCGCCTCCACCCGCCTGCTGGTGCACGCCGGCAAGCTCATCGCCGGCGGCATCGACCCCGTCACCGCCTGCCGCGGCGCCGTGGCCCAGGCGGTGACGGACGACACGGACATGCTGGCGGCCATCCAGGAACTGTCCTCGTCCATCTTTTGACCAGCCCATGAACCTGAGCCTATACTTGGTCAAGTACATGGATAGGACACTGTCATGCTGAACATCAACATCCACGAAGCCAAAGCCAAGCTTTCGGAATATCTCGCTGCCGTCGAGGCGGGAGAAACCGTGCAGATCTGCCGGCGCAACGTGCCGGTGGCGCAAATCGTGCCTTTGCCCCAGGCGCGCAAGGAACCCCGGGCGGTGGGGCTGGCCTGCGATGCCCAGTACGACATCCCCGACAGTTTTTTCGAGCCCCTGCCCGACGAACTGCTCAAAGCGTTCAACGGCGAATTGCCCGACCCCCTGCTGGATAACGCCGGGGAGGACGTCCAATTCGCCAAGGCGGCCGAACCACCCGCCAAGCGTTACGGCAAGTGAAACTGCTGCTCGATACCTGCGCCTTTCTCTGGATCATCCGGGGCAGGCCCCAAGCCAGTCCAAGCGCGGTAGCCATGTTCCGGGATCCGGAAAACGAGGTGTATCTCTCCTCGGTTTCGGCCTGGGAAATCGCGGTCAAGCACCGCCTCGGCAAGCTGCCCCTGGGCGATATCCCGGTCCGCTACGTGCCCACCGAACGGAGTAAGCACGGCATCACCAGCCTGCCCCTCGGCGAGTCTGACACCCTGGTCCTGGATAAACTGCCCCTGCTGCACCACGACCCCTTCGACCGCATGCTCATCTGCCAGGCCATCGCCAACCAGATGCTCATCCTCACGCCGGACCCATTGATCACCCAGTATCCGGTACTCACCCGCTGGTAGCCGTGACCGCCGCACTGCGTTCCGCCGCCGAGATCACCGAACTGCTCGAAGGTTGGTTGGAGGCGGATTTCTCCTTCCGCAAGGTGGGGCCGACGGCGGAGAAGATCGCCGCCCTGTCCGTCGCCGAACAGGACTTCATCCTCGATTGGACCAAGCGGGTGGCCAGTTCCAACCTGGAGGTGGCCTGGCAGTTCGCGCGCCGGGCGCCGGCCCTGATCGGCTCCATGGACCGCCGCCTCATGGAAGCCTGGGTGCTGGGCGCCTGCGACGTCTACGACCGCCAGGGTTTGCGTCATGCCCTGACGGTGATGGAGGAGGCGGACCACTTCGCCGAGCGGCAGCTGGAAATGACCGCCGGCGTGCTGTTCGAGGACGTCGCCGGCGTGCTGGGCAACTTCGTGCGCGGTCTGCCCGGGCGCAAGCTGGCGGTGGCTCAGGACAAGCAGGCCTACACCGATACCGAGAAGGTCTACCTGCCGGGCGTGCTGGCCCGCTTTCCCGTCGCCGAGGACAACTTCAAGCTGGCCAAGGCCATGCTCGCCCTGCTGTGGGCGCAGACCCGTTTCGGTACCTTCCGCGTCGACCTGGTGGCGGCCTGCGCCGATTTTCCCCACCCCGACCGCGCCCTCGGCCAGCTGCATGCCCTGGAAACCCTGCGCCTATCCGCCCGCATCGCGCACGAACTGCCCGGCCTCTACCGCGAGATGGAACGCCTGAAACAGGCCCTGGGCGAATCGCTGCCGGCGGGGTGGGAACGCTTCGCGCGGCGACTGGCTGAACCCGAAGCGGATATCGAGGACAGCCTGATCCTGCTCGGCGACGCCTACCGGCTAGCGGATTTCCAGCCCTGGTGCTACCAGGGCGAATTGCGCCCGGACGCGGTGGCCGCCGCCTTCGCCGGGCGCCGCGAGAAGGAGAAGGCGCGCCTGCGCGTGAAGCTGGCGGAACTGCTGGAGGAACACGCGCGGCATCGTCCGCCGCAAGCCGCCGACTCGGAAGAGGCCGCGGCGTCCCCCCGTTTCGATGCTGAGATCACCGACGGGGACGGCCGCCTCGACCTGGAGCTCAGCCTCGACGGCCTGCCCATCGCGCCGCCCGAGGACGTCAAGCAACTGATGGCCTCGGTCTGGCTGGATTTCGGCGACATCCCGCCCGAGTATCTGGTGCCGGCCGGCGACGGCGAGTACGACGCCAGCCTGCTCGGCGAGCAGCGCGCCGACCCGGACTCGGTGTGGCAGGGCGCCTACCACGAGGAGGGCGCCAGCTTCTATTCCGAGTGGGACATGGGCCGCCAGCACTACCGCAAGAACTGGTGCGTGATGCGGGAGAAGGACGTGATGCCCGTATTCGACAACTTTCACCGCGAGACCCTGGAAAAACACGCGGCCCTGGTCAAGCACCTGCGCCGCGCCTTCGAAGCCATGCGCGACGAGAACCGCCTGCTGAAGCGGCAGGCCTGGGGCGACGACGTCGATATCGACGCCCTGGTCGAGGCCATCGCCGACGCGCGCGACGGCAGCGAGATGTCGGACCGCCTGTTCGTACGCCAGCACCGCGCCGAGCGCAGCATCGCCGTGGCCTTCATGGTAGACATGAGCGGTTCCACCAAGGGCTGGATCAACGAAGCCGAGCGGGAGGCCCTGGTGCTGCTGTGCGAGGCCCTGGAACGCCTCGGCGACCGCTACGCGATCTATGGCTTTTCCGGCATCACCCGCAAGCGCTGCGAGCTGTTTCGCATCAAGACCTTCGAGGAGCCCTACAACGACGAGGTGAAGGCGCGCATCTCCGGCATCCGCGCCCAGGAATACACACGCATGGGCTTCGCCATCCGCCATCTCAGCAAACTGCTGCAGGGCGTGGAAGCGCGCACCAAGGTGCTGATCACCCTGTCCGACGGTCGTCCGGACGACTACTTCGACATCTATCGCGGCCAGTACGGCATCGAGGACACGCGCATGGCCCTCATCGAGGCGAGGCTGGCCGGCGTGCATCCGTTCTGCATCACCATCGACCGCGATGCCCGCGACTACCTGCCGCACATGTACGGTCCCGCCCGCTACATCATTCTCGACGACGTCAAGGACCTGCCCTTCAAGGTCTCCGACATCTACAGACGATTGACCGCTTGAGCCGCCATGCAAACCCGCCTGCCGCAGCCCTTCGAAATCATTCCCGGCCGCTACTACAGCAACGGCAGTTACGGTCGTCCCTGGGGCGTGCGCCAGGTGGAGGCCATCACGCGGGACGCCGATAGCGGCAAGGAAAGCGTCGATTTCAAAGGCATCGCCGGCGCCTGCCGGCGAAAACGCGGACGCTGCGACCTGGCCGAGTTCCGGCGCTGGGCCCGCTACGAAGTCGCCCTCAACGAGAACAGCTGGCAGCGCGTGGCGGAGGCGGTGGAGCAGCCCGCGGAGCACGACGCCGGTTCCCCGCCAGAATGAGAAAACCGCCCCGAGGGGCGGTTTCCGCCGGCGCCGCGAAGGCTTACTTGTTCTTCGCGATGATCTCGATTTCCACCCGGCGGTTGGGGGCGTGGCATTCCTTCAACTGGGCCGAGGGCAGAGTCTTGTCGCATTGCACCACGAGCTGCGTGTCGCCCACGCCGCTGCTCATGATGACGCTGGGCTTGATGCCCTTGGCCACCAGATAGGACTTGATGGAACGCGCGCGGTACTCCGACAGTTTCTGATTGGCTGCAGCCCGGCCGGTGGGATCGGCATGGCCTACGATCTTGATCTGCTCGATTTCTCCCATGCCCTTCAGCTTGGCCACCACTTCGTCAAGCTTGGCCTTGCCTTCCTTGGACAGATCCTTGATGCCCGACTTGCCCGACTGGAACAGCGCATCGCCGGCCAGGATGACCTTGTTGGCGACGGGCGCCGGAGTCGGCGCAGCCGCCGGCGCAGCCGCGGCGACCGGTGCGGCGACCGGTGCGGCAGCCGGTGCGGCGACCGGTGCGGCAGCCG
>JBBIPL010000092.1:0-8238 GCA_037442845.1 Hydrogenophilales bacterium | reverse complement strand
GGCGCCGGTGGTTTCCTGGTCGATGCAGGCAAGGCGTTCGGGAATCATCACTGCATTCGCGCGCGGGAGGGCGTGCGAGGTAAATCGTGGGGACGCATCTGGAGGCTATTCTTGAAGTGATTTCGCAAGAGAGAGGGAGAAGCGCTTCTCGTGAAACAAGCTTTGTGGATTGTCCACGACTCATGTGGATAAACCTGTGGACAAGTCCTCGGCTGGCGGTAAAAAAAGCTTAGGAATCGCAGGCTTAAACCTTTGGCTCAATATTTGTGCAGGCAATTTCGTGCGTAAAAACAATAACTTGCGCAAGGCTCTCGGTTGGGGTCGGCTAGCCCTGGGAGGCATCGTTGTCAAGAGCCGGGGTGTGCATAGTTGGGCATGCATGGGTCGTGTTCAGGCGCGCGCGAGGCCGAGCCAGAGCGGCAGGGTGAGCATGGACAGCAGGGTGGTCACCGCCACCTGCGCGGCCGTGATGCGGCCGTCCCCGCCCATGCGCACCGCCAGCGCGTAGGCGACGGTGGACATGGGCAGGGCGGGGAAAAACACGAAGTAGACGAGTCGTTCCAGACCCCGCCAGCCTTCCTCGGCGACTCCCGCGAGCGTTTGAGACCGGCGCCGAGGAGGATCAGGGCGAAGATCGGCAGGATGACGAGAACGATGCTCAAGCCAGCACCGGCGTGCGCGGGGGCGCGCGGGCAAGGATGCGCGCCGGCCGTCAGGTCTCGTCGCGCGCCGTTCCGCCATACACCTGGGCAAGCAGCCGGCGCAGCGCGTCATGGCGGTCGTGCAGGTCCTTGGCGAGCTGGTTGGCGATGACGAACTGGAAGCGGCAGCCGATTTCGGAATCGGGTTGGTAGAGCAGCAGGTAGGCGGAGAACGGCATGCTGGCGACGGTGACGGGACCGTCGGCTTGGCAAGTGGTGGTGGCCGGCCTGCCCGCGGACAGCGAGGGAATGCCGAACAACTCGCCGGGCTGGATGGTCTTCAGCGTGTAGTAGCGGCCGGTCGAGCCGTAATGGCCGACCTTGATGCGGCCGTCCAGCAGCAGGAACAGTTCCTTGTTGAGCTTGTCCTGGTAGATGAAGATGTGATGGTTGGGATATTCCTCGACGCGCATGGCGGCGGCGACGTGGTCGATGTCGCTGTCGGAGAGGAATTGGAAACCGTCCAGGGACCGCAGGAAATTTCGCAGCAGCATCAGCGCGCTCCAAACAGTTTCTTGATGAACTCGAGCACGCCGTGCTGCGGTTGCCCGAGTTCCGGCCAGGGCACCGAGAGGTCGCCGACGAGGAGCATCTGGCCATGCGGATCGATGATGGGATTGTTCGCCGTCGCATGCAGACGACGCATCATCATCTGGATGAAGGCGTGGGTCAGCCGGCAGACGGCGACGGAATCCTCGGCCATCAACGCCTCGAAGTCGGCGAAGGTGAGGCGCGCCACCACCGTGTCCTCGACCGCGGTGACCGTGCTGGAGGCGCGCCGCACGCCGCTGAAATAGGCCAGTTCGCCGCACCAGTTGCCGGGCAGCAACTCGCCGAGCACGATGCTGTGACCTTCCGTCTCGACGGCGAGAGACAGGCGTCCGGAGAGCACCAGATGGAATGCGTCGATGGGGCTCTGGTCGCGCGCCAACACCACGCCTTGCGGCACTTCGTGCGTGCTGACGCGGTCCAGCAGCGGCTTGATGTGCTCGACGCCGAGCTGGTCGGTGAGCTCGGGCAGATGCGAGAAGAGAGTCTGTTCGCTCATGATGATGGTTCCAGTCTAGAACGCGCCGGCGATTTTGCTCAGTTCCGGGTCAGGCGCGCCATGGCGCTATGCAGTTCCTCGCCGCCGCGGGTGTCGCGCCAGGCCTCGCCGTCCCAGCGATAATGGAAGCCGCCGCTGCGCGCCGCCACCCAGATCTCGCGCACCGCGGAATGCTTGTTGACGACGACTTTGGCGCCATCCGCCAACTCGATCTCCAGGATGCCTCCGGCGACGATCTCGAAGTCGATGTCGGCGTCCTCGAGATCCGCCTCGATCCTGGCCAGGGCCGCATCCGCCAGGCGCTCGTACTCGCGTTCATCCATAGGGGTCTCCGTGCTAGACTCAGCCGCGATTCTAAGGGTTTGTCATGCGATTTCTCGTACTCATATTTTCCCTGCTCCTGCTTGCCGGCTGCGGCAAGAAAGGGGCGCTGTATCTGCCCGACGCGCCCGGCCAGGAAAACACCAGCCAGCCCGCCCGCAAATGAACGCCCTCTCCCTGCGCGGCGGGGCATTGCACGTCGAGGACGTGCCGCTCGCGGCCATCGCCGAAGCCTTCGGCACACCCTGTTATGTCTATTCCCGCGCCGCCCTGGAAGCGGCCTATCGCGCCTATGACGCGGCTCTGGCGCGGCATCCGCACCTGATCTGCTACGCGGTCAAGGCCAATCCGAACATCGCCATCCTGCATCTCTTCGCGCGTCTGGGCGCGGGCTTCGACATCGTCTCCGGCGGCGAGCTGGCGCGTGTCCTCGCCGCCAGCGGAGACCCCGGCAAGGTGGTGTTTTCCGGGGTCGGCAAGCGCGAGGACGAGATGCGCGCCGCCCTGCGCGCGGGCATCCATTGCTTCAACGTCGAATCCGAAAGCGAGCTGGCGCGGCTCGATCGCGTCGCGCGCGCGGAGGGCGTGCGCGCGCCGGTGAGCCTGCGCGTCAATCCGAATGTCGATGCGAAGACCCATCCCTACATCTCCACCGGTCTGCGCGAGAACAAATTCGGTATCGCCCACGACGAAGCCATTCGCGTCTATCGCGAGGCCGTATCGATGTCCCATCTCGAGGTGATCGGCATCGACTGCCACATCGGTTCCCAGCTTACCGACAGCGCGCCCTTCGCCGAGGCGCTGCGGCGGGTGCTGGAACTGGCGGACGCGCTGAAGTCGCTGGGCATCGCCCTGCGCTACATCGACATCGGCGGTGGTGTCGGCATCCGCTATCGCGACGAGACGCCGCCGGCCCTGGAGGAGTACGCCCGCGTGCTGCTCGACGGCATGGCCGGACGCGCGGAAACCCTGATCGTGGAGCCGGGCCGCTCGCTGGTCGGCAACGCGGGCTGGCTGCTCACGCGCGTGGAATATCTCAAGCATGGCGAGGCGAAGGATTTCGCCATCGTCGATGCGGCCATGAACGATCTGATGCGGCCCGCGCTGTACGACGCATGGCATGACATCCGGCCGGTGATCGAGCGGCAGGGCGAGGCGCGCCGCTATGCCATCGTTGGTCCGGTCTGCGAGACCGGCGACTTTCTCGGACACGATCGGGACCTGGTGATCGCGGAGGGAGATCTGTTGGTGGTGTGTTCGAGCGGGGCCTACGGCATGAGCATGAGCTCCAACTACAACACGCGACCGCGCGCCGCGGAGATCATGGTGAGTGGCTCGAAGCCCAGTGAAATCAGGGCAAGAGAACGGGTTGAAGCGCTTTTTTCCGACGAGAGAATCGCGCCCTGATCGCATGCGTGCAACATTTATTCAGGGAATTGCGCGTGCCCTCTTGCGGAGCGCGCTTTTTTTTGTTCTACAATCCGGGCACGCCTCTGAGCGCGTGGAGATGCTTGAGGCATAAGGCTTTCCGGCCGATTACCCTTCATGAATAGAGGAGTCAATAATGCCCGCTGCGAAGACTGCAACCAGCACTACCAAGACCACCGAGAAGAAGGCTGCCGCCACGAAGGCCGCTGCTCCCGCGAAGAAGGTTGCTGCTCCGAAGGCCGCCGCTCCCGCGAAGAAGGTCGCCGCTCCGAAGACCGCCGCTCCCGCGAATAAGGTTGCTGCTCCGAAGGCCGCTGCTCCCGCAAAGAAGGTCGCTGCCAAGAAGACTGCCTGACAAGCTTGTTGTGCGGTGAAAAAAGGCGGGGCATGCCCCGCCTTTTTTCTTGCCCGCCTGGTTCTTCATGCGGCAGCGCCCCGGCCAGTCAGTCACTTTGGATACGGTTGGGGCAATAGGTCAGAGTGTGCTTGGGTGCTTGCGCGTTCGAGGCGCGGTTTGTGATTGCGAGCTTGTGCCAGTTACCGAGCAGATTGAGAGTAGCCAGGCGCGGCACATGTCGGTTTAGCAAATTCCCTCTTCATGCATATACGAGCGTGTCAAGGAAAATCGTGTTTTGCGTGGCATGGCAATGCCGGCGTGTCGATATTCCGACAGCTTTGTCGAGGCACTGCCGGACCGGATGAGCGGGATCCATGCACGGCATCCCCATCTTCATGATTTCACTGGGCACGGCATCCTCCCTCGACTGTCTCGCCTTTGGCATGCTTTCTGCATGCATCCCTGCCAGCGTGGAGACGGATGACAAGGGAGCAAGAGATGACGTCGAACGAAATGGGCAAGGTAATGGTGATCCTGGCGGCGGGTGATGATGCGACGGACCGGGTGATCATCAGGATGGCCGAAGGGGCCGAGCACGAAATGGTGCTGAGCCCGTCGCAGGCGCGCGCGCTGGCGACGGATCTGATCACCGCGGTGAACCGCGCCGAAGTCAAAGCCAGCCTCAAGACCAGCCCCAACATGTGGCGACGGACCGGCAACACCCCGGTGCGTCAGATGGAGGCGCACTTTCCGGAGGAGCCGCAACCCCGCCTTGCGGCGGCGGGGTGAGACGACAGGTCAAGACCGCCTGAGTGATCGCGAATAATCCCTCCTTGAGCGTGGTAACATGCCTCGGCCGACCTTGTGTCGGCCGTTTTTTTTAAACCCGCCCAGATCAGGGGAAGCCCATGGCAGTCCTGGAACTCAATGAACAGAATTTCGAGGAAACCATCCTCAACAACGATTTCGTCGTCATCGATTTTTGGGCCCCCTGGTGCGGGCCCTGCCGCGGCTTCGCGCCGGTTTACGAGGCCGCGTCGGAGAAGCACGAGGGGGTGGTCTTCGCCAAGGTGAATACCGAAGAGCAACATGCCCTGGCCGCGCATTTCCAGATCCGTTCCATCCCCACCCTGTTCATCTTTCGCGAGAAGGTCATCATTTACGCGCAGCCCGGCGCCATGCCCGCCAACGCGTTCGATGATCTGGTCGCCCGTGCCAAGGCCATCGACATGGCCCAGGTACATGCCGAGATCGCGGCGGAACAGGGCAAGGCCTAGCCGAAAAGACGCAACAGGTGGTCGACGGCGGCGTGCGCGCCATCCGCCACCGCCACCGGTTTCTCGGGCAAGGCCCAGAGGCGATCGAGACGGGAGCCGAGGGCCGCGCTGAACATCTCGCCCTCGTCGATCGCCGCGCAGTTGCCTTGTTGTGCGAGCCAGGCACTTAGGTAGGGGGTTTCCGGCCAGTCCGGACGATCCACGTAAAGCACGGGCACGCCATGCGCGGCCGCTTCCGTGAAACCCCCGTATCCCACCTTGGTGATCAGCGCGTCACAGGATGCCAGCACATCCAGGAAGGGCATGTTCAGGCTACCCAGCGTGATCGCGTCGTCGCGGCTCGTGGCCCATTCGTCCGGGACGATCCAGGTGATGCCCGGTAATTTGGGCAGACGCCCGACACCCTGATAGCCGATCCCTCCGAATCCCACCAAAACCAGCCGTTCGCGCTGACCACCGCGCGCGCCCTGCGCCAGGGCGCGGCGGCGCGCTACACCACGCGCCGCGATGGGGGGCAGGTCGAGGCGATGCTCGAGCCAGTGCATGGGCATGGACGGTTGCGGACACAGGAACATGGCGGCCGCCTGGTATGCAGCCCGCATGTCCCGCAAGGGCGCTTCCATGTCGGCATGGTCGGCGAGGTAGGCGGTAGCGATGTCGTACCAGTTCAGCGAGCATAGCGCGGCGGCGGGAATCGCGGCTTGCGCGGCGGCGGCGAGGGGCAGGTAGGCCACGTCGGAAAATACCGCGTCGAAGGCTTGCGCCCGCAGCCAGGCAGCTTCGTTGGCGACGCGCGCCGACCAATCACGATGGAAGTCGAGATAGGCCCGGCGGCTGGAGTCGACGTCGACGCGCACCGCATCGCGCATGAGCAAGCCGATGTCGGCGGCCTCGGCGCGATGCCGGAAGGGCGGCTGGAGACGCGCGCGCAAGGCCGATTCGGCAAGACCTGACCATACCGTGAGAGCGATCCCCGGATGGGTCTCGCGCAAGGCGTTGAGCACCGGCGCGGCCTGCGCCAGGTGGCCCAGGCCGTGGTGGCTGATCGCCGCCAGCAGCTTCATGCTTCCCGCTGGCGCAGGACTTCCTTGAGCAAAGGCAGGGAAACCGGGCGCTTGCGACTCAGGGAATAGGCATCCAGGGCATCCACCATGCCCAGCAGATGCGGCAGATCGCGTCGGCAATGGGTGAGCAGATGGCGGGTGACTTCTGCGGGCAGCCGCAAACCATGCACCTCGGCGCGCACCTGCAGGGCGGCGATCTTGTCGGCATCGCTCAAGGGTGACAGGCGAAACACCAGCCCCTGCGCCAAGCGTGTGGCCAGATCGGGCCGCAGGCCGAGCTGGCCGGGTGGTGTGGGAGCACAGACCAGAATCCGGCCGGATCCTTCCCGGGCGGCGTTGATGAGGCTGAACAGACGGATCTGCGCGTCGCCATCCAGGCGATGCACGTCGTCGACCGCCAGCCAGGAGACGGGCGGTTCCGGCATGGGCGGCGCCAGGACGGCGCCTGCGTAGCGGGTCCAAGCTGCCAGCAGATGACTCTTGCCGGTCCCCGATTCTCCCCAGAGGTAAAGCAGCGGTTCGCCGCCCAAGCCGGCGGCGTGGGCGCGCACGGTGGCGCAGGCCTCCGCGTTGGGTCCGGGCAGGTAGTTGTCGAAGTCGGCGGGAGCGTCCGGGCGGATGTCGAGGATCAATTGGCGCATGATTTAATTTTATCAGTCGTGCGACAGTCGCCTGTTTGCGCGGGCCGACTTGACAGCACCCGACCCCGCCACTACAACGCCTCATCCCGTATGCCAATCCATGCCAACCCGCCGATGAATTTCGCGCAAGCGATCACCATGCTTCCCCAGGCCAGACCGGTCCTCGACGTGCCTCCCGTGCTGGAGGAAGAACTCGAAGCCGCCGAGCGCGAGTCCCTCATCGCCCGCATCAAGTCGCTGCTGCTGGAACGCGATGCGGTGCTGGTGGCGCACTACTACACCTCGGCCGACTTGCAGCGTTTGGCCGAGGAAACCGGTGGTTGCGTTTCGGATTCCCTGGAAATGGCGCGTTTCGGGCATGCCGCGAAAGCGCGCACCCTGGTTGTGGCGGGCGTGCGTTTCATGGGGGAAACCGCGAAGATCCTCAATCCGGAGAAGCGCGTGCTCATGCCCGACCTGGGTGCCGAGTGTTCCCTCGATCTGTCCTGCCCCGCCGAGGATTTCGCCCGCTTCTGCGACGCGCATCCCGACCGCGAGGTGGTGGTGTACGCCAATACCTCGGCGGCAGTGAAGGCGCGCGCCGACTGGATGGTGACCTCCAGCATCGCGGTCAAGGTGGTGGCCCACCTGCACGCGCAGGGCAAAAAGCTGATCTGGGCGCCGGACCGCTACCTGGGCGACTATGTGCAAAAGGCCACCGGCGCCGACATGCTGCTCTGGCAGGGCAGTTGCGTGGTGCACGAGCGCTTCAAGGAGGACGGCATCCGTGAACTCATGGCCCTGCATCCCGAGGCCGCGGTGCTGGTGCATCCGGAATCGCCGGCCAGCGTGATCGCCCTCGCCGACGTGGTGGGTTCCACCACCCAGTTGATCCGGGCAGCCGCGGAACTGCCGCATCCCACCCTGATCGTCGCCACCGACAACGGGATTTTCCACAAGATGCGGCTGGCGGCGCCCGGCAAGACCTTCCTCGAAGCCCCCACCGGCGGGCGCGGCGCCACCTGCGTGTCCTGCGCGCATTGTCCCTGGATGGCCATGAACGGGCTACGCAAGCTCTGTCGGGTGCTGGAAACGGGTGAAAACGAGATACACGTCGAGGAGGATGTCCGCGCCAGAGCCGAGGTCTCGATCCATCGCATGCTGGAGTTTGCCGCACGCGCGGGCATCGGCCTGGCCGGGCGCAGCGGCGACTGATCGCCCGCGTGCAAGTGAGTTGCTTCACAGTGCCCGGCCGGGTGCTGTGTTCATATCGACGCTGTATCTGAGTCAACCCACCCAACGAGGAGAGCAAACATGGGCTTCATGCAGGAATTCAAGGAATTCGCCATGCGTGGCAACGTCATCGACCTGGCTGTCGGCGTGGTCATCGGCGGCGCCTTCGGCAAGATCGTCGATTCCCTGGTCAAGGACGTGATCATGCC
>JBBIPL010000091.1:0-8303 GCA_037442845.1 Hydrogenophilales bacterium | reverse complement strand
CATTTTGCGGGGGCAGCAAGACCAGCCTGGGGGCAACTTTGGGGGCAAGTCGAAGGGCACGCGGCGATGAATGCTCAATGAATCAGTATGTTGCGTGCGTTTTGTGAATCCCGCCATTGCTGATGCGCCGCCGTCACTATCTCGGCTTCAACCGCACCGCCGGGCGGGCGCTGCGCCTGGTTGCGGAGTAGCGGGGGCAGTGGCTGGCCCTGCTGCTCTGGCAGGCCAGTGCGCTGATGTGCGCCCCGCGTGATCGCTGGATCAACGGGTCGCGGCCGATCCAGTTTCAGCGTCTGCACCTGATTGCCGACAACGCCCGCTTTCTCATCCTGCCCTCGGGCAGGATCCCCAACCTCGCCTCCCGCAGGAAACGGCACGGTTTCTGGTCGAACAGAAAGACGCCCACTACCTGTTTACCGTGAAGGGCGATCAGAAGACCCTGGCCGACGATCTGAAGGCCTTCGACTGGGCCGCGATTCCCCCCTCGGCGCCGCACCCTCGATAAGGCCCATGGGCGTATCGAGGCACGCACCATCCGGAGCATTAGATGACGTGGATCTGTTGCACAAGGATGCTCACCTCGTTACAGACAAAGGCTACCCTCAGAATCACGAGCGTTTGTAGACGTCCTCGAACCTGACGATGTCGTCCTCGCCCAGGTAGGAGCCGGACTGCACCTCGATCAGATGCAGGGGCACCTTGCCCGGATTTTCCAGGCGGTGGCTGATGCCCAGGGGGATGTAGGTGGACTGGTCCTCGGTCAGCAACTGCTCGACCCCGTCGCGGGTCACGCGGGCGGTGCCGGATACCACCACCCAATGCTCGGCCCGGTGGTGATGCATTTGCAGGCTCAACTTGTGGCCCGGCTTGACCATGATGCGCTTGACCTGGAAGCGCTCGCCCAGGTCGATGCCCTCGTACCAGCCCCAGGGCCGCAACACGCGGGTGTGGAATTCGTGCTCCGTGCGGCCGGATTTCTTCAAATAATCCACCACCTTCTTCACGTCCTGGGCGCGGGACTGGTCCGCCACCAGCACCGCGTCGGCGGTTTCAACGATGAGCAGGTTCTCCACCCCCAGGGCCGCCACCATGCGGGTCTCCGCGCGCACGTAGCTGCGCTTCGCGCCATCCAGGTAGACGTCGCCGCGCACCACGTTGTCGTCGGCGTCCTTCATGCCGACTTGCCACAGGGCCGACCAGGCGCCGATGTCGTTCCAGCCGATGTCCGCCGGCACCACGGCGGCGTCGGCGGTCTTCTCCATCACCGCGTAGTCGATGGAATCCGCCGGGCAGTCGGCAAAGGCCGCCTTGTCCAGACGGCAGAAATCCAGGTCATGCTCGCCCGCCGCCAGGGCGCGCTCGCAGGCGGCCAGGATGTCCGGGCGCAGGCGGCCGAGTTCCCGCACGAACTGGCGGGCCGAGAACAGGAACATGCCGCTGTTCCAGAAGTAATCGCCGCCGGCCAGGAACCGCTCCGCCGTGGCCGCGTCGGGCTTCTCCACGAAGCGGGCGACCCGCCGTGCGGTGGTGCCCTGCAGGGCCTCGCCGCGCTGGATGTAGCCGTAACCCGTTTGCGGCGAATCCGGCACGATGCCGAAAGTCACCAGCCGGCCCTGCGCCACCGCCTTCATGCCCTCGGCCACCGCGGCATGAAAAGCCGGCACGGCATGGATCAGATGATCCGCGGGCAACAGCAGCATGACCGCCTCGGCATCCCGCTTCAGCAGGGTCAGCGCCGCTACTGTCGCGGCCGGCGCCGTGTTGCGCCCGATGGGCTCGAGGAAGATGCCCAGCGGTTCCACCCCGATCTCGCGCAACTGCTCGGCGATGAGGAAGCGGTGCTCGTTGTTGCACACCACCAGCGGCGCGCCGATGTCGGCGATGCCATGCAGGCGCAGTACCGTTTCCTGCAGCATGGTGCGCGGTCCGGCCAGGGGCAGCAGTTGCTTGGGCAGGGCGGCGCGCGACAGCGGCCACAGGCGGGTGCCGGAGCCTCCGGAAAGGATGACGGGATGGAGCGGCATGGTCAGACCCTTGACTCGATCAACGGATGATGGGAGGGAGCCGGCCCGGGACGGCGAAATCAGCGCAGGTAGCCTTCATGTTCCAGTTTCAGCACGATGATCTGCACCGCCTCGTCCACGCCGCACTGGGCGGTATCGATGGCCAGTTCGGGATTTTCCGGTATCTCGTAGGGGTCGGACACGCCGGTGAACTCGGGAATAAGCCCCGCCCGTGCCTTGGCATAGAGGCCCTTGCGGTCGCGGCCTTCGCAGACCTCGATGGAAGTGGCGACGTGGATTTCGATGAAGCCGCCCCAGGGTTCGATCATCTCGCGCACGGCGCGGCGGGTGGCGGCGTAGGGCGCAATGGGGGCGCAGATGGCGATGCCGCCGTGTTTGGTTATCTCGCTGGCGACGTAGCCGATGCGCCGGATGTTGACGTCGCGGTGCGCCTTGGAAAAGCCCAGTTCCGAGGACAGGTGATGTCGCACCACGTCGCCGTCCAGCAGGGTCACGCGGCGGCCGTCCATTTCCATCAGTTTTACGGTCAGCGCCCTGGCCAGGGTCGACTTGCCCGCCCCGGACAGGCCGGTGAAGAACAGCGTGAAACCCTGTCGCGAGCGCGGCGGATAGGCCTTGCGCAACTCGTCGAGCACCTCCCCGTAGGCGAACCAGGCGGGGACCTTCGCCCCCGTCATGAGGCGCCGCGTCAACTCTTCGTCGTTCATGGTCAGGGCGCGGGAGCCGGGCGGTGTGTCCGCTTCCGGCACATACTCGTCCCGGTCCTCCAGATAGACCAGGCGGGGAAAGCCGATCAGCTCGACCTCCAACTGGGCGCGCGCCGTCCGCGCCAAACCCGCCTGGGCGCCGGCGGCATCCTCGCCGCGGCGGAATGCGCCTGCGGGCGGGGCCTCGCCGCCGACGACCAGATGGGAACAGCCGTGGTTGCGCGCGACGATAGCGCGCAACCAGGTCTCCCGCAGCCCCGCCGCCATGGGCAGCATGGCGTTGAGCGCCAGCATGCTGCTGGCTGCCGGCAGGCGCGGCATGATGGCGCGGCAGGCGCGCACCAGGACGAAATGGCCTGCATCGGTGACCGGGTCGGCCCCGGCTAGGGGATGAATGAGCAAGTTGGCTTCGTGGCGCAAGGCCGCGCCCAGCACGAATTCCACCTGGGGACGGTGCATGGGCTGGGCCGGCTGATAGGCCAACACGCGGCGCCAGCCCCGGCGCTGGAAGCGCGCGCGCAATTCCGCCGGCGTCAGGCGCAGGCCGGCAAAATCGTGGCGCGGCGGCAAGGCGACGCCTTCCACCCGCCCGGCCACGTAGACCCGTCCCGCCGCGGCCCGGGCGGCGCTCAGGGGTAGGCCGCAAGTCTCGGCCAGGCGGCGCTCGGTCTCCTCCTCCACCGGCCAGATTTCGCTGATGTGCAGGACCGCCGGCATGAAGCCCTCCGCGTCGCGCAGGCCGACGCTCTGACCGGCTCGCAGACCGCGCGCCGCCGGCTCGGGCACGTCCAGCGTGACCGGCAGCGGCCAGAAACGACCGTCGGGCAGGGCCAGACCGGACAGCACCGCGTGCAGTTCCTCACGTCCCATGTAGCCCCGGAGCGGGGAGAGGGAGCCGTTGAGCAGGAGTTCCAGTTGGCAGATCCGGTCCGCGTCCAGGACCAGGGAGGGCAGTTCGCGCGCCTCCTGGCGCAGGGCCAGGGCGCGCTCGGGCGGGGCGAGCAGGGGCAGCAGGGTGCCGCCGTAGGGAGCGATCAGGGTTTCCATGGTCATGACTTCACTTGGTTGGGGGTCATCACATCAATCGGGGTAGGCTTGAAAGAAGGCCGCCACGAACTCGGGAATGCGTTCCTCGGGCAGCGCATTGATGCCGGCCGCGGCCTTGCGCCCCCCGCCGGTCGGGAAACGCCCGCACAGTGCGTCCGCCCCGGTCTTGTTGACCAGAGGAGCGCGCACGCTCACCACGTAATGTCCCCTGGGAGAGCGGGTAAGCAGGGCATGGGCGCGCTGGGGATGGGCGGTGGCCAGATCGTTGGCATACACGCCGGATACCCGCCGCGCCCAAGCGGCGTCGGGCAGCAGGTAGACGGCGCCGGAAGGACGCAGGTCCATGGCCTGTACCGAACGGGCCTGGGCCATGTCCAGCAGGTAACCGGTTCTCAGAGTGTGGAACTCCGCCGCCTCGTGCATGAAGGCGAAGGGATCGGCGTAGGCATGCAGGGCTCGGTACAGGTCGGCGGGGTGGAAGTGCAGATCCTCCAGGCTGTCGCCGTAGCCGTTGTAGTTGAGGCACTCGCCCAGTTCGCGCAGCGATTCAAGTTGCGCCTGCGGCAAGCCAAGGGGCTCGGCGGCCCGGCGCGCGGCGCCGTGCAGGTTGTCGCCGAACGCCGCCACCACCGCCCAGATGCGATGGGCGCCGTCCAGGTGGCGGTCCACCAGCAGACTGGTGCAGACCTCGGCGGAGGTGTCGATGGTGGCCTGCAGATTAGGATGCTCGGGCAATTCGCCGGGATGGTGGTGATCGAACCAGCGCACCCTGGCGCCCTTGTCCAGGGCGGCGGCCAGGGCCGCCGCGTTCTTTTCCACGGCGATGTCCAGGACCAGGATCTCGTCTCCGGCGCGTGCGTCGACGCGGGCGAGCAGGCCGATGTCGCGCTTGACGCCGGTGACCAGGGTGGCCGCCTCCGGTTGCGCGAGACGCATTTGATGCAAGGCGCAGAGACCGTCTGCGTCGCCGTTGAAGATGTCGTAATTCATGTTTATGCGTGGTTGGAATGGAAAGCGGGGGGCGACATTACCAGAAGCTCCAGGCGCCGGTGTAGAGCACCCAGATGCCCAGCAGCAGGTTGGTGGTGGCGTGCGCCACGATGGGCGCCCACAGGTTGCCGCTGGCGCGGTACAGCCAGCCGTAGGCGAAACCGGCGAGGATGCCGGCGAACCACAGGGTATGTTCCAGGCCGAACAGCAGGCTGGAAATCAGCAGGGCGCGCAGGGAGATGCGCGCCGGATCGAGGGCAGGAAAATCCGTCTGGTCGATCCAGCGCAACAGGAAGGAGCGCCAGAACAATTCTTCCATGAGGGGCACCACCAAGGCCGCCCCGGCCAGACGCAACAGGGCGAGATCCCAGCGCACGGCGCCGTCGTCGCGCGGGTCGAAGCCCGCCCCAGCGCCCAGGTTGAGCCAGCCGATGTCGAGGTTGATCCACAGCACGAACACCGCGATGCCAACCAGCGGCGCCGCCAGGACGGCCCAGCGCGGATCCGGCCGCGCCAGCAGTTCGCGGTACTCGGCGCGGTAGTGCCAGAGCACCAGGGCCACCGCGCCCACCTTGAGCGGATAAATCCAGCGCGCGTCCAGTTCCGGCCAGTACGAGGCCGCCAGGCCCTCGACGGCCAGGAAGGCCATGTAGACGGCGAAGGGCAACACCCGCGCGAGGACGCGGGGCTCGGTCAGGAAGGCAAGTGCCATGCGGAAGGAAACCCCCTCTGCCAGCGCACATCGCGGCGATGCCCGACGGCCCCGCGACGCGCCCCGGCAGGGGTTTATTTGGCGGCCTGGGGCTCATTTCCTCCGGCGGCGGCCGGAGCGGGCGCGGCGAAGGCCTCGGCGGGCTTGGCCGGTTCCTTGCCGGCATCGGCATAGGCGCCCAGATACTCGATCTTGGCCTGTTCCTTCAGCTTCTTCAGCTCGGCCTCGGCGGCTTCGCGCTTCTTCGCATTCAGCAGGAAACGCTCGATCACCGGCCTGGCCTGTTCCTGCGTCATCGGCTGGGTCTGCGAGCCGGCCACGAAGAGGATGGCGAGGCTGCCGGCGCCGGCCATGGTCATGGCCTGGCCATCCTTCAACTGGTGCAGGCGCGGCAGGATCTCCAGCGGCAGTTGCTCGGCCGCCTTGGTGGATTGGCCGACGCGGGCCGGGATGGACTCGGCCTTCAGCCAGGCGACGAAGTCGTTGAGGTTCTTGCTTTGCGCCAGTTGCGCCTTGACCGCTTCCAGTTTGTCCGGCCCCGCTTGCACGTTGATTTCCTGCAGGCGGTAGATACGACGCTCCGCGAACAATTCTGGATGCTTGGCGAAATAGTCGGCGATCGCGGCATCGTCCGGCTTGGCGGTCGCGGCGGTCGATTTCTGCAAGTAGGCCTGGGCCAGGATCTGGCGGCGGGCCGATTCCAGCGACAAGGACACCTCCGCATCGGCGTCCAGCTTTTCCTCGATTGCCCGGCGCACCAGGATGCGCTGGTCCACCAGGGACTTCAGCAGTTGGTTCGCCGCCGCCTGGCGCTGTTCCGGCGCCAGATTGTTCAGCTTGGCCAGTTCGTGCTCCAACTCGGGCACAGTGATGGCCTCGCCGTTCACCCGGGCTGCAAGCTGATCGGCCGTCTGGCCCGCCTCCTGCTTGTCGCCGCAGCCCCCGAGGAGCATGGCCAATGCCAGGGTGAGGGCGCCCAGGCCGATACGGTGGTTCGCGTACATGTCGATCCTCTCTGACGGATTGAAAAAAGGCTTACCGGCTCCGCATGCGCGAACCCGGCGTAAAAACGCAATGACTGGATGGGGTTATCGGTCGCCTGTCGCTTCTTCTTGAACCGGACTCACAGGATGCCGGCGGCGTGGTCCGCCAGCCGCGAACGCTCGCCACGGGCCAGGGTAATGTGGCCGGAATGAGGCCAGCCCTTGAAACGGTCCACCACGTAGGTCAAGCCCGACGAGCCCTCGGTGAGATAGGGCGTGTCGATCTGGGCGATGTTGCCCAGGCAGACCACCTTGGTGCCGGGGCCGGCGCGGGTGATCAGGGTCTTCATCTGCTTGGAAGTCAGGTTCTGCGCCTCGTCGATGATAAGGAACTTGTTGATGAAGGTGCGCCCGCGCATGAAATTCAGCGACTTGACCTTGATGCGGCTGCGCACCAGGTCCTGGGTTGCCGCCCTGCCCCACTCGCCGGCTTCCTCGTCGGGCTTGTTGAGCACGTCCAGGTTGTCCTCCAGGGCGCCCATCCAGGGCGTCATCTTCTCCTCCTCGGTGCCGGGCAGGAAACCGATGTCCTCGCCCACCGGCACGGTGACCCGGGTCATGATGATCTCGCTGTAGGTCTTCGCTTCCAGGATTTGCGTGAGCCCTGCCGCCAGGGTCAGCAGGGTCTTGCCAGTACCGGCCTGGCCCAGCAGGGAAACGAAGTCGATGTCCGGGTCCATGAGGGCGTTGAGGGCGAAGTTCTGCTCCCGGTTGCGGGCGGTGATGCCCCAGACGTTGTTCTTGTGGTGACTGTAGTCCTTGATGGTCGCCAGGGTGGCCTGGTTGCCGGCGACCTCAAAGACGCGAGCATGGAAGGGCTTGGAGCCCTCCTGCCAGAGGAACTGGTTGACCAGAAGGGAGGGCACCATGGGACCCTTGATCCGGTAGAAGGAACGGCCGTCCTTCTGCCAGGACTCCATGCCCTTGCCGTGCTTCTCCCAGAAATCGGCGGGCAGTTCCAGCACGCCGGTGTAGAGCAGGTCGGTGTCTTCCAGCACCTTGTCGTTGAAGTAGTCCTCCGCCGAGATCCCCAAGGCACGCGCCTTGATGCGCATGTTGATGTCCTTGGAAACCAGGATGACTTGGCGCTCGGGCTCCCGCGCCTTGAGATAGGCCACCACCCCCAGGATCTGGTTGTCCACCTTGCTGTAAGGCAGTACGGCGGTGACGTCGCTGCTGATGGGATGGGTCTGCAGGAACAGCCGACCGGAGGCGGCCTTGTGGCTCTGGGGCGCGAGGGGGGCGCCATCCTGTATGGAGTGTTCCGCCGGGCTGACGATTTCGTCCAGGAAGCGGGTGACCTGGCGGGCATTGCGGGCCACCTCGGACATGCCCTTCTTGTTGTGGTCCAGCTCTTCCAGAGTCGCCATCGGCAGATAGATGTCGTGCTCCTGGAAGCGATACAGACAAGTGGGATCGTGCAGCAGGACGTTGGTGTCGAGCACGAACAGCTTGCTTTGGTTCTTGTCGGTTTTACGCGCCATCAGGATCGTCCGAAGTTAAGTTAAGAAAGCGATGCTGTAGGAAGGCTCAGAGGCTGAGAGTTTTTCGTATCTGGGCTATTCATTAACGTGAAAGTCGCTGGCGCGACTTTCACGTTAGATGTTACTGGTTTCGGAATTCAGATTTCATGGTGGTGCCGCCAAACTTGATCGTACAGGCCCGGGCTGGAAGTAAGCGGGCCTGTATGGGGCATCGTGCGCACTGCTGTTTCATCCGTATTCAGCCCCTGGGATGATGCCGCGCGTGCAGCCGCTTCAGGCGCTCCTTGGCGACGTGG
>JBBIPL010000090.1:0-8344 GCA_037442845.1 Hydrogenophilales bacterium | reverse complement strand
ATTTCCCTAAAACCAACATACAAGGGTTGGGGTGGGGGTGTACCCCCCCCCGCCTTGTCGCCATCCGCCATCCACTCAAGGAAAGCCATGGCCACCCCCGTCCGCGAAGGCAATCTCGCAGCCCCCATCCGCCATCCCCTGGATTGGCGCAACCCCGACTTCTTCGACCCGTCGTCCCTGTTCAAGGAAATGGAACGGGTGTTCGACATCTGCCACGGTTGCCGCCGTTGCGTGTCCCTGTGCCAATCCTTCCCCACCCTGTTCGACCTGGTGGACGCATCCGAGTCCATGGAAGTGGACGGCGTCAGGAAGGACGATTACTGGAAGGTCGTGGATCACTGCTATCTCTGCGACCTCTGCTACATGACCAAGTGCCCCTACGTGCCGCCGCACGAGTGGAACCTGGATTTCCCCCACCTGATGCTGCGCGCCAAGGCGGTGCGCTATCGCAACCACGGCGCCAAGCTGCGTGACCGGGTGCTCACCAGCACCGATCGGGTCGGCGCCCTGGCCGGTATTCCGGTGCTTGCGCAGACGGTCAACGCCGTCAACAAGCTGGCCCCGGCGCGCAAGGCCCTGGAGTCCGTGGCCGGCATCCACGCCGAGGCCTGGCTGCCCGAATTCAACAGCAGGCCTTTGCGCGGCCGGCTGAAGAAACTGCCGGCGAGCACCTCCGGCGAGCCGGCCGGCCGCACCCGCGGCAAGGCGGCCCTGTTCGCCACCTGCTACATGAACCGCAACGAACCCGGGCCGGGCGAGGATCTGGCCGCGGTGTTCGAACACAACGGCATTCCCGTCACTATCGCCGAAAAGGAACGCTGCTGCGGCATGCCCAAGCTGGAACTGGGCGATCTCGACGCGGTGGCGGCGGCCAAGGAGGCCAACATCCCGGTGCTCGCCAAACTGGTGGACGAGGGCTGGGATCTCACCGCCCTGATTCCCTCCTGCGTGCTCATGTTCAAGCAGGAACTGCCCCTCATGTTCCCGGACGACGCGGACGTGCGGAAGGTGAAGAACGCCTTCTTCGACCCCTTCGAATACCTGATGCTGCGCCACAAGGAAGGCAAGCTGAAAACCGACTTCAAGGCGAGCCTGGGCAAGGTGGCCTACCACGCCGCCTGCCACCAGCGCGTGCAGAACATCGGCCCGAAGACCAAGGAAGCCCTGGCGCTGGTGCCCGGCGCCGAGATCGAATTCATCGAGCGCTGCTCCGGCCACGACGGCACTTACGCCGTGAAGAAGGAATGCCACGAATACGCCATGAAGATCGTCAAGCCGGTGGTGGGCCGGGTGAACCAGGCCAAGCCGGACCACTACGGCAGCGACTGCGCCATGGCCGGCCACCACATCGCCCACGCCCGCGCCGACGGCAGCGCGCCGGAACACCCCATCACCCTGCTGCGCAAGGCCTACGGACTATGAACCCGCAAGAGGAAACCGCCATGACCCCGCTGACCCGCCAGGACCTGTTCAGCCTGGAGAAGTACGCCGAGATCCGCGAGGACTTCCGCGCCAAGGTGATCGAGCACAAGAAGAATCGGCGCGTACCCCTCGGCGAGCACGCCGCCCTCTACTTCGAGGACCGGCTCACCATGCAGTACCAGATCCAGGAGATGCTGCGCATCGAGAAGATCTTCGAGGCGGCGGGCATCCAGGAGGAACTCGACGTCTACAACCCGCTGATTCCGGACGGTTCCAACTGGAAGGCCACCTTCATGCTGGAATACGCCGACGAGAGCGAGCGCCGCGCCGCCCTGGCCCGGCTGGTGGGCATCGAGCGGGACATCTGGATGCGCGTGCATGGCTTCGATCCGGTTTTCCCCATCGCCAACGAGGACCTGGAGCGCAGCACCGAGGACAAGACCGCCTCGGTGCACTTCATGCGTTTCGAACTGACCCCGGCCATGGTGGCCGCTGTGAAGGGCGGCGCCGAGATTTCCGCCGGCATCTCGCACCGCGAATACCAGGCCAGCCTGTCGCCCCTGCCCAAGCCCCTGCGCGACGCGCTCGCCGCCGATCTGGCCTGAGCAGGGCCCGCGCGCCGGGCGCTATCATCACAGCCCCATCCCGGAGATCGCCATGCGTACCGTCGCCCTCATCGCCTGTCTGCTCGGTCTGGCCAGCGCCGCGGCCGCCAACGAAACCCAGAAATCCCTGATCTGGGGCGACAGCTACCAGCCGAGCAAGTGGGAGTGGGATTTCGACCAGAACGCGAAACCCTGGAAGGAAATCCAGGCCGCGATGCCCGCCTATCCCAGGGCGGACAAGCTGGTCGGCTTCGAGGTCAGCGCCGCCAGCCGGAACAAGTTCTACGTGGATCCGCTCTCGGTTTCCGTCGGCGACGACGGCGTGGTGCGCTACACCGTGGTCATCCGCAGCCCGTCCGGGGCGGAAACCGTCAGCTTCGAGGGCATGCGCTGCGACATCGGCGACCGCAAGTTGTATGCCTTCGGCCACGCCGACGGCCAGGGCGGCGGCGCCTGGTCGCGCAACCGCCACGCCAGGTGGGAGCCCATCAAGGAACGCGAGCAGACCAGCTACCAGAAGGCGCTCTTCTACCATTACTTCTGCACGGTGGAGGGGCATGGCAACCTGGCTTTCATCCACAAGCTCCTGAACAGCGGCGGCCTCTACGACCGCCGGGAAGGCGGCTTCATCCGCGACTGAGCGCGCGCCGAAGCTTTGTCTCCACCCGCCGAGGGAAAACGGCGACACCGGCGTTGGCCGGGTCGCTTGCCGCATGGGAATACCCCCAAAGAGGCGGCCTGGGCGATCGCCATTCGGGGGCGCGTAGCTTAGAATCTCCCCTGCTTCAGGTGTGCCCGCGAGGGGCGCCGCAGGTGTCGAAGGTCCGCCGACGATGCCCGCGCCGCCCAGCGTCAGGGTGTGAAACGGGAAACAGGTGCGGGACTCAACCCAATGCCTGTGCTGCCCCCGCAACGGTAAGCGCCCCACGGTCGTCCATCAGCCACTGTCCACGGGATGGGAAGGCGGATGACTTCATGCGCGAGCCCGGAGACCGGCCCGAAGCAGGTGCGGGCCGCGGGGAGGCGGTTCACGACACAGGTTTCGCAAGCTGCTTGCATTGCCTTTCTCGGCCCGCGTTTGACACTTCCCTGCGGGGACGCTGGGAACCGAAAAGGAAACCTCACATGCAACGCACCCTCCTGGCCGCGCACATCGCCGGCCTGTTCGCTGTTTCGTTAACGCTGCCTGCCCAGGCGCAGGAAATACCCACCCTCGACGAAATCATCGTCACCGCGACGCGGATTCCGCAGGCTTCCGACCTCACGCTGGCCGCAGGCACGATCATCAAGCGAGCTGACATCGAACGCACCCAGGCGCAATCGGTTCAGGAACTGCTCGCCGGGCTGCCCGGCGTCGCCTTTGCCAATAACGGCGGCGCCGGCAAGGCCACCAGCGTATTTCTGCGCGGTACGCAAGCCGGTCATGTCCTGGTGTTGATCGACGGCATCAAGGTCGGCTCCGCCACGCTGGGCACGACGGCGTTCCAGGATATTCCGCTGGATCAGATCGAACGCATCGAAATCGTGCGCGGCCCGCTCTCCAGCCTGTACGGCTCCGAGGCCATCGGCGGCGTGATCCAATTGTTCACCCGCAAGGGCGGCGGCGCCATGGCACCCTCGGCCAGCATCGGGCTGGGTAGTTACGGCACGCGCCAGGCCGCGGCGGGTTTCTCCGGGGGCGGGGAAAACAGTTGGTTCAACCTGAGCGCATCGCACTTACAGACCGACGGATTCAATGCCTGCAAGGGGTCGCTGACAGCGGGCTGCTTCACGCTCGAACCCGATGCCGACGGCTACCGCAATACCGCGCTCAACCTGCGCGGCGGGCATCGATTTGCCCCTGGAACGGAACTGGATGTGCATCTGCTGCGCGCGGTGGGAAAAAATGAGTTCGATGGCGGTTTTCAGAATGAAGCGGAATCCTTGCAACTCGTGCTCGGCGCCAGTCTCAAGCACCGTTTCAGCGACGTCTGGAGCACCCGCCTCAGCCTCGGCCAGAGCCGCGACGAGTCCGACAACTTCAAGGACGGGACTTTCACGGGCCGCTTCGATACCCGCCGCGACACGTTGTCCTGGCAGAACGACCTGACCCTTGCCCCGCGCCGGCAACTCAGCCTGGGTCTTGATTACCAGGAGGATGCGGTATCCAGCACCACCGCCTATAGCGTCAGCCGCCGCGACAACATCGGCGTGTTCGCGCAATACCTGCACGGCATGGGCGCCCATGACGCCAAACTGTCGCTGCGCCACGACGACAACAGCCAGTTTGGCGGCAGCACCACCGGCAATGCCGCCTGGGGGGTGAATCTTGGCGACGGCCTGCGCGGCACCTTGAGTTATGGCACGGCGTTCAAGGCGCCCACCTTCAACCAGTTGTACTGGCCCGGCTTCGGCAACCCCAGCCTGCAACCTGAGAAATCGAAGAGCCTGGAAGTCGGCCTGTCGGGTCGGCACGCGGCGGGACACTGGGCCCTGAACCTCTTCGAGACGCGTATCACCGACCTGATCGGCTTCGATGGCGCCACCACGCCGAGCAATGCCAACGCCCGGATTCGCGGTGTCGAGGCGGTTGCCGGGACGCGGGTCGCGGGCTGGCAAACCACCGTGAACCTGACCCTGCAAGACCCGGAAAACCGCTCCAACAACGCCAACCATGGCAATCAGTTGAACCGGCGCGCCAAGGAGATGCTGCGCATCGACCTCGACCGCGATTTTGGCGCATGGAATCTGGGGGCCTCCATGCGCGCGGAAGGCCGGCGTTACGACAACCTCGCCAATACCGTCGAACTGGACGGTTATGGCCTGGTCGATCTGCGTGCGGAATATCGCCTCGCCAAGGACTGGCGCTTGCAAGCCAAGCTGGAAAACCTGTTCGACAAGGCGTATGAAACCGCCTTCCTCTATAACCAGCCCGGACGCGGGCTATACCTGACCTTGCGTTATCAACCTTGATCGGCGGGGGCGCCGCATTGCATCGATGTTTACGGCGCCCCTGGTAAAGAAACGCCCATGAACGACAAATCCCAACGCCACGCCGCGCGCATGGCGAAGAAGAAGGCGGTGATCGACGCCGCCATCGAAAAGGCCGACCGGGAAAAGGGGCTCCTGCTGCTGCTCACCGGCAACGGCAAGGGCAAATCCACCTCCGCCTTCGGCATGGTCGCCCGCGCCCTGGGGCACGGCATGAACGTGGCCGTGGCCCAGTTCATCAAAAGCCGTACGGACACGGGCGAGGAGGCCCTGCTCGCCCGCCAGCCCGGCATGCAATGGCGCGTGCTGGGCGAAGGCTTCACCTGGGAAACACAAAACCTGGAGCGCGACCGCGCCACCGCGCGGCAAGGCTGGGCCGTGGCCCGGCGCTGGCTGGCCGACCCCGACATCCAGCTCGTGGTGCTGGACGAACTCACCTACCTGCTCAAATACGGCTGGCTGGATATGAATACTGTACTGGCCGACCTTGCCGCCCGCCCGCCCATGCAACACGTGGTCATCACGGGCCGGGCGGCACCCCTGGCCTTGCTCGATGCCGCCGACACGGTGAGCGAGATCGCCGATGTGAAACATGCCTGGCGCGCAGGCGTGAAGGCGCAAAAAGGGGTGGATTTATAACCCCGCCTCGCGCCCGCCTGATTCTTGCCCTGCTGGCGCTCGCCGCGCTGGGCAGCCTGCTTGTGGCCCTGATGTCGGGCAGCGTGGCGCTGGCCCCGGCCCAGGTCAGCGCCGTGCTGGCGGGCCGGGGCGAAGCCATCCACCGCGACGTCATCCTCCACCTGCGCCTGCCCCGCGCCCTGGCTGCTTTCGCCTGCGGCGGCCTGCTGGCGCTGGCGGGGGCGTTGATGCAGATTCTTTTGCGCAACCCCCTGGCCGACCCCTATGTGCTGGGCGTGTCCGGCGGCGCGGCAGTGGGCGCGCTGGGGGCCATGCTGCTGGGCGTGACCTTGACCCTGGGCATTCAGGTCGGCGCCTTCGCGGGCGCGCTGGCGGCCATGAGCCTGGTGTTTGGCCTGTCGCGCGGCGAAGGCGGCTGGACCCGCACCCGCCTCTTGCTCACCGGCGTCATCGTCGCCGCCGGCTGTGGCGCCCTGGTCACCCTGCTGCTTTCCATCGCGCCGGAACACCAGTTGCGCGGCATGTTGTTCTGGCTGATGGGCGATGCCGCCCAGGCGGGCGACCCGCTGCCCGCCCTCATCACCCTGGGCGCGGGGCTGGCGCTTGCCCAGTTCGTCGCGCGTGATCTCAACCTGCTGGCGCGGGGCACGGCCTTCGCCGCCACCCTAGGCGCCCACGTGGGCCGCCTCACGCCCTTGATCCACCTCACCGCCTCCCTGCTCACCGCCATTGCCGTCACCAGCATTGGCAACGTGGGCTTCGTCGGCCTGGTGGTACCCCACCTCATGCGCCTGGCTCTGGGCAATGACCAGCGCATTTTGCTGCCCGCCGCCGTGCTGGCGGGCGGCGCGCTGCTCACCCTGGCCGACACCCTGGCGCGCACCCTCGTTGCCCCGCAACAGTTGCCGGTGGGGGCCATTACCGCGTTGATCGGCGTGCCCGTCTTTTTGATGTTGCTGGCCCGCGCGCCGCACCGGGAAGGCGTGTGAGCGCCAACATGAACACGCCGCTCAAGCCGTTCGCCGGGCAGCCCCGGGAATGGCTCGGTCCCCGCGGGGGGCGGCTCGGGCGGTTTTCCCGAGCCGGGGGCGCATCAATCCTCGCCCTCAAGAACCTGGATGTCGCCATTGGCGGCAGGGACGTGGTGCGCGGCCTCAGCCTGAACCTGCGCCCCGGCGAACGCCTGGTGGTGCTGGGCCGCAACGGCGCGGGCAAGAGCACTCTGCTGCATGTGCTGGCGGGCCTCTCCGCACCCCGGTCGGGCGAGGTGTTGCTGGACGGCCTGCCCTACGCCGCGCACACGCCACGCGCCGCCGCCCGCCTGCGCGGCCTGCTCACCCAGCACCCAGGCGACGCCTTCGCCAGCACCGTGCTGGAAACCGTGCTGTGCGGACGCCACCCCCACCTCTCCCGCTTTGCCTGGGAGAGTGTTGAAGATCAACGCATCGCCCACGCCGTGCTGGCGGAAGTGGGGCTGCAAGGCTATGCCGGACGCGACCTGCAAAGCCTCTCCGGCGGCGAACGCCAGCGCGTGGCCCTGGCCGTTTTGCTGGCCCAGTCCCCCAGGCTTTACCTGCTGGACGAGCCCTTGACCCATCTGGATCTCAACCATCAGATCGCCCTTTTGCAGCGGATGAGCGCCGAAACCCGCGCCGAAGGCAGGCAGGCCGCTACCATCACCGTGCTGCACGACATCAACCTGGCCGCCCGCCATGCCGACCGCGCCCTGCTGCTGTTTAGCGATGGTGAATTCGAACTCGGCCCGGCCGGGGAGATGTTCACGGCGGCACGCCTCTCACGCCTCTACGGCCACCCCCTGCACGCCATCGGGCAGGGCGGCGCGGCTTGGTTTGTGCCGGAGATGGAGACGCGATGAAAAGCTCATCGAGGTGTGGTTTAACGCCGCCCCCGCGCCGTCTCCAGATGTCGGCACAACTGCTCGGCCCCTTCCAGCAGGCGCGGGGTGGGCCGCTGAATCAGGTCGGCGTGCACAAAGAACAGATTGCCCCGCGCGGTTGCCTTGAGGCTTTTCCAGCGCTGCCAGGTGTCCAGGCCCACGGGGGCGTCGCGGCCCATGCCGCTGGCCACCACCACCTCCGGGTCGGCGGCCAGCACCGCCTCCACGCTCACCGCGGGGGCCTTGCCCGGCAGGTTGGCGAACACGTTCTCGCCGCCGCACAGGCGGATCACCTCGCTGATGATCTGCCCGCCTCCCACGGTCAGGAGCGGCTGATGCCACACCTGATAGAACAGGGGCACGCTGGAACGCGCCGCGAAGCGCCCGCGCAACGCCGCCAGACGCTGGCGGAAACGCGCCGCCGCCCGCGCCGCATCCGCTTGCGTCCCCGCCAGCCGGCCCAGTTTCTCGATGCCGTGGGCGATGTCCTCCAGTCGGTCTGGCTGGGTCAGGTACACCGGAATCCCCAGGGCGCGCAATTTTTCCACCACCGCCGGCGGGTTGCCGCTCGCCCAGGCCACCACCAGGTCTGGCTTCAGGGCCAGCACCGCTTCCAGGTCGGGCCGCGAATAGCCGCCCACGCGCGGCAGGGCCAGGGCGGCCTCGGGAAAGTCGCTGTAGTCCACCGCCCCCACCAGCCGCGCCCCCGCCCCGGCCGCGTACAGGTTCTCGGTGGCGTGCGGCGCCAGGCTGACGATGCGGCGGGCGGGCTGCGACAAGCGCACCGTGGCACCGCTATCGTCCCGCACCG
>JBBIPL010000089.1:0-8514 GCA_037442845.1 Hydrogenophilales bacterium | reverse complement strand
CACGCCGGGATCTGTGCGGGGGGTGCCCAGCAACGGGCATCCCTACCGCGATTCAAGGGGGTGCCCTCAGGGGTTGGCGGGGGCGCCGAGGATCTGGTCGAACAACTCCCAGGACAGCCGGGCATCTTCCGGGCTCACCCGGCGCACGGCTTGGCCCAGACTGACCATGACGAAATCGCCGATTGCGGGGGGCTCGTCCCGCAGCATGAACAGGGACACGTCGCGCTCGACGCCGCGCGCCTCGCAATGCGCGGAGAGGCCATCGATGGCGGTGATTCGCATGGGGTAGGCTAGGCACATGGGATGAACGATTGAAATATTTGATAGAGAGGTTAAGCCATTGAATGCAGATGGGGTTGTCCGAAATATTGCAGAAATATTGAGCAATATCAATATGTTGAGTAAATAAGTATATTGTTGTTGCTGCATGTGCGAAGTATTCTTTGGCGCCATGAAGACCCTGGTTCTCGGTATCGGCAACACCCTGCTCAGCGACGAAGGGGTAGGGATTCATGTCTTGCATGCCCTTTCCGCGGGGGCGCCTCTGCCCGAAGGCGTCGAGTTGATGGACGGCGGCACCCTGTCGTTCACCCTGGCCGGTCCCATCGAGGAAGCGGATGCCCTCATCGTCGTCGACGCCGCCTACATCAAGGCCGAAGCCGGTGCTTGGCGCATGTTCGAAGGCGAGGCGATGGACGCCTTCCTGCTCGGCAACCGCAAGTCCAGCGTGCACGAGGCGGGTCTCACCGACCTGCGCGCCATCGCCATTCTGGCCGGGCGCTGGCCGGAAAAACGGGCCTTGCTCGCCATCCAGCCGCAGGTGGTGGATTGGGGCGAGGCGCCCACGCCCGCCGTGGCCGAGGCGATTCCGCCCGTGTGCGCGGCCATCCGCGGCCTGATCGAGGCATGGCGCCATGTCGCTTGAGAACATCCGCGTCGTCGTCGACGCCGGCGAATCTTCCCCGTACCAGGCCGACGCGCTGTCCGGCAACGCCCCCGTGCTGCTGCGCGAGCTCGCCGAACAGGTCCGCCGCCTGGTGGCGGCGGCTGAACCCGCCGCCATCGATCTGAACGCGCTGCCCCTCACGCCCGCCGATCTGGACTGGCTCAAGGCTACTCTGGGCGAGGGCGAGGTCAGCGTCACCCTGCATTCCGACGGCGAATCCAGCCTGGTGGAAACGGCCTGTCCCGGGGTCTGGTGGGTGACGCATCACAACGAGAACGGTCACGTCGTCTCGCGCTTCATCGAGGTCGCTTTCGTGCCCGAGCTGGTCAAGGCGCACCCGGCGGACGTCAAAAGAGGATTAGAACATCTTGAATCCTTAATTTTTGATCTAAGCTGAATCAGAGTCTTCATGTCCGTGTTGGAAGCCAGGAGGCTGAGCATGCAAGGTCCTTTGATCGACACCCTAGCGCGGCGAGGCGTGACCCGCCGCACCTTCTTCAAATACTGCGCCACGTTGGCATCCCTGATGGCGCTGCCCCCTTCGGCGGGCCGGGCCATGGCGGAAGCCATGGCGGCGGCGCCGGCGGCGAGCAGGCGGCCCTCGGTGATCTGGTTGCCCTTCCAGGAATGCACGGGCTGTACCGAGTCCATCACCCGGTCGCACTCGCCTTCCATCGAAGGCCTGATCTTCGACGCCGTCTCCCTGGACTACCATGAGACCCTGATGGCGGCGGCCGGCCATCAGGCCGAGGAAGCCCTGCACCACGCCATGAAGGAGAACGAGGGCAAGTACCTGCTCATCATCGACGGCTCGGTGCCTCTGGGCATGGACGGCGCCTATTCCTGCATCGCCGGCAGGACCAACCTGGAAGCCCTGAAGGAAGCGGCCAAGGGCGCCGCCGCCATCGTCGCCATGGGATCCTGCGCGGCCTTCGGCGGCATCCCCAAGGCCAAGCCCAACCCCACCGGGGCAGTGGCGGTGTCCGACATCATCAAGGACAAGCCCATCATCAACATCCCCGGCTGCCCGCCGATTCCCGTGGTCATCACTGGCGTGCTGGCCCATTTCCTCACCTTCGGCAGTCTGCCCGAGATGGATAAGCTGGGCCGTCCGAAAGCCTTCTACGGCGAGACCATCCACGACCGCTGCTACCGGCGCCCGTTCTACGACCAGGGCAAGTTCGCCAAGAGCTTCGACGACGAAGGCGCGCGCCGCGGCTGGTGCCTGTTCGAACTGGGCTGCAAGGGCCCGGTCACCTACAACGCCTGCGCCACGGTGAAGTGGAACGCCGGCACTTCCTGGCCGGTGGAATCGGGTCACGGCTGCCTGGGCTGTTCCGAGCCTGATTTCTGGGATGCGGGCGGCTTCTACAAGGCCCTGTCCATGCCGGCCAACCCCCTAAAGATGGTGGGCACGGCGGCCGCCGTGGGCGCCGCGGCCGGGGTGGCGGTCAGCTTCGCCAACCGCGCCAAGAAGAGCGCCGCCAAGACTGGTCACGAGACCACCACCCTGGCTGACCTGGAGAAATGATCATGAACGAAATGCAATTCCTGACCTGGGTCCGGGGCACGGGCCTCAACATCGCCGTGAGCATCTTCCTGCTAGGCGTTCTCTGGCGCCTGGTCGAGATCTACAGTCTCGGCCGCAAGAAGGATTTGTCGGCGCCGCGCAGTGTCGCCGGCGCATCCGGCTGGAACACCATGTTCCGCCGTTCCGTGCCGCCCAAGGGCATGGGCATGGTCAAGAAATCGCCCGTCAGCTACATCGGCGGTTATGTCTTCCACATCGGCCTTGCGCTCATCGTTTTCCTGTTCGCGCCCCACATCAAGCTGATCGAGAGCCTGACCGGCCTGTCCTGGCCGGGCCTGCCCTCCCAGGTGATCGACCTGGTGTCCGTGATCACCATCGGCGCCATGCTGGTGGTGCTGGCGGACCGCATCAACAAGCCGGTCAAGCGCTATCTCTCCACTTTCGAGGATTGGTTCACCTGGCTGGTGACCTTCCTGCCGGTGCTCACCGGCTGGATGGCGGTGCAGCATCTACTCCTGCCGTATACCACCATGCTGGCCCTGCACATCCTGTCCGTCGAACTGCTGTTGATCGTCCTGCCCTTCACCAAGCTGTTCCACGCCTTCACGCTGTGGGGCTCCCGCTATTACAACGGTGCGGTTAACGGTCACAAAGGAGTCGCGGTATGAGCGCCACATTAGAAAAAGGCATCCGGGTCCTCAAGGAAGTCATCGACGCTCCCATCGCCAGCTACTTCAACAGCTGCGTGCACTGCGGACTTTGCGCCGAGGCCTGCCTGTTCTACACGGAAACGGGCGACCCCAAGTACACGCCCATCCACAAGCTGGAGCCCCTGCGCCGGGTCTACGAGCAGGAATACACCCTGCTCGGCCGCCTGGCCAAGGCGGTCGGCCTGGCCAAGCCGGTCACCGACGCGGAACTGCACGAATGGCAGGAACTGGTCTACAACTCCTGCACCCTGTGCGGCCGCTGCTCGGTGGTTTGCCCGGTCGGCAACGACATCGTCTACATGGTGCGCAAGCTGCGCGAGGGCATGTCCGCCTCCGGCAACGCCCCGGACGGCATCAAGGGCGCCGTCAACCGCACCGTCACCATCGGCAGCCCGATGGGCGTCAAGTTGCCCGCGGTGAAGGCCCAGATGAAGCACGTCGAGGACGACTACGGTATCCCCATCCCGCTCGATGCCGAAGGCGCCGAGTACATGGTCATGCTGTCCTCCATGGAGATCATCAACTTCCCGGAATACTTGGGCGCCATCGCCAAGATCATGCACCAGGCCGGCAAGACCTGGACCCTGTGCTCCACCGCCTTCGAGGCCACCAACGCCGGCATGCAGATCGGCAACTCGGACCTGGCTCGCCTCATCGTTTCCCGCATCGTGGACGGCGCCGAGCGGCTCAAGGTCAAGACCGTCATCAGCCCGGAATGCGGCCACGCCTATACCGCCCTGCGCTGGGAAGGCGCCAACCTGATCGGCCGGCCGTTCACCTTCCAGGTCAAGCACATCATCGAGGTGCTGGGCGAGTTCCAGAAGGCGGGCCTGCTCAAGACCGAGGGCTTCGAGACCGACCGCCTGACCTTCCATGATCCTTGCCAGTTGGCCCGTCGCGGCGGCGTCATCCAGCAGCAGCGCGACCTGATGAACCAGGTGTCGAAAAACTTCGTCGAGATGCCCGACGCCGGCTTCATCAACTGGTGCTGCGGCGGCGGCGGCGGTGCCTCCGCCATCGAGGAAGGCGAGGAGCTGCGTCTGGAGGCCTTCAAGAAGAAGAAATCCCAGCTCGACGCGGTCAAGCCGGACCGCCTGGTCACTGCCTGCGCCAACTGCCGCATCGTCCTGGAGGAAGGCCTGGAGCATTACCAGATGAACATTCCCGTGGTCGGCCTCACCGAGATGATCGCCGAGCACATTCCGGAAAAAGGAGCCTGAAACCATGGCAATCGGCAATGACAAGGAATTCAAGGCGGCCCTGGCCGGACTGCCCATCGCCAAGCAGCGCCAGGTGGCATCCCGCTTCGCGCAGCGGGTGTTCGATCTTTCCAACGACGTGCGCGTCAAGGCCGCCCTGGAAGTGGCCGGGCGCGCGGAAATCTCCGATGCGGAACTGACCGTGGTTTCCGCCGCCGCCAATACCGCCCGGGTGGAAAGCTACACCCAGTGCGGCAAGGAAACCGACTGGGGCGCCCAAGCCGGGCTGTTCGTCGCCAAGGCGGCGGTGGCCTGCGTCGGCACGCCCGCGCCCGGCGGCAACCTGGCCTGGGATGCCGCCATGCAGGCCCGTATGGCACGCACCTGCCAGACCGTAGCTGACGGCTCCGGCACGGAAAACCGCGAAGCCGAGGAGCAATACCGCATCCTCGACGCCTTTTTGAATCAATAAGGAAGAACGGCCATGACAGCTCGTATCGTCGTCGACCCCGTCACCCGCATCGAGGGCCACCTGCGCATCGAGGCGGAAACGGACGCATCCGGCAAGATCATCCGGGCGTCCTCCGCCGGCACCATGGTGCGCGGCATCGAGATCATCCTGCGCGGCCGCGATCCCCGCGACGCCTGGGCCTTCACCCAGCGCATCTGCGGCGTCTGCACCCTGGTGCACGGCATGGCCTCCATCCGCTCGGTGGAAGACGCGCTGCATCGCGCCATCCCCGGCTACAGCATCCCGCGCAACGCGGAAATCATCCGCAACCTGATGATCGGCGCGCAGCACGTGCATGACCACGTCATGCACTTCTACCACCTGCACGCCCTCGACTGGGTGGACGTGGTGTCGGCGCTGAAGGCCGATGCCAAGGCCACCTCTGCGCTGGCGCAGAGCATCAGCAACTACTCGAAGTCTTCGCCCGGCTATTTCGCCGACGTGCAGAAGAAGGTGAAGACCTTTGTGGAGCAGGGCCAACTGGGCATCTTCGCCAACGCCTACTGGGGCCACCCGGCCTACAAGTTGCCGCCCGAGGCCAACCTGATGGCCGTGGCGCACTACCTGGAAGCCCTGGCCTGGCAGCGCGACGTGGTCAAGCTGCACGCCATCTTCGGCGGCAAGAACCCCCACCCCAACTTCGTGGTGGGCGGCACGCCGGCGGCCATCTCGGTGCGCGCCACCGGCGGCCAGGGCAAGGGGCCCATGTACCGGGGCGGCCAGGACGCCACAGCGGTCAACATGGTGGGTCTGCAGACCGTGCAGACCGTCATCAAGCAGATGAAGGACTTCGTCGACCAGGTCTATATCCCCGACCTGCTGGCCATCGCCTCCTTCTACAAGGACTGGGGCGCCATCGGCAGCTCCGGCGGCAACTACCTGTCCTTCGGCGACATGCCGGAGAAGGACATGTGGACGCCGGATTCCTTCCTCATCCCGCGCGGCGTCATCCTCGACGGCGACATCAGCAAGGTGCATCCCATCAACCTGGACGACGACGACGAGATCCAGGAATTCGTCAGCCACGCTTGGTACACGTACTCGGGCGGCGACGACAAGGCCCTGCACCCGTGGAAGGGCGAGACCGTCCTCAACTACACCGGTCCCAAGCCGCCCTACGAGCACCTGGACGTGGACCAAAAATACTCCTGGCTGAAGTCGCCGCGCTGGAAGGGCAAGCCCATGGAGGTCGGCCCGCTGGCGCGCGCCCTCATCATGTACGCCGCCGGCAACAAGCAGATGAAGGAACTGGTGGACTACACCCTGAAGACCCTGGACGTGCCGGTCGCCGCCCTCTTCTCCACCCTCGGCCGCACCGCGGCGCGCGGCCTGGAGAGCAAGGTCATCGCCGACGCCATGCAGGGCATGTTCGATAGCCTGATCGCCAACATCAAGGCCGGCGACGTGAAGACCTTCAACGAGCAGTACTGGGATCCGGCCTCCTGGCCCAAGTCCATGAAGGGTGTCGGCCTGATGGAGGCGCCGCGCGGCGGCCTGTCCCACTGGATCGTCGTCGAGGACGGCCGCATCGACAACTATCAGGCCATCGTGCCCAGCACCTGGAACGCCGGTCCGCGCGATGCCGCCGGCCAGTCCGGCCCCTACGAGGCGTCGCTGCAGCACAACCACGTGCTGCACGATCCCAAGCAACCGCTGGAGATTCTGCGCACCATCCACAGCTTCGATCCCTGCCTGGCCTGCGCAGTGCACGTGACCGACCCCGAGGGTGAAGAGCTGATTCAAGTGAAAGTGAAGTAAGCCCCCCTTCCTCCCCGGAAGGGGCGGGTAAGGATGTGTGAGATGACAAAAAAGTGGTTGTTGCAACACCTCAAGTTGTCAGCAAGACCTACGGTTGGGGCGGGTGGAAGATGCCCATCTTCCTCCCCGGCGACCCCGAATCCTGTGAATACGGCTGTCCGCTATGTGCCCGCGCTAGACGGGGAGTGGCGTAGGCCGTGGGCCGTGCGGAAGGCCGAACTCGCCCTGACCCTGGGCGGATGTTCCTGGGGCCGCGCGCGCCGCCGCAAGTACGGGGCGACCCCCGATCAACCGATTCCGCTATCTCCCCACTGATGGATCGATAAAACCATGGACGATCCGCTCAAGCGTTTGCTGGAAGCCGAAGCCCGCGCGCAAAGCCTCATCGAGGCGGCCAGTCAGGAACGTCAACGCCTTCTGGACGAAGCGCTGACCGCCGCGCGCGAGGCCGAGGCGCGTTTCGAGGCCGGTCGCGCCGAGTTGCGCGCTCCCTTCCTGCGCGAGGCGGGCAGCCGCGCCGACCAGGCCGTGGCCGAACTGTCCCGCAAGTACGAGGAGCGCCAGCGCAACCTGCGCGACATGGCCGCCCGCCACGAACAGGAGGCGATCGACGCCGCCCTGAATCTGCTGCTCGATCCCGCCCGTTGAAGGTAGGGGTCGAGCCTTCTCGCCTTCGGGTAAACCCGTGACCGCCTATCTCAACACTCGCGTCAGCCTCTATTCCGGCCGTCTGTGGCGGCCGGCGGACTTCGACGCCGTGCTCGCCAGCGCCGACGCCGAAATGGCGGATGCCCTCGGCAGCCGCGGCCTGCCTCAGCTTTCCGCCGGCTTCGACCGGCATCAGGACCACCGTTCTCTGGAACAGCGCATCATCGCCGCGTTGCTGGACGAAACCACGGTGCTCATCCGCCCCCTCACCGGCGCCGCGCGGGCCTTCCTGCTCTACTGGACCGAGCGCTTCGAAGTGAGCAACGTGAAGACCCTGTTGCGCGGCAAGATGACGGGCGAGCGGCCCGCCGCCCTGATCAACCGACTCACCCCCATGGGCGCCTTCGGCCGCCTGGACGTGCAGGATCTGGCGCACGCCGAGGATCTCGCCGAACTCCTGCGCCGCCTGGAAGCCGGCCCCTACGCCGGCATCGTGCGCCAGGCCCGCCGCGCCTTCGAGGAAGGGCAAGACCCCTTCATCCTCGATGCCGCCCTCGACCGCGGCTATTACGAAGGCCTCGTGCGGCGCGCCCAACCGCTGGAGAACGAGGCGGGCGCCTCCTTCCGCCGCCTCATGGGGGCGCTGATCGACCGCATCAACCTGGTGTGGATGCTGCGCTACCGCTTCAACTACAACCTGCCGCCCGCGCAGGTGTATTACCTGCTGGTGGCCTCGCGCTACAACCTGCCCTCCTCGCGCCTGCGCGAACTGGCCGCCCTGGGCAGCGCGGAGGCGGTGCTCGACGCCCTGCCCGAGCCCCTGCGCGGCATCCTGCGCGACGCCGCCGGCATCGCCGACGTGTTCGCGCGCATGGAGATGGATGGCGCCGAGGTGGCCGCCAAGGTGCTGCGCTCCGGCGCGCCCGCCATTTCCCGCGCCTTCGCCTATCTGATCCTGCACGAACGCGACCTGCGCTCCGTGCGCGCCATCCTGCGGGGCCGTCATCTGGACCTGCCGACGGCGGACATCCGCCTGGCCATGTTCCAGCCCGTGGAATTCCCGGCCGTCGCGTCAACGCACTGAACCATGCGCGCAGCATCCTCCGCCCCCTTCCCCGCCGCCCTTTCCGGCCGGCCTGCGCGACCAACGGGCATGTCTTTGTATGAGACCCCTGAGTATGAAAGTCATGCCCGTTTCCCTCACCCCCAAC
>JBBIPL010000088.1:6562-8599 GCA_037442845.1 Hydrogenophilales bacterium | reverse complement strand
GGGCGCACAACAAAACGGGCGCGGTTGCCCGCGCCCGTTTCTGCTGCGAATCCGCTTAAGTAGCCGGATCAGAAGCTGTGACGCATGCCGACGTTCCAGCCGGAGACGTCGTCGCCGTTGTCGTCATCACCGTTGCCCCAAACAACGTAAGCGGTGGTGCGCTTGGACAGGGCGTAGTCGGCGCCGATGGCGAACATGTCCTGATCGCGGGTGACGGTGGCGGGAGCGGGAGCATCCACGTCAGCCTGACCATACAGGGCCTTCAGGGTGATAGCGCCCATGTTGTAGGTACCGTTGATCAGCCAGCTTTCGCGATCACGGTTGTTATTACCGCCCCAGTTCTCGACATCTTCATACACAAAACCGACCTTCGCATCGCCGAAGGTGTAGCCGGCGCCGAGCTTCCAGGCCTTGCTGTCGAGCAACTTGACGTCCTGCCAGCCAAAGTCAACGGTCAGAGGGCCGTTGGCGTACATCAGGGCCAGAGACAAGGCGTCCGTGGTATCACCGTTGTCCAGGTGATCCATGGAGGTGACCAGCGCGCCGGCAAAGGTGAAGCCGGACATGTTGGGGGAGATGTAGGCGATGGCATTGCTCGCACGGGCGTCATGGTTGCCGTCGATCAACCGCACGCCGTCCAGACGGCCCAGGTTATAGTCGGCAATGTTGTCGGCGAAGAGGTCGTACTTGCCGGTGGCGATCTTGTAGGGCGTGTCGTGACGACCGGCCAGCACGGTACCGAAGCCGCCGGCCAGGCCGATGAAGGTGTTGCGCATGCCGGCGCCACCAAAAGCGGTATTATTGGCAGTAGCAGTATCGATCTGCTGCTCGATCTGCCACAGGGCCTTCAGGCCACCGCCCAGATCCTCGGAACCCTTGAAGCCGATGCGGGAAAAGTTGTCCACCACGTCCATATCCACGTTGTTGGCGTCGGTGTCCTGGATGGCGATGTTCATCACACCGTAGACATCCACATTGGCGGTCGCGGCGAAGGCGGCGGGGGCGGCAAAGGAACCGGCCACGGCCAGAGCGATCAGAGACTTCTTCATATTCATTACTCCTATCAGGGTTGATGTTTCAATCCACCGGAAGCCTGGTTTCCCTTGCTCCCGTCCTTCCCAACCGCGGGAAGGGGGCCTTTCCTTAAACCTCTCGCGCGAGAAGTTGGAGGCCATTCTGCTGAACTTCCAATTGGACGAGCAAATCCGGAATTGCTTTTCAAGTAATTTCTCAAGAGTGTTGTTGCGGCGCTGCTACACACTGCTTCGCGCACGCGAAAAATAGTTCCCGTGAGGGCTTCCAAGGCGGGGCTGTCCAGGCTTGCGCAGGGCTGCGGGATTGATCGGGCCGGGGATGGATTTATCATGGGGGCACCGGTCTAGCCTACGAGGCGTTCCATGAGTGTCCCGAGTCAGCACCTCACGCTTTCGGTCGAAGCCTATCTCGCGGGCGAGTTGAGCGCCGAGGTCCGCCACGAGTATCTGGCCGGCGAGGTGTACGCGATGACGGGGGCGAGCCGGCCGCACAACATCATTTGCCTGAATCTGGCCGCCGCCCTGCATGCCCATTTGCGCGGCGGGGCCTGCCGGGTGTTCATGGGCGACATGAAACTGCGCTTGCGCGATGCCCAGGAGGACTATTTCTATTACCCGGACCTGATGGTGGCCTGCCGCCCCGAGGACAAGGCGCGCTACTGGTGCGAACAGCCCAAGCTGATCGTCGAGGTGTTGTCGGAAAGCACGGAACGCATCGATACGCGCGAGAAGCGGTTCGCCTATCGCAACATCGAGGCGCTGGAAGAATATGTGCTGCTGGCCCAGGACCGGCGCGAGGCGACGGTGTACCGGCGCGCGAACGGCTGGGGCGCGACGCGCCTGCGCGATGACGCCGAACTGGAACTCGAAAGCGTGGGGCTGCGCCTGCCGCTGGCAGAGGTTTACGAGGGGGCGCTGGAGGAGGCGGGGTACGTGCAACCGGGGATTCAGGGATAATCCTTCGACGTCTTCAGGAGCCCTCGCCATGCGACATGCCGCTGTT
>JBBIPL010000088.1:0-6462 GCA_037442845.1 Hydrogenophilales bacterium | reverse complement strand
CAGGGATAATCCTTCGACGTCTTCAGGAGCCCTCGCCATGCGACATGCCGCTGTTTCTTATTACGACGAAGCCGATTACCTGGCCAAGGAGCGGGCCGCGACCACCCGGCACGAATACGTCGCCGGCGAGGTGTTCGCCATGGCCGGGGCGTCGAAGCGGCACGGCACGCTGGCCGGCAACGCCTTCATCGCCCTGCGCCAGCATCTGCGCGGCCGGCCCTGCGGCGTCTGGATGGCGGACATGAAGCTGCGGGTGCGGGCGGATGCGGCCTATTACTATCCGGACGTGGTGGTGACCTGCGACGCGGCCGACCTGGGGCCGGAGGCGCCCAAGGATTATCTGGAGGCGCCCACGCTGGTGGTGGAGGTCTTGTCCGAGTCCACCGAGCCGGTGGACCGCCGCGAGAAGTGGCTGTCCTACCGGCGTCTGCCGAGCCTGACGGAGTACGTCCTGATCGATCAGGAGCGGGCCTGGGTGGAGGTGTTCCGGCGCACGCCGGCGGGCTGGACCCAGGACATCTTCGAAGCCGGCGAAAGCGTGCGCCTGGAAAGCGTGGACCTCACCCTGGCCATGGCGGAGTTGTACGCGGACACCGGGATCTGAGTGCGTAGGGCGCAATAGGCGCAGCCGTATTGCGCCGGATGTGAGCACCCCGCATCCGGCGCAATGCCCTTCGGTTATTGCGCCCTACGGGCTCCAAACTGCTTCGCGGAGTGAAAACAAGTTCCCCAGGGGGCTTGCATGTGGACTCGATTCAGGGCTTGCGGCCCCCACCATCGCATGCAGGCTACCCGCGGCCTGATAATCCCGGCCATGCCGCTAACCGCCATCAGCCTCATGGGCCCCACCGCCAGCGGCAAGACCGACCTGGCGGTGTGGCTGGTCGAGCGTTTTCCGCTGGAGATCGTCAGCGTCGATTCGGCCCTGGTGTACCGGGGCATGGACATCGGCACCGCGAAACCCGACGCCGCCGCGCTGGCGCGCGCGCCGCACCGGCTGATCGACCTGGTCGAGCCGACCGAGGCCTACTCGGCCGGACGTTTCAAGCGCGACGCGGCACAGGCCATGGCGCAGATCGCCGCCGCCGGCCGCGTGCCCCTGCTGGTGGGCGGCACCATGCTGTACTTTCGCGCCCTGCAGGGGGGCCTGGACGAGTTGCCGGCGGCCGATCCCGCCCTGCGCGCCGAGTTGGAGGCGCGGGCGGCGCGCCTGGGCTGGCCAGCCCTGCACGCGGAACTGGCCCGGCTCGACCCGGAGACCGCGGCGCGACTCAATCCCAACGACAGCCAGCGCATCCAGCGCGCCCTGGAACTGCGCCTGAGCACCGGCGAGAGCATGACCGCGCTGTTGGCCAGGCAGGCCACGCCAATGCGGCGGGAGGAGAACCCGGCCTGGCCGGAATTCGCCCTGTTCCCCACTGATCGCGCCTGGCTGCACGCGCGCATCAACCTGCGCTTCCGGCACATGCTGGAGCAGGGTCTGGTGGAGGAATTGCGCGCCCTGCGCGCCCGTCTGCCGCTCTCCGCCGACCTGCCCGCCATGCGCTGCGTCGGCTACCGCCAGGCCTGGCGCTTCCTGGACGGCGAAATCGACGCCGCCGCCCTCTACGAACAAGGCGCCGCCGCCAGCCGCCAACTGGCGAAGCGGCAGCTCACCTGGCTGCGCGGCTGGACAAGCGCCATCCGCCTGGAATGCGCCGACGCCGGCGTGCGCGATGAACTGGCGCGGCGTATCGAGGCGGCAATTCAGCCACCTCCCTCTTTGCAATAGTGGGGAGAGGGGGGACCACTCAGCCAAGCGGCTTTCCCGAACTGCGGGTCACGCGCATAAATCCCGCCCAAGGGGGAAAATGCCAGCCCTTCACGCACGCTTGCCCAGCCCATGCTCAGCTACCGCCACGCCTTCCATGCCGGCAACCATGCCGACGTGCTCAAGCATTTCGTCCTGGTCTGCCTGTTGCGTCATCTGGCGCAAAAGGACAAGCCGTTCTGGGTCATCGATACGCACGCCGGCGCCGGCGCCTACGGCCTGGACGCGGGCTACGCGGCGAAGAACGCGGAGTTCGCCGAGGGCATCGGCCGGCTGCTCGAACGCACGGACCTGCCCGCCGCCCTGGCGGACTACGTCGATCTGGTGCGCGGCATGAACGCCGGCGACAAACTCGGCTTCTACCCCGGCTCACCCTACCTGGCGGCGAAACTGCTGCGCCCGCAGGACCGCCTGCGGCTGTTCGAGATGCACCCCACCGACGTCGATCTGCTGGGCAAGACCTTCCTGAATGACAAGCGGGTCATCGTCACCCGCGGCGACGGCTTCGCCGGCCTCAAGGCGCTGCTGCCGCCGCCGTCACGGCGCGGTCTGGTGCTGATCGACCCGTCCTACGAGGACAAGGCCGACTACAGCCGCGTGGCGGATGCCCTCAAGGACAGCCTGAAACGCTTCCCCACCGGCGCCTACGCCATCTGGTATCCGCAACTGGCGCGGCCCGAGGCGCGCCGCCTGCCGGAACGGCTGCGCGCGCTGAAGGACGTCGCCTGGCTGGACGCCAGCCTGTCGGTACGCAAGGCGGCGGCCGGCGAGCCGGGCATGAGCGGCAGCGGCCTGTTCCTCGTCAACCCGCCGTGGACCCTGGCCGACAGCCTGCGCGCATGCCTGCCGGTGCTGAAATCCGCCCTGGCCCTCGACGATAATGCGGGCTTCCATCTCGAAACCTCCGCGGAGTCCCGCGCATGATTCCCCCGATCCAGCACGAGCACGGCATCCTCACCCTGGATGCCGATTACCTGCGGCCCGGCCTCGCCGCCGTCCACCTCATCGTCGAGGACGGCGGCGTGGCCATCGTCGATACCGGCACCAACCAGGCGGCGCCCAGCGTGCTGGCGGAACTCAGGGGCCTGGGCCTGGGGCCGGAGGCGGTGGACTACGTCATCGTCACCCATGTCCACCTCGACCACGCCGGCGCCGCCGGCGCCCTGCTGCAAAATTGCCCCAACGCGAAGCTGGTGGCGCACCCGAAGGGCGCCCGCCACATGATCGACCCGGTCAAGCTGGTGGCGGGGTCCATCGCGGTCTATGGCCGCGAGCATTTCTACGCCCACTACGGCGACATCGTGCCGGCGCCGGCGGAGCGGGTGATCGAGGCCGGCGAGGGCTTCCAGCTCGATTTCCGCGGGCGCGCCCTGCGCTTCCTCGACACCCCCGGCCACGCCCGCCACCACTACTGCATCCACGACCGCCGCAGCAACAGCCTGTTCACCGGCGACACCTTCGGCATCTCCTACCGGGAATTCGACGTCGAGGGTCGCCCGTTCATCTTCCCCACCACCACGCCGGTGCAGTTCGAGCCCGAGGCCCTGCACGCCTCTATCGACAGGCTAGTGGCCACCGGCGCCCAGGCGGCCTTCCTCACGCACTACGGCCGGGTAAGCAACCTGGCGCAGCTGGCGACGCAACTGCACGAACAGATCGACGAACTGGTCGAACTGACGCGCGCCGCGCCCGGAGAAGGCCAGGAACGCCTGGCCTGGCTGCGGGCGGCGGTGCAAGCCGCCCTGCTGCGCCGCCTGCGCGCGCACGGCTGCGCGCTCGACGACGCCACCTGCAAGGCGCTGCTGGACAACGACGTCGAGCTCAACACCCAGGGCCTGCTGGTCTGGCGCGACCGGGGCTGAACCCCGGCTGGCCGCGACGAAGGTTCAGCGGCCCACATCGAAGATCTCGTTGGGCGTCTCGCCGAACAGTTCCGGCGCGTACATCGCCTCGACGCGGGTGGGCGGCAGGCGGAAGGCGCCCTCGCTTCGAGAAGTCGCCGTGCGACTTTCACGTTAAGGGTTGCCCGGCGCGCCGCATTGCACCAGGAAGGGCGCCGGACTGTCGCCGCGACCCTGCGCCGCCATGGCCGCCGAGAAGCGGGCCTGGGCCTGGCGGACCTCCAGGTGTTCGCCCTGGGGCGTGAAGCTTTCCAGGGACGCGGCGGCGGCCAGGCCGGACATCGGCCAGGCGCGGCAATCAGCAGACCGGGGCGCTTCATGACGGGGTTCTCCCTTGGTTTCCCGGCCGGAATTCTGGCACGGAGCGGGGTAGGAGGTTGGCATGACACCGGGCGGGAAATAATACTTGACCAATATACTCAGCCATTGTTAGAGTCTGGCCACCCATGCAGGCATTGCAAACCGCGAAGAGAGGAAAGAAACCATGGAACTGGAAATCAACGGACGCATCGTCGAAACCGACCCGGAAGGCTATTTGCTGAATCTGTCCGACTGGGCGGATGACGTCGCCGAATATCTGGCGGCGCAGGACAAGCTGACCCTGGAAGAGAACCACTGGAAGATCATTCGCTACATGCGCGACTACTTCAACGAGTACGGCACCGCGCCCAACCTGCGCATCCTGCAGAAGGGACTGAAGGAGGAGTTCGGCGACGAATGGGGCGACAAGAAATTCCTTTTCGACCTGTTCCCCTACGGCCCCGCCAAGCAGGCCGGTCGCTATGCCGGCACGCCCAAGCCGACCGGCTGTGTCTGATGCGCGCCTGGTTCTTTCGTACTACACTCGCCCCGGCCCATCCGGGGCGTTTTTTTCTGGGTACGCGAAATGAAGAACCACCTCCTGTTTGCCGCTCTGCTGCTTTCCGGCCAGGCATACGCCTTTCCCTGGTATGCCCAGGGCGAGAACTTTCGAGGTGCGCAGCTCATGACCCCGGAGGAACGCAAGACCCACATCGGCCGCTTGCAGGGCATGAAGTCCTTCGAGGAATGCCGCGGCTACATGAACGCCCACTACCTGGAACTCGACCGGCGCGCGAAGGAAAAAAGCGCGCTGCTGCCGCCGGTCCGGGGCGATCCTTGTGAAGTCATGAAGACCATGGGGCGCTTCCGTTGACCGCGCCCGTGAATGCGCAAGGGCCGCATGGGCGTCCCTTGCGCGGGGGAGATGGAACCCGGGTCAGGCGTAGTTCGCTTCCGCGAAGGACCAGTTCACCAGGTTGTTGAGGAAGGTCTCGACGAACTTGGGACGCAGGTTGCGGTAGTCGATGTAGTAGGCGTGCTCCCACACATCGACGCAGAGCAGGGGCTTGTCGGCGGTGGTCAGCGGGGTGCCGGCGGCGCCCATGTTGACGATGTCGACGGAACCGTCGGCCTTCTTCACCAGCCAGGTCCAGCCGGAGCCGAAGTTGCCGACGGCGGAGGCCTGGAAGGCCTTCTTGAACTCGTCGAGGGAGCCCCATTTCTTGTTGATGGCGTCGGCCAGGGCGCCGCCGGGGGCGCCGCCGCCGTTGGGCTGCATGCAGGACCAGAAGAAGGTGTGGTTGGAAACCTGCGCGGCATTGTTGTAGATGCCGCCGGCGGGGGCGGTCTTGACGATCTCTTCCAGGGACTTGTTCTCGAAGTCGGTGCCCTTGATCAGGTTGTTGAGGTTGGTGACATAGGCCTGATGGTGCTTGGCGTAGTGGTAGTCGAAGGTCTCCGCCGACATGTGGGGGGCCAGGGCGTCCTTGGCGTAAGGCAGGGGGGGCAGTTGGTGTTCCATGTGGGTTCTCCGTTGATTTCGAGGGTGTCTGCGAACAAGACCCGCGAATTTTATGAGCTTGCGCGGGCGCGGGCAATGGTTGAGTGTTTTTCTTGGTTATTGGCAGGGCCGGGGCGCGCAGACCAAGGACATCGCCGCGAGCGCCAGGCCGCATAGCCAGGAAGCTGAACGTGGGGAAGGGAATCTCATGCGCGGGACGATGAACGCCGTGGGAGGACGGGAGGATTATGCGGATATCGGCGGCGGAGCGCAGGCCTGCGATAATCCCCCCCACCGCATCCCCGGGAGATCGCCATGCAAATCCTCATCTTTCTGCACATTCTCGCCACCGTCGTCTGGGTGGGAGGCATGTTCTTCGCCCACCAGTGCCTGCGTCCCGTCGCCCTGGCGCAACTGGAACCGCCGCAGCGCCTGCGCCTGTGGACCGGCGTGTTCGGCCGCTTCTTTCCCTGGGTCTGGCTGTCGGTGATCCTGCTCATCGGCACCGGTCAGGCGCTGGTGGCCATCATGGGCGGCATGGCGGCGGTGGCCTATCCCATCCACATCATGGTGCTGCTCGGCTACCTCATGAGCGCGATCTTCATGTACATCTACTTCGCGCCCTATGACCGCCTGCGCGAAGCGGTGGCGGCGCAGGACTGGCCCGCGGCGGGCGCGGCCCTGAACCGCATCCGCGTGCTGGTGGGCGCCAACCTGTTGCTGGGCATCGCCAACATCGCCCTGATCTTCCTGCTGCCGATGACCCTGTAGGGCCTGGCGGCGTTCAGGATGGCGGCACCGGTTTCCACTTCCGAATAGTCCGGCTTCATGGCGTCGACGATGGCCTGGGTCTGCGTCGGGTAGATGCTCCACTGGCGCAGGAAGCCGAATTCCATGCGCGCCCGCCGCGCGTCCTGGTAAGGTGCTGAGGGAAACGGGCATGACTTTCA
>JBBIPL010000087.1:0-8769 GCA_037442845.1 Hydrogenophilales bacterium | reverse complement strand
CGCCCCGGATTGCATTCCGGGGCCGTTCGGCTGGCGCTGCGCATGCTCCGCGAAAACCCTTGCTCACCCCCCAGCCCCTTCTCCCGCCTGCGGGAGAGGGGAGCTTCGAGAGTCGCCGAGGCGACTTTCACGTTAAAACCGGAGGAAGCCCCCCGGTCATTGTCAAAGTGCGCCGATACCGCCCTCATGCGCCCCGTTCCAGCGCGGCGATGCGCTCTTCGAGGGGAGGATGGGTCATGAACAGGCGTTTGAGGCCACCACCACCGCCCCCGCTGATGCCGAAGGCGGCCATTTTATCCGGCAGCGGCTGCGGATCGTGCACCGCCTGCAGGCGCTTCAAGGCATTGATCATGGCCTGGCGGCCGGCAAGGCTGGCGCCGCCCTGGTCGGCGCGGAACTCGCGCTGGCGCGAGAACCACATGACGATGATGGAGGCCAGCAGACCCAGGATCAATTCGGCGACGATCATGGTGACGAAAAACGCCGGGCCATGCCCGTTCTCGTTCTTGAACACGACCCGGTCGACGGTGTGGCCGATGACCCGCGACAGGAACATGACGAAGGTGTTCACCACGCCCTGGATCAGGGCCATGGTGACCATGTCGCCGTTGGCGGCGTGGGCCACCTCGTGGCCGAGCACGGCTTCCGCCTCCTCCCGCGTCATGTTGCGCAGCAGGCCGCTGGAGACCGCCACCAGGGAACTGTTCTTGGTCATGCCGGTGGCGAAGGCGTTCACCTCGGGCGAATCGAAGATCGCCACCTCGGGCATCTTGATGCCTGCCGCCTGCGCCTGGCGCGCCACGGTCTGCACCAGCCAGAGCTCCTCCTGGGTGCGCGGATCGGTGATGACCTGGGCGCCAGTGGCCTTCTTCGCCGTCCACTTGGAGATGGCGAGGGAGATGAAGGCGCCGCCGAAGCCCATGACCGCGGCGAAGATCAGCAGGTCCTGCAGGTTGAGGCCCTGGGCGTTGAGATAGGGCTCGACGCCCAGGAGGCGCATGGTGACCGACAGCACCAGGACAATGGCCATGTTGGTGGCCAGGAACAGAAAGATGCGTTTCATGACAAGCTCCTTGGTCGGGGCTGAAAACGTGGCGCAGCCTACGCCAGTTGGAAGATCAAATAAAGTCGAATATTTCTGGATTAACATTCGTATATTACGAATAGTGTCGATACCGTGAATTTCAAGCACCTGTACTACTTCTGGACGGTCGCCCGCAGCGGCGGGGTGGCGCGGGCCGGCGAACGCCTGAACCTGACGCCGCAGACCGTGAGCGCCCAGATCAAGCTGCTCGAAGAACAACTCGGCGCCCCGCTGTTGCGCCCCGCCGGTCGGGGCCTGGAACTCACCGAGGCGGGCCGTCTGGCGCTGGGCTACGCCGACGAGATATTTTCCCTGGGCGACGCGCTCAAGTCCGCCCTGGCCAGCCACCAGGGCATGCCCTTCCTGCCGTTTCGCGTCGGCATCACCGACGTCATGCCCAAATCGCTCGCCTACCAGCTGCTGTCTCCCATTGCCGGACTGGCGGAACCGGTACGCCTGGTATGCCGGGAAGGCAAGCTCGACCGGCTGCTGGCGGAACTGGCCCTGCACCGCCTGGACATGGTCCTGGCCGACCGCCCCCTGCCCGCCCACATCAACGTACGCGGCTACAGCCACAAGCTGGGGGAATGCGGCCTCGCCTTCTTTGCCGCGCCCGCGCTGGCGGACGCCTGCGCCGATTTCCCCGCCTGTCTGAATGGCGCGCCCCTGCTCCTGCCCGGCGACGACGCCACCGCGCGGCCCCGCATCGAGGCCTGGCTGGAGAAGAACCGTCTGGCGCCGCGGGTGGTGGGGGAATTCGACGACGGCGCCCTCATGATGGCCTTCGGTCAGGCCGGCGGCGGCTACTTCCCGGCGCCGGCCGTGCTCGGCGAAGCCATCGAGGCGCAATTCGGCGTGCGGCGGGTCGGACTGGCGGAGGACATCCAGGACGTGTTCTATGCCATCACCGGAGAACGCCACATCACCCATCCGGCGGCGCAGGCGGTCCTCGCCAAGGCCATGCCGCCGTAACCGCCGATATCAGCGCTCGAACAGGGCGATGGACTCCACATGGGCGGTATGCGGGAACATGTTCGCCACCCCCGCCGACACCAGCCGGTAAGCCTTCTGGTACACCAGCACGGCGGCGTCCCGTGCCAAGGTGGCGGGGCTGCACGAGACATAGACGATGCGCCGGGGCGCGCCCGCGTCCGGCAACGACTTCACCAGTTCGATGGCGCCGTCGCGCGGCGGATCGATGAGCAGCTTGTCGAAATGCCCCAGAGCCGTGTAGGCCTCCGGCATCATCTGGAACAGGTCGGCGACGCGGAACCCGGTGAGGTGTTTCAGGCCGTTGCGCGCGGCGTTTTCGGCGGCCCGCTCGACCAGGCCCTTGCTGCCCTCGACGCCGAGGACGGCGGCGCCGCGGCGGGCGATGGGCAGGCTGAAATTGCCGAGGCCGCAAAAGAAATCGGCGATGCGCTCGCCGGGGCGCGGATCCAGCAGGCGCATGGCGCGGCGGATGAGCATGCGGTTGATGCCGTGGTTCACCTGGGTGAATTCGGTGGGCTTGAACGACATCACCAGGTTGAACTCCGGCAGGCTGTAGGCGAGTTCCGGGGCGTCCAGGGGATAAAACGGATGGGCGGTATCCGGGCCCTTGGCTTGCAGCCAGAACTGGATGCGGTGGGCGTCGGCGAAGATTTTGAGCCTGGCCTCGTCCTCCGGCGTGGGCGGCTCCAGTACGCGCAGCACCAGCACGTCCACCGCCTCGCCGCAGGCCAACTCGATCTGCGGCAGGCGGTCGCGGATGGAAAGCTGTTCGACCAGATGGCGCAGCCTGGGCAGCAGGGCGGAGATGCGCGCCGGCAGCACCTCGCAACTGTCCATGTCGGCCACGTAGCTGCTGCGCCGCTCGTGAAAGCCCACCAGCACCCCGCCCTTCTTCGGCACATTGCGCACCGACAGGCGGGCGCGGGTGCGGTAGCCCCAGGTTTGGCCGTGGATGGGAGGCAGGATGCTGTCCGGCGCCACCTTGCCGATGTGGGCGAAGCAGTCCTCCAGCACCCGCTGCTTGGCCGCCACCTGCGCGGACTCGTCCAGATGCTGGTGGCTGCAGCCGCCGCAGATGCCGAACCAGCGGCAGGCGGGCGTCACCCGGAAAGGGCTGGCCTTGAGAATGCGGGTGGTCTGGGCCTGCTCGAAATTGGGCTTCTTGCGGTAGCTGGCGTAGTGGACGATTTCGCCGGTGAGCGCGCCGTCGACGAAAATGGTCTTGCCCTCGAAGCGGCCCACGCCGCGGCCCTCGTGGTCGAGGGATTCGATGGCGATGGGCGTCGGGTTCTCCGTCGGCGTCCTCATGCCCCCCAGGCCTCCAGGAACGCGAACCAGTGCTCGGCGCCGATATCCTCCAGGCTGGACTTCACCAGTTCGATCTCCCGCGCGTACCGCTCGGCGGTGAGCACGCCGCGCATCCTCTGGAAGCGCAGGTAGACCAGCCAGGTGTTGACCACGTCCGTCTCGCAATAGTCGCGGATGGCGCCGATCTCGCCCCTTTGATAGGCGGGCCAGACTTCCGAGCCGTCCATGCCCAGCTTGCCGGGAAAGCCGTAGAGCTTGGCCAGCTCGTCCAATGGGGCGTTGGCCCGGCCGGAATACATTGCCAGCACGTCCATCAGGTCCAGATGGCGGGTGTGGTAGCGGTTCAGGTAGTTGTTGTATTTGAAGTCCCGGTCGTCGTCGCCCCAGTCCCAGTACTTGGGCGCGGTGACGCCATGCAGCATGGCCCGATAGTGCAGCACCGGCAGGTCGAAACCGCCGCCGTTCCAGCTCACCAGTTGCGGCGTGTACTTCTCGATGCCGTCGAAGAAGCGCTGGACGATCTCGCCTTCCGCCGCATCCGGCTCGGACAGGGAGAACACGCGGAAGCGGTCGCCCTCGCGCAGGGTGCAGGAGATGGTCACCACCCGTTGCAGGTAATGCGGCATGAAGTCGGAACCGCCGGTCTGCTGGCGGCGCATGAGGAAGGCCATTTGCCCCACCTCGTGGTCGCTGGCCTCCTCCCCCACGTTGTGGAGACGGCGCAACCCGGCGATGTCGGGAATGGTTTCGATGTCGAAGACGAGAACGGGAGTCATGATGGCTCGGGATAAAATTCGGGCAATTCTATCCGGTTTGTCCGCCCCCCTCGGGGCCGGCTGACACCCACCCCCTGGAGAAACGCCATGAAAACAACCCTGAAGGGAAGTCTGCTCGCCCTCGCCCTGCTGGCGGCCGGCGCCCTCCACGCCGCCGAGGAGCGGCAGAGCAACGCCAGCGAGCAGATCGCCCTGGCGGTCACCATCTACAACGGCGACCTGGCCCTGGTGAAGGACGCGCGCCGGGTCAAGGTGGTCAACGGCGACAATCTGTTGGCCTGGCGCGACGTTTCCGCCCGCATGCAGCCCGAGACCGCGCTGCTGCGTTCCCTGGACGGGCGCAAGCTCATCCTCTACGAGCAGAACTTCGACTTCGATCTGCTCACCCCCCAGAAGCTGCTGGAGGAATCCGTCGGCGCCCAGGTCCGGGTCATCCGCAATCAGCCCATCACCGGCGTCGAACTCAGCGAATTCGCCACCGTGCTGGCCGCCAATGAAGGCGCGGTGCTGAGATTCAGCGACCGGGTGGAGGCCGCCCTGCCCAACCCAGGCCGTCTGGCCTTCCCCGGCGTGCCGGCGCATCTGCGCGACCGCCCCACCCTGTCCATGCTGTTCAGGACCGAGGCGCCGACCCCCTTCTTCGCCGGCACCAAGACCACCGTCGACCAGGACATGGAACTCACCTACCTGACCCAGGGCCTGACCTGGAAGGCGGACTACGTGGCCGAGCTCTCCAACAAGGAGGACAGCATCGACCTCAACGGCTGGGTCACCCTTACCAACACCAGCGGCGCCGCCTACCCCAATGCCCGTCTGCAACTCATCGCCGGCGAGGTGAACCGGGCCCAGCCCGAGCGCAGGCCGCTGCCCATGATGGCGAAAGCCATGGCCATGGCCGACGCGGCGCCGGCCATGCAGGAAGAGGGCCTGTTCGAATACCACCTCTACACCCTGGATCGGCTCACCACCCTGCAGGACCGGCAGACCAAGCAGGTCGCCCTGCTCTCCGCGCAGAAGGTGGCGGTGGACAAGGAATTCCGACTGGCCGGGGGGGACTGGTACTACACCAGCCAGCAAGGCGACCTGGGCAAGAAACTCAAACCCGGCGTCTTCATGGAATTCACCAACAAGTCCGAGAAAGGCGAGAACGTCGGTCTGGGCGTGCCGCTGCCCAAGGGCATCGTGCGGGTCTACAAGAAGGACAGCGCCGGCCGCGCCCAATTCATCGGCGAGGACCGCATCGAGCACACCGCCAAGGGCGAAACCGTCAAGCTCAAGCTGGGCGAGGCTTTCGACATTACCGCCGACAAGAAGCAGGTGGACTTCCAGCGCATTGCAGCCGCCGGCTTCAACGCACGGGGCGGGGTCATCGAGACCACCTATCAGTTGGAAATCCGCAATGCCAAAAGCGAGAAGGTGGTGGTCAGCGTGCTGGAAAACATCCCCGGCGAATGGCAGATGCTGCAGGAAAGCCACCCGCACAAGAAGGATTCCGCCCGCACCGCCGTCTGGAAAGTACCGGTGCCCGCCGAGGGCAAGACGACCCTGGCCTGGCGGGTGCGGGTGAAATACTGAGCGCGGTGCTCGATTCCATCGTTGCCGGCCTGGCCGGGCCGGGCTGGTGCGTGGCGCCCGGGTTCCTCAGCGCTGCCGAAACCGCGGCGCTGCGCGGGGAGTGCCGGCAGGCTTTCGCGGACGGGGGTTTCCATGCCGCCGGCGTGGGCAGGGGCAACGCCGCGGTGCGTTCTGAAATCCGCGGCGACCACATCCTCTGGGTGGACGAAAGCCGTGCCGGCCCGGCTCTGCAAGCCGCCTTGGCCAGGCTCGAAGCCCTGCGCCAGGCGGCGAACCTGACCCTTTTCCTGGGGCTGTTCGACGTGGAACTGCACTTCGCCGTGTATCCCCCGGGCAGCGGTTACCAGCGCCACCTGGACCGTTTCCGCGACGACGACCGCCGCACGCTCACCGTCATTCTCTACCTCAACGAGGACTGGAACCGGGAAGACGGTGGCCTGCTGCGCTTCTGGCCCGAGGCGGCTGGCGAACCCCTGGAGATCGTGCCGGCCGGCGGCGCCCTGGTCGCCTTCCTGTCCGAGCGTTTCTGGCACGAGGTGTTGCCCGCGCGGCGGGAACGGCTGAGCCTGACGGGCTGGTTCAGGCGGCGCTGAGCGTAGGTTGCCGTGTTTTTTGGGCTTTGTGAACAGTCTCACAGTCATGCAAGCACCGATACGCTACGGTGCTAACAAGCATGGTCCAACATGCACCAGCCACCACCTTTAGCAGTGTGGTTCCGGAGCTTCGCCATGCCCGGCGAGCACGACAGGCCGGAGACCACCCGCATCGTTTCGTTTCACCCACTCGTCTTAGGAGCTCACCATGACCTTTTCGTTAAGACCCTGAATATCGCCCTGCTCGCCATCGGCTGCGGCGCCCTGGCAGGTTCCGCCCTCGCCAGTTCGGCGCAAGGCAGCTTCTACAACCCTGAGAACAAGGCCAGCGGCAATCAGGCCGGCAACACCACGGGATTCGAGCTGTACCGTACCATCGGCTGTCCCGGCCGCGCCTTGCTGGATCCGGGCTGCGTCGAGGACAAAAAAACCGGCCCCGGCGGCCAAGCCGGCGGCAATACCCGCGCCATGTCCGCTGCCGCCCGGCGCCCTGCTGGGTGACAAGACGCCGATGAACGCGAAGGCCGGCGAGTGTTACGCCAAGGTGGTGCGCCCCGCGCAGTTCCGCACCGACAGGGTCCGCAAGCTGGTGAAGGAAGCCAGCGAGCGCGTCGAAACCGTACCCGCCAAGTACGAAACGGTGAAAGAGCGCGTGCTGGTGAAAGAAGCCGGCGAACGCATCGAGATCGTGCCGCCCGTGTACAAGGCGGTGAAGGTGCGCGTGCAGAGCGAGGAAATCCAGGAAGTGGTTCCGGCTGTCTACGATACCGTCAAGGAGCGCGTGTTGGTCAAGGAAGCCAGCACCCGTCTGGAGCCGGTGCCCGCGGTGTACGAGGACGTCGAGGAAAAGGTCATGGTCAGGCCCGCCGGCCGCAAAGCCATCGAAGTGCCGGCGGTGTATGAGACCGTCACCGAGAAGAAGCTGGTGCGCGAGGCCTATACCACCTGGAAACCGGGCACCCAGACCAACATCCAGCGAATCGATGCCTCCACCGGCGAGATCATGTGCCTGGTGGAAGTGCCGGCCGAGTACCAGACCATCACCCGCCAGGTGCTGAAGGCCCCGGCCAGCGTGCGCTACGAGGACATCCCGGCGGAATACCAGACCGTCAAGAAGACCGTGCTGAAGACCCCGGCCACCACACGCACCGTGCAGATCCCCGCGGAATTCGCCGAGAAGGAGGTGAAGAAGCTGGTCAAGCCGGCCACCACGGTAACCAAAGTGGTGCCGGTGGATTACGAGCGCGAGATCATGACCGTGGTCACCCCCGCCACCGAGAAGCGCATTCCCATTCCCGCCGAGTATGCCGAACGCGAGGTGACCAAGCTGGTGGCGGCGGCGAAGGAAGTGCGCGTGCCGATCGCGGCCGAGTACGCCGACGTTCCCCAGGAAGTCATGGTTTGCCCGGTGCAGGAATACTGGACCTCCGTGCTCTGCGACGTGAATGCCACGCCCGCCAAGATCGCGGAAATCCAGGCCGCGCTGAAGGCCGCCGGCTTCACCCCGGGCGTCGCCGGACAACTCGACAACGCCACCATGAAGGCGGTAGCCGATTATCAGAAAGCCAAGGGCATTGCCCAGGACGGCTACCTGAACATCGAGACCGTCAAGGCGCTCGGCGTTTCCCCCAAGTAAGCCCCACTTGTGCCGCCCGGATCCCTTCGCGAGAAGGGCTCTTTTTATCCTAAAAACCTCAGTTGAACGCGCCCGAAGGCGGGTTTGTGCGGGTGGGGGGCTTGGCGCGACGAGAGCGGGGCTGTTGCCGCTTCAGCGGCTTTAAGAATCCGGCCTGCCCCTTGCGGGTACGCAGCCGGACGCGCGCACAGACCCGCAGGCGGGCGCGTAGCGGACTCACCTTCCGGGTAAGCGTGAACGAAGGCGCAAACCTCAGGTTCCATGCGTCTTTGCGAAGGACAAGGAGCGGTCAACTGAGGTTTTTAGGTTCAACGCAGCGGGGCCGCCCAGAACAGGCTGGCGGCCAGAAAAGCCAGCTGGGTCAGCGGGATCGCCGCGCCCAGCCACTTGCGCAGCGCGTCCGGACGCCGGGCGCGGCGGGCCAGATGCAACCGCTCGGCAAGTTCCGGCGGCGCATACTTGATGAACAGATCGATGGCATCGCCGCCCTGCAGCAACGCCTTCATCGGGCCGGCATGCGACCGCCAGGCGATCATCCACTGGCGACCGTCATAGCCTCCGGTATCCAGGCTGAGCTGGAGGAATTGCACGGTGAACCAGTAGCGCCGGCCCTCCAGCACCAGAATCCCCGGCTCGAAATGCGCCAAGCCCGGCACGCCGCCGGACGGCAGCTCCGGGCCGTACATGAGAACCTTGAATTTGGGCTTGGGCAATCGCCACATGGGGGATATCCAACCGCGAATGAATGGCTAGAATGCCGTGCTTTTCAACGGGTCGCCAGTATGAGAAACGAACTGCTGCAAA
>JBBIPL010000086.1:0-8782 GCA_037442845.1 Hydrogenophilales bacterium | reverse complement strand
ACTACGAGGTATTCCGCAATGCCGTGGTGAAGGGCTTCGAACTGGTGCTGGAGACCAGCGGCAAGCTGTTGCGCAAGGCATTGAAAGCCTACGGCGGCAGCCCCAAGGCCGTCGACGAACTGTTCTACAAGGATGTCCTGCGCCACGCCGGCAAGCACGGCCTTCTCACCCTAGAGGCCATCGAGCGCTGGTTCGCCTACCGCGACAACCGCAACAGCACTGCCCACGACTATGGCGAAGGCTTCGCCCGGGAAACCCTCCTGCTCATGCCCGGTTTCCTGGAAGACGCGCGGCAGCTAGAGGTTGTGCTGCGTGAAAAATTCGGAGGCCCCCATGGCGACGCTTGACCTGCCAAAACGCTACTGGCACCAGCTCAACCAACTGCTGAGCGCCCACGTGCCGGATGCGGAAGTGTGGGCCTACGGCAGCCGTGTGAAGGGGGACGCCCACGCGGCCAGCGACCTGGATCTGGTGCTGCGTAAACCGGAAGACCTGAGCAAGGCCCAGATGTGGCCCTTGGTCGAACTGCGGGAAGCCCTTCGTGAAAGCAACCTTCCCATCCTGGTAGAGGTGTTGGACTGGGCCAGCATACCCAAGACCTTTCGGGACGAGATCGAACGGGCGCACGTCGTGATTCATGCGCCCCTCAAGGACAGGGTCGATGCGGCCCAGGGGCGGGAACGATGACCGAACCCCGCCTCATCGTCTTCTCCAGCCGGATTCCCAGGCCGACACGGCCCGGATCCGGTCAGGGTATGCAAGGAGCCGAGCGTGGCCGCGCGTCCTGAACTTCACGCCGCGCCGTCTCGCCTGGCCTTGGTTGGGCCGCTACCGCCACCCGCGGGCGGCATGGCCAACCAGACCCTGCAGCTCGCCCGCCTGTTGCAAGGGGAGGGCGTGCGCGTGGAAACCGTGCAGGTCAACGCCCCCTACCGGCCGGCCTGGGCCGGCCGCGTGCCGGTATTGCGCGCGGCCTTCCGCCTGGCGCCCTATCTCTTTCGCCTGTGGCGGGCGGCCGGGCGCAATCAGTTGTTCCACATCATGGCCAATTCCGGCTGGTCCTGGCACCTGTTCGCCGCGCCGGCCATCTGGATCGCCCGCCTGCGCGGCATCCCCGCCGTGGTCAATTACCGGGGCGGCGAGGCGGAGCCCTTCCTGCGCAAGGCGGCGGGCATGGTGCGTTTTTCCATGCGCCGCGCCGCGGCGCTGGCGGTACCCTCCGGCTTCCTGAAGGAGGTCTTCGCGCGTTTCGGCATGGACGCGCGCATCGTGCCCAACATCATCGACCTGGAGAAATTCCGTGCCGGCGCTCCGAGTCCCGGCGACATCCACGTCGTCGTGGCGCGCAACCTGGAGCCGCTCTATGACATCGCCAGCGCCCTGCGCGCCCTCGCCCTGCTGCGGCAGCGCCATCCCGGCGCGCGCATGAGCGTCGCCGGGTCGGGGCCGGAGCGGGCGAATCTGGAACGGCTCGCTGCCGAACTCGGCATATCCGACCGGGTCCGCTTCACCGGTCGCCTGGACAGCCAGGCCATGGCCGCGCTGTATCGCGAGGCCACCCTGAGCCTCAACCCATCCCTGGCCGATAACATGCCCAACTCGGTGCTGGAGGCCCTGGCCTGCGGCCTGCCCGTGGTCAGCACCGACGTGGGCGGCGTGCCCCATCTGGTGCGCCACGAACATACCGCGTTGCTGGTCAAGCCCGGTGACGCCGAGGGCATGGCGCAAGCCATGATCCGTCTGATCGAGGATGAGACATTGCGAGTGAGCCTGATACGCAACGGCGGCGAGCACGTACAAGCCTTCACCTGGGAGCGGGTGCGCGACCTGTGGCTGGGCCTGTACCGCGAGGCGCTGGCATGAGGCTGCCCGCCGCCATCGCTGGTGGCGTGGTGTATCCGCCGCAGGAACAAGTATTTTATCGCCCGACCTTTTCCTATCTCGCCGAACAGTTGCTGAGCTTCGATGACCGCCGCTTCGCGCGGCGGGCGAAAAATTGAGACTCAAGCCGGAGGTGATGGAGCCTTGTTCCCGAGATTCCGCCAGATCCAGCATGCGGGGGGGCCATGGACGTCGGTGCGGGGGGCGGACATGGATCGGCCACTGACGCCGCCCCCCTCACTTTCCCGCATGCAGTCGTACCACTTCCCCCGGCCAGGCCAGCAACCTGGCATCGGCCGTGAGCAGGGGCTGTCCCCGCTCCAGCGCGGTCGCCAGGATGAAGCGGTCGGCCGGGTCGCGGTGCAGGTTTTCCAGTTGGCAGGCCAGCAAGGCGATATCGCCGTTCAGCGGGATCTCCGCCAGGCCGGCGCGCAACCAGTTTGCCCGCCAGCGCGGCGCGGGCACCGGCAGGACAACGCGTCCGCGCTCGGCCAGCATCACCACCTCCCGGAAGCTGATGGCGCTCACCGCCACCCCGCCCTCGCGCCAGGCCTTTACGATGTGCCGCCGCGCCGCAGCTCCCAGGGCGGCATCATCGCGGTCCATTCACAGCAGGGCGTGTGTATCGAGGATCACGCCTGCGCTTCCCACAGGTCCGCCTCCAGCGGCGCGAGCACGTCACCGTGAATGTTAGTCCGGCGTGCAAGCCGAACGGCGATGCCACGCGCCCGCCCGAATAAGGGTCCACGCCTTGGTGAAGCGTGCAGCCCGGCCCGCGTCCGGGGGGCAAACGGGTTGGCGCGGGCACGACGGGAACCGCCGCCACCGTCGGCTGGCTTTGCACTCGTCGCGCGAGCCGCCCAGGCCGGGCGCCAGACAGCGCCAAATCAGCGATAATCGCGCCATTTTCCAGGCCGCCCGCGCATCCCGCTCGGCGCATCGACTGAACGAAAAATATGCTGCTCGGCTTCGTCCTCCTCTACCTGATCCTCTCCATCGGCGTCGGCATGTACGCCGCGACGCGCGTGAAGAGCACCGAGGACTACTTCTCGGCGGGCCGCTCGCTGCCCATGCTCATCGTCGTCGCCATGGTGTTCGCCACCTGGTTCGGCGCCGAGACGGTGCTGGGCATTCCCGCCACCTTCATGGAGGAGAACCTCGGCGGCACCATTTCCGATCCCTTCGGCGCCTCGCTGGCGCTGATCCTGTTCGGCCTGTTCATCGCCCGGCCGCTGTACCGCATGCGCCTGCTGACCCTCGGCGACTTCTACCGCCGGCGCTACAACCGGCCGGTGGAGGTGGCGATGTCGCTGGCCATCGCGCTGTCCTACCTGGGCTGGGTGTCGGCGCAGGTGGTGGCCCTGGGCCTGGTGTTCAACGTGCTGTCGGCCGGCGAGATCAGCCAGGTCCAGGGCATCCTCATCGGCGCCTCGGTGGTGCTGCTCTACACCCTGTTCGGCGGCATGTGGTCGGTGGCGCTCACCACCTTCCTGCAGATGACGGTGATCGTCGTCGGCCTGCTGTGGATCGCCTGGCTGGTGGGCGCCATGCCGCAGGTGAACGGCGTGGCGCCGGTGATCGCGCACGCGGCGGCGGCGGGCAAGTTCGAATTCTGGCCGGAGCTGGAATGGGCGGCCATCCTCACCTTCGTCGCCGGCCTGCTCACCATGGGCTTCGGCTCGGTGCCGCAGCAGGACGTGTTCCAGCGCGCCAACAGCGCGAAGAACGAGCGCGTGGCGGTGTGGGGCACGGTGATCGGCGGCGTCGCCTACCTGCTGTTCGCCGCGGTGCCGCTCTACCTCACCTACGCCGCGACCCTGGTCGACCCGGGCCTGACCGGCCGGCTGCTGCATGAGGACGCGCAGTTGGTGCTGCCCAGCTTCGTCGCCGCCCACCTGCCGCTGGCGGCGCAGATCATTTTCTTCGGCGCCCTGCTGTCGGTGATCATGTCCACCGCCTCGGGCACCCTGCTGGCGCCATCGGTGACCATTTCCGAGAATATCCTCAAGGGCTTCCTGTCGGAAAAGAACCTCACCGACCGCCACTTCCTGGCCATCACCCGCGGCGTCGTGGTGCTGTTCACCCTCGGCGTGGTGCTCTATTCGCTGTGGTCGCTGGAACACGAAACCAGCATCCACGGCATGGTGGAGAACGCCTACAAGGTCACCCTGGCCACCGCCTTCGTGCCGCTGGTGGCGGGCCTGTTCTGGAAGCGCGCCAACAACGCCGGCGCCGGCCTGTCCATCGTTTTGGGACTGTTCGCCTGGCTGGCCATGGAATTCCTCGCCCCCGAGGGCGCGCTGCCGCCGCAGTTCGCCGGCTTCCTGATGTCCTGCGCGGGCATGTTGCTGGGTTCGCTGCTGCTCGGACGGAATGTGGCGTCCTGAATTAGAATGCGCCCCACATCCGGCGACGAACCCCGCACCCCACCCGACTCCGCATGGCCACTGCTCCCGATCGCGACCGACTGCCGGCCCTGGAGGAAGACGCCGATCTGCCCGGCGACGACGCCTCCGCCGCGGCGTCCCCGGCCGGCACACTCTGCCCGCACTGCGGCAGCGACGACGTACGCGTCTCGCACCGGCACAGCGGCAATTCCGGGCACGTCACCTACCGCTGCCGCGCCTGCAAGCGCCACTTCCGGGTGGCGGCGGCGAAAGACCACAAGAAACTGCTGACCGGCCTGGCGGCGGGCGGCGCCGTGCTGGTGGCCGTGGTGTTCGGGCTGCTCGATCCGGACGATCCGCCAGCGGGCGGCAGGGGCGCGGTGACCATCAGCGCGGACGACCAGGCACGCCTGAAGCACTACGAAACCGCCGCCAAGCGGGGCGACCTGGAGGCGCAGTCCGAACTCGGCCGCATCCACTGGCAGCGCGGCGAATACCCCGAGGCCCTGCCCTGGCTGCACGCTGCGGCCGGCCGCGAGCACGCCGAGGCGGAGTACCTGCTGGGCATGGCCCACCTGCAGGGGCGCGGCACGGTGCAGAACTACCGCGCCGCGCTGGAACAGTTCACCAAGGCCGCCGAGCACGGCCAACTCGACGCCCAATACCAGCTCGGCATCTTCCACCGCGACGGCCTGGCCACCACCGCCAGCAAGGAAAACGCCTATCTGTGGTTCAACCTGGCCGCCGCGCGCGGTCACGCGGACGCCCTGGTGATGCGCGACCGGCTGGCGGCGGTGATGTCGGGTGAAGAATTGCTGCGCGCCCAGGAAGCCAGCCAGCAGGCCCTGCGGCGCTTCGAGGGCGCCAAGGCCGCGCCGCCAGCCGTGGCCAGGGCCGCCGAAACGCCCGCGCGCTGATCCGGGAATCTGCCGGCCGGGCCGGCTTGAGCGGCGATCGCCGTCATGCCAGCATGGCGCGCCCGCGTCCCGCACCCCCCATGTCCGCCCCGTCACCCCGCCTTCCCTTCTATCTGGCCCTGTACGCGCTGCTGATCGTCTTCGGCAGCCTGCATTCCAGCCATCCGCCCGAGGCATGGGGGGACTGGTCGCTCGCCTTCCTGTTCGAGCCGCTGCCGCCCTACATCACGCGCACCGACATCTCCACCAACCTGCTCGCCTACCTGCCCTTCGGCTATCTGCTGGCGCGGCTGCTGGCGCAGCCGCAGCACCGGATCCGCGCGATCCTGCTCGCCAGCCTGGGCGGGCTGGCCCTGAGCGTGCTGCTGGAAAGTCTGCAAGGTCTGCTGTCCGATCGCATCGCCTCGAACCTGGACGTCGCCCTGAATCTGCTCGGCGCCCTCGCCGGCGCCCTGCTCACCCTGCACCACAACCGCTGGCGCCGCGCCGGCAAGTCCCTCGGGCGCTGGCGCCGACGCTGGTTCCGCACGCAATGGTGGGCCAGCGCCGGCCTGGGACTGCTGGCGTTGTGGGGCTTCGCGCAGTTTTCCTTGCTGCCCTTCCCCGGCGCCGGCTGGCTCAGCCTGCACCTGCGGCCGTTCGACACGCCGGTGGAAGCCTTCACCCAACTCAACCTGTACTGGTTCGCCGCCGTCTTCCTGGAAATGGCCGCTGTCGGCGCCTTCGCCGCCTGCCTGCTGAAACCGGGCCGCTACGTGCCGGCCACGCTGCTGCTGTTCCTCGCCGGCTTCGCCATGAAGCTGCTGGTCGCAACCCTGTTGCTGAAACTGCGGGCGGTGGGCGGCGTGCTCTCCCTGGAAAGCCTGGCCGCCTTCCTGCTGGCCTTCTGGTTCCTGCTCATCCCCGCCGTCTCCCGGCACCGGCGCGTCATCGCCGCGGCCCTGCTGCTGGCGGTATTGGCCGCGCGGCTGGCGCTGGCCGACTATGTGTTGTGGCCCATCGCCAGCGTCTTCAACCTGGTCGGCCTGGCCAAGGCGGCGGCCTCGTTCTGGCCCTGGCTGGCGTTGGCGCTGCTGGCGGGCGCCGCGCTGGAGCGCCGCGCGCCGCGTCCGCCCGGCAACCCCGGCCCGCGCCAGTCATAACCCGCGCCCAGCAACAGCAGGGCCACCAGCAGGGCGGCCAGGCGCGGGGCGTCGAGCAGGCTGTCGAAAATACCCACGGTAAGCAGTCCGGCCAGCGAAGCGAGCCAGGCCCAGGCCAGGCGGTGGCCGCGCCAGCCGGCGCGGGCCAGGCGCAGGACGGCCGTCAGGCTGAGGCCGGCGAAGGCCAGCAGGCCCAGCCAGCCCTGCTCGAACCAAACATGCACCCACAGGTTCTTGATGTGCCAGGGCAGGTGGCTGTGGGTCTTGAAGAACCAGCAGTCGCCGCCGGCACGGAAATCGCCGTTGCACAGCGCGTCCCGGCCATCCGGCCCCAGCAGGCGCAGGTTGTCGACGTCCACCACGCCGCTTTTGCCGGCGTGATAGAGGATCAGCTCCACCGGCGGACGCCTGAACCAGGCCGCCTTGCCCACCTCGGCGCTGGTGAACTCGCGGCTCAGGCGATGCCATTGGCCGTCGCCCGGCACGTTGAAGGCGCCCCACTCGCACTGACGCGAATTGAGCAATTGTTTCTCGCACACCGGCGTGTCCAGGCGGGTGTCGCCCTGGCGCGAGCGGGCATCCAGTTCGAGGCGGTACTTCTCGCCGGCGGTGAAGGCGATGCGCTGCGCGTAATACACCGTCGCGCCGCTGCCGAGGCGGAAGTAGGAGTTGTCGCCCTCGCGCGCGAAGCCGAAGGTGGCGGGCTGGTCCTCGGCCGGCGCGCGTTCCAGGTGGCGGCGCGGAAAACTGCCGAGGCCGGAACCAAACAGGCCGGCGACGATGCCGTCGTCCGCCAGGGCCACCGCCCGGCTCCAGTGATCCATGCGGATGCCCCAGTCGCGCGCGGTATCGGCGAAGCGCTGCTGGAAGTGTCCGCCGCCGACGCCCGCCGCCACCACCAGGCCCACCAGAACCAGCGCGGACAGCGGCGCCAGCAGGCCGCCGCGGCGGCTGACGCGCCATGCGCGCAGGCTGGCGACTGCCAGGATCAGCACCACCACCGCCGCCGCCAGGACGCCGCCGCGCGAAACCGTGTAGACCATGACGTAGGCGGTGAGCAGCATCAGCGGCAGGGTGAACAGGGCATCGCGCACCCGCTGCGTAACCAGCCAGAGGAAGGGCAGCGCCGCCGCCAGGTAGGCCTCGATGTGGCCGCCGCCGGTGTGCATGCTGGAAAAGGTGGAAACGATGCGGTAGGTCTCCAAGCGCTGGGCGAAGCCGACGAACAGGTGGTGCTCCCAGGCCCCCACCAGGCCCACCCCCAGCAGGCCCAGGCCCATGCCCAGGGCCAGCAGGCGGCCGAGTGCCTGGCGATCGACGCCCGCCCGGCGGATCCACAGGTAGAGCAACGCCCCCCAGGCAAACCCCTTGGCCACGCGCAGGGCGTTGTAGGAACTCCAGTAGCTAGAGAACGCGTTCGCGTCCAGCGGCGCGAGCGGCAGCAAGCCGACCGCCAGCGCGGCCAGCACCGACAGGCCGAACACTCCCATCAGCGCCAGGCGCGACAGCGGCGGCGGCCGCGGCGCCGCGGCCGGGCGGCGCAGCAGGAGGACCGCGAGGGTCACCGCCATGAGCAGATCGAACTCGTCGAGGAAGAAGCGGCCCGTCCATGGCGCCAAGTCGAACAACGGCAGCGCGGCGGGTACCGCCACCAGCCAGGCGAGGGGACGGAACCAGAGCAGAGCGGCGTACAGAGTCAGGCCCAGGCCCAGCAGCAGCGGCCAGCGCGGAAAATCCCAGAGGCCGGCGGCCACCGCCAGCAGCACGGCGAAACCGGCCAGCAGGCGCAGGGGGCCGGCGTGCGCAAACGCGGCGGCGCCTTCCGCGGTTTCCCGCGCCTGCGTGGGCGGCACGCTTTCTTTCCCGGCGAAGGCGGTGTCGTGCTCCGAAACAGTGGGATGCCGGGCCCGCGCGGAAACAGCCTCCGCCCGGGGGCTGACCGTGCTCCGCAGCCCACCGCCATCGCGCGTGGCCCGTCCCAGCCACAGCCCCAGGGCCAGGCCCGGCAGCGCGAACAGCAATTCCAGGGCGTCGCCGACGCGCACCTCGGGCAGCATCGGCAAGCCCAACGCCAGCAGCGCCACGGCGGCCGGCGCCCAGCGTCGCAGGGCGCGATCCCAGCCGGCAAGGCTGGCGAGAAAACCCAGCGGCACCCACAACATGCCCGCCTTGATGCCCAGGTACACCTGTTGCGCCACCGCGCGGCCATAGCCGGCAAGATCGAACTCGACCAGCGCCGGCGCGAACAGGGGCGCGCGCGCATCCAAGGGCGCCAGCACGCCGATCAGGGCGGCCAGCAGCAGCGCATACCAGAACGGCGACGCGCGCTCCGGGATGGGCTTGACCGTGCGGGAACGGCGAACGGGCATGGGCGGGAACGGTGCGGTCGCGCGCGGCAGGTGGACGGGGCGTTCAGTTTACCCCGCGCCTGGAGTCGGGTCAGGGCGGCCCGAGT
>JBBIPL010000085.1:0-8904 GCA_037442845.1 Hydrogenophilales bacterium | reverse complement strand
GATTGTCCATTAGGACGCGCGATGATGGCGAGACGGAGCGCAAGACAGTTCGGGTTGAACGCGCCCGAAGGCGGGTTTGTGCGTGTGGCTGTTAAGACGCGACGAGAGCGGGGCTGTTGCCGCTTCAGCGGCTTTACGAATCCGGCCTGCCCCTTGCGGGTACGCAGCCGGACGCGCGCACAGACCCGCAAGCGGACGCGTAGCGGGCTCACCTTCCGGGTGGTCGCAGAAGTCCGCCTCGAAGATCGGTTCGATGACGAGTTTGACCGCCATTTGCGCGACCCGGTCGCGGATCGTCGCTTTTCCCAGCGGGCGCATGCTGCCGTCCGCCTTGGGGATCCGCACGCGCCGCACCGGTTGGGCTCGGCAGGTCTTCGCTTGCAGATCACGAGCCAACTCCCGCAGGAAGCCTGCTGCCCCTTCGCCGCGCTCGATGGCCTCGAAGGTGACCCCGTCAATGCCGGGGCTGTCTCCGTTGGACCGGACCAGACACCGGGCGTGACTGAGGATGTCTTCCCGGCAGGTCTTGTCATAAAGCGCGTAGCAGCGGTAGGCCGGTTCTTGCTTGGCCTTGGCATAGAGCTTCCTCTGGAGCGTCCTGATCGTTTCCGGGGTGGTTGGCATTGCGGCAATCCCCTGATCCTCCGTCCTTCGGTTGCATGAACCAAGCAGGGGCCTCCAGCACTGGGCAACCAATCTTCGAGAACATGGCCGCGCGAAAGTACAGCTCCCCGAATCGCTTCAATGAGGCCGGGGCTGAGAGCCTGAGAGTTTTTCCCCAACGGTCCGCGGGACTGGGGAATGACTTACACTTTGGGCATGCAGACACCCATTGATGATGCGCATGGCGGCGCTGGCGTCGCAACTCATCGGCTGGGGGACCGGTCCGTCCGCGTTGGTCGCGAAGGCCGCCTGAAGGCGTGAAAATGATAAAACAAACCTCATTTAGCCCTGTCCGCCAAACCACGCCGCCGATCACAGGCATCGCCAGCACGATCCGCCGGCACACCGCGGACGTGACCTCCACTATCCGTTGGTTTTACTTCTGTGGCGGGAAACGGAAAAACTCTCAAGCTCTGAGCGTGCCGCAGCAAATGACCGGCCCCGCACGCGGAGCCTCATGAACAGACTTTGACGAGGTGAACCACGGCGGCGCGTGCCGCCGGCAATGCAGGAGGGCTGGTCATGCTTGATCGTGTGCTGATCAACCAGGTGAAACAGTCGGTGGCGGCGAGCGGCCTGCCGCTGGCGGTGGAGCTGTGGAACGGCGAACAGCTGGGCGTGCAGCCCGATTCCGCCCGCGTCACCCTGCGGCTCAAGACCCCGGCTGCCCTCAAGCAGCTGACTCACCCCAGCCTTGGCGGCATTGCCCGCGCCTACGTGCAGGGCAGGATCGACATCGAAGGCGACATCCACGACATACTCGAACTCGGCAACCGGTTCTGCGACGCCGACCACTGCGCGCCCAAAAAGGGCGACGCCGCGTGGAAGTGGTGGCGGCACACCCGCAGCCGCGACCGCAAGAACATCCAGTATCACTACGACGTGTCCAATGTCTTCTATGGACTGTGGCTGGACGCCGAACGCGCCTATTCCTGCGCCTATTTCCGCGACGACAGCATGAGCCTGGACGAGGCGCAGATCGCCAAGTTCGACCACATCTGCCGCAAGCTCGCGCTCAAACCCGGCGAACGCCTGCTCGACATCGGCTGCGGCTGGGGCGGGCTCATTCGCCACGCCGTGCGGCACTACGGTGTAGAAGCCGTCGGCATCACCCTGTCCGACGACCAGCACGCCTACGCCATCGCCCGCGCGCGTGAACTCAAGCTCGCCGACCGCATCGACATCCGCCGCATGGACTACCGCGATGTGCCCGAACACGGCCAGTACGACAAGATCGCCAGCGTGGGCATGTTTGAACACGTCGGGCGTGCGCACCTTGCCGGCTATTTCCGCAAGATTCACGACCTGCTCAAACCCGGCGGCCTCGTACTTAACCACGGCATCACCGCCGCTGCCCTCAAATCAAAGGGCCTCGGCGGCGGCATCGCCGAATTCGTCGACGAATACGTCTTTCCCGGCGGCGAACTCGTCCATGTCTCGGAAGTTCTGGCTGCCGCCGCCGCCGGCCAGCTGGAATGCCTGGACGCCGAAAACCTGCGCCCCCACTACGCCCGCACCCTGTGGGCCTGGGTGCGCCGGCTGGAAGCGCAATCTGCCCGCGCCATCGAACTCATCGGCCAGGAAAAATACCGCATCTGGCGCATCTACATGGCCGGCTCTGCCCACGCCTTTGATCGCGGCTGGCTGGAGCTGTGGCAAGTGCTGGCCGGCAAGGCCGTGGATGCCGACCAGCCCGGCTATCCGTTCCGGCGGGATTACATGTATGCCTCTTCACTGCTGTCCGGTTAAATTGAGAGTCGAATTGCTGAAAGCCATGTGTGACAAGGGATTCCATGCGGCAAGGGGTGGTGTCGATTTGAACGGCAAAATGGGGTTCCGGGCGAAATTCGGGGGCAACACCTTTCCGGCCAGCGAGTACATTCCTCCAGAGGGTATGCCGCGCAACCAACTGAATCTATTCACGATTTAACCGGACAGCAATGATATGGATACGGAATGTCCTCGCGGGACATTGCGGTCTGGAATAGCTCCTTGAAGGTCATGCGACTCCCTTTCTTGTCTTGCCCATGGCGTTCTCCCCTCCCTCTACTGTTTTTATGGCCATAATCTCGCACTCAATCGGGCGCACCTCAAGTGTTCTTCCGAATAGCCCGAGTGCGTCTGCCGGTGGCACAAACGTCAGGTTCCATGCGTCTTTGCGAAGACCAAGGAGCGGTCAACCGAGGTTTTTAGGATCAGGGCGCTCTCCCGGCAGGAGAGGGAACCGCCAATGAACGCCCCTCAGGGCGCGGTTGGCGGGACGAGCCGCGCCGACCATGCGCGGCCGTCGGCCTGAATCGCCAGCAGGCGGTCGATGTTGGGGTGCTTGCCGGGGTGCGCGCGGGCATCGGCGGTGTGCTCGGCGAACAGGACCAGGCCCTCGGCGGCGGCGGCCGCGTCGATCGCCGCGAACTTCTGGGCGAGGTGCTGGTAGATGCGCAGCGAGCCCTGGCTGCCCGGCCGGTTCTCGATGACGGCCGTCTCCCCCTGCGGCCCCTCCAGCTCGATACGCGCCAGATGGTCGGCCGGCGGCAGGCCGGCGAGCTTGTCGGCGAAGCCCATCAGACGCGGTAGGCGGCGAAGGTGAGGAGCTTAGAGGTGAGGCGCATGGCCTGCTTGACCGGCTCGGGCAACTCGGCGCCGCCGTGGGCGATGGCGGTCTCTGCGTGCTTGATCTCGTCCGCCTTCATCTGCTCGACGACGGCGCGGCTTTTCGCGTCGGCCTCCGGCAGACTGGAGAGATGGCCATCCAGGTGGCCCTCGACCTGGCGCTCGGTCTCCGCCAGGAAGCCCAGGTTCCACTTGTCGCCCAGCGCCCCGGCCACGGTGCCGAGGGCGAAGGAACCGGCATACCAAAGCGGATTGAGGAAGCTCTTGTGGCTGCCCAGTTCGCGCAGGCGGCGCTCGCACCAGGCCAGGTGCTCGGTTTCCTCGTCGGAAGCCTCGAGCAGGGCGCGCGCCGCCTCGGGATTGCGCGCGGTCAGGGCCTGGCCCTGATAGAGCGCCTGGGCGCACACCTCGCCGCTGTGATTGACGCGCATCAGCCCGGCGGCGTGGCGCTTCTCCGCCTCGCTCAGCTCCGCCTCGGGAATGCCAGCGTCGGGATAGGCCCGGCGGCTGTGCGCGCTGGCGAAAACCGTGCGCAGGGCCTTGTCGAATTGCAGGATGAAGGCGTCCGGCGAGGGAGGGGTGCGGAAGTCGGGGAACATGGGCGGGCTCGGGCGCTGACGGGGATGAAGATTATAAGCGCGCCTGCGGAACGGTCCGGCGGCGGTCAATCCAGGTGCGCGTCGATCAGCTCGCGCACGAAGTGTTCCGGCTTGGCGCCGTGGAAGCGGGCCACCACCTCGCCGTGCTTGAACAGCAGCACGGTGGGGAAGCCGCGGGCGCCGTACTTGCCGGCGATCTTCATGTTGTCGCCCTCGTCCACTTCGATCTTCGCCAGCTTCACCTTGCCGTCGTAGGCAAAGATCACCCGCGTCAGCACCGGCGTCAGGAAGTGGCAGGGGCCGCACCAGTCCGCCCACAGGTCGACCAGCACCAACTGGAAATGCGAGGCATCGAGCACGTCGTGCTGGAAGTGGTGCAGGTCGGTATCGATGATGCACTCGCCGGCGCAGGCCTCGGCGTGCTGGCGGTCATGATGCTGCAGGGTCATGGCGGTAGGGCTCCAAACGCGATAGGGGATCCTGCCGGTAGAACCTGGCCATCTGAGCGTAGACGGCGGGATATTCCGCCGCCAGCAGGTCCGGCAGTTCGAAGAAATATTCGGACAGCACGGCGAAGAACTCGGCCGGGCTTTCCGAGGCATAGGGATCGATGTCGAGCTCGACGCCGATGCGTTCGGCGTCATCCACGCGGCGGCAGAAATCGGCGTAGGCGGGCTCGAAGGCGGCGGCCCAGGCGGCGGCGTCCATGTCCGTGTGCAGCGGCGGCAGGCCGTCGACGGCGCCGTTCTTCATGTCCAGCTTGTGGGCGAATTCGTGGATGACGACGTTGTAGCCGTCGCTCCAGCCGGAGGCGGCGACGTCATCCAGCGACAGGATCAGCGGCCCGCCCTCCCAGGCCTCGCCGGACAGGGGCTGGCGCACCCGGTGGACGACGCCGAAATCGTCGGTGATCTCCCGCTCGGGCACGAACTGCTGCGGGTAGAGAATGATCTCGTTCCAGGCGCCGTACCAGCCGCTGCCCAGGTTCAGCACGGGCAGCGCGGCCTGCAGGGCGACGGCGGCAAGCTCGCGGCCGCCGGGCTTGGCGCCGGCAACCGGGGTGACGGTTTTCTCCTCCAGCAGTCGCCACGCCAGGACGCGCAACTGGTCGCGCTCGGCGTCGCTGAAGCCGTCGAACAGGGGCAGGCGCAGCGCCTCGCTCCAGTCCTCCTCGGTGGGCGCCGGCAAACTCGCCGGCTTGCCGAACAGAGCGTGCAGCAGACCCGCCATGGCCTTAGAGCCTATTTCAGTAGGAATCATGCCCCGCGCCGCTGGTGTGCGGGATGCAGTGCAAGGCGCGGGTGGCGCGGTTTGGTCGTTCCAAACAAGCCACCCGCAACGCGGCAATGCGCCCGCACACCAACGGCCCTTCGGGTTGAGGCCAGGAACGGCGTCTGCGGCGTTGCGCCGCTTGGCCATGGAATAACCATGGCCGGCGCGTCGCGCCTTGCATCCATCCGTTCCTGGTCTCAACGCGAGGCATGATTCCTACTGAAATAGGCTCTGAGTGAGTTACGCGCCTTCCCGCGTCGCCCGCTTGCGCTCGTGTTCCTTCAGGAAGCGCTTGCGGATGCGGATGCTCTTCGGGGTGACTTCGACCAGCTCGTCGTCGGCGATGAACTCGATCGCCTTCTCCAGGCTCATGTCGATGGGCGGCACCAGGCGCACGGCCTCGTCGGCGCCGGAGGCGCGCACGTTGGTGAGCTGCTTGCCCTTGATGGGGTTCACCACCAGATCGTTCTCGCGGCTGTGGATGCCGATGACCATGCCTTCGTACAGCTTGTCGCCCGGGTTGACGAACATGCGGCCGCGATCCTGCAATTTCCACAGGGCGTAGGCCACCGCCTCGCCGTTCTCCTGCGAGATGAGCACGCCGTTGCGGCGTTCGGCGACGCCGCCTTCCTTCACCGGCGCGTAGTCGTCGAAGACGTGGGAGAGCAGGCCGGTGCCGCGCGTCATGTTCATGAATTCACCCTGGAAGCCGATCAGGCCGCGCGCGGGAATGCGGTATTCGATGCGCACCCGGCCGCGGCCGTCCGGCACCATGTCCTGCAGGTCGCCCTTGCGCAGGCCCAGGCTCTCCATGACGGCGCCCTGGTGGCCCTCTTCCACGTCCACGGTGAGCTGTTCGTAGGGTTCCAGCTCGACATCGTTGACGATCTTCTTCACCACCCGCGGCCGGCCCACGGCCAGCTCATAGCCCTCGCGGCGCATGTTCTCGATGAGGATGGACAGGTGCAGCTCGCCGCGGCCGGAAACGTCGAAGATGTCGGCGTCCTTGGTATCGTGCACGCGCAGGGCCATGTTGGTGAGCAGTTCCTTGTGCAGGCGGTCGCGAATCTGGCGGCTGGTGACGAACTTGCCCTCGGTGCCGGCGAGCGGGCTGGAGTTCACCATGAACTGCATGGACAGGGTGGGCTCGTCGATCTTCAGCAGCGGCAGGGCTTCCGGCTGCTCCGGGTCGGTGATGGTGGCGCCAAGCACCAGATCCTCGATGCCGGTGATCTGCACGATGTCGCCGGCCAGGCCCTCGTCCAGCTCCACCTTGTTCAGGCCCTGGTAACCGAACACCTGGCCCACCTTGGCCTTCACCGGGGTGCGTTCGTGCTCGGCCATTTCCTCGTCGGTGCCGAACAGCACCACGACCTGCTGGCCGGTCTTGACCTTGCCGCGCTGGATGCGGCCGACGCCGATGCGGCCGACGTAGCTGTTGTAGTCGAGGGCGGAAATCTGCAACTGCAGGGGCGCGTCTTCATCGGTGGCGGGCGGCGGCACGTGCTTTAGCACGGTCTCGAACAGGGGCTTCATGTCCACCCGCGGCTGATCCAGTTCCAGGGCGGCCCAGCCGTTCAGGCCGGAAGCGTAGACGATGGGGAAGTCCATCTGCTCGTCGGAAGCGCCCAGCTTGTCGAACAGGTCGAAGGTCAGGTTGACGGCGTTGTCGGCGTCGGCGCCGTCGCGGTCGACCTTGTTCACCACGACGATGGGCTTCAGCCCCAGGGCCAGTGCCTTCTTGGTGACGAAGCGAGTTTGCGGCATGGGGCCTTCCACCGCGTCGACCAGCAGCAGCACGCCGTCCACCATGCCCAGCACCCGTTCCACCTCGCCGCCGAAGTCGGCGTGGCCTGGGGTGTCGACGATGTTGATGTGGACGCCGTTGTAATTGACCGAAGCGTTCTTGGCGAGGATGGTGATGCCCCGCTCCTTTTCCAGGTCGTTGGAGTCCATGACCCGTTCGGACACCTGCTGGTGGGCGGCGAAGGTGCCGGACTGGCGCAGGAGCTGGTCGACCAGGGTGGTCTTGCCGTGGTCGACGTGGGCGATGATGGCGATGTTGCGGAGGGCGCGGGACATGGGGCTAAGTTCTTATCAGCAAAGCCGAATATTCTACACCGCCGCCGTGTCCTGAGCCGCTTCGAGGCGATTGGAATCGAAAATACTAGGCCGCGCTGTCGCCAACGGGTTTGATCCGGGAAGCCGCCGCCTTGGCGTATGTCGTTGTCGATTTACTCAGGGTTCAGGGTGGGGGGGTGGATCCTTTCGGGCGCGTTCAACTGAGGTTTTTAGGATAATTCTCTGATCTCCACGCAACGCAGCCGGTCCACCCCCCGCCCACCCGCGCCATCAGCCCCCGGCGGCCACTTCAAATTCCTCCATCTGTGGCCAGGTCCATGGCCTCTTGCCGTGCGGACTCGAACTGCCCTCGCTCGGCCCCCAGTGCTTCCCGGTCCGCTTCCTTGTGTAGACACGTATGTTGATACATGGAAGAGTGCCGCCTATACTCCATTCGTATCTACATTTGTTTCTACGGAGGCTGTCATGGCGCTTCAACTCGTTAAAAAATGGGGCAACAGCCCCGCCGTTCGCTTGCCGGCTGCGGTCATGGAAGCGGCGCGCCTTTCGCTTGAGCAAGTCGTCGAGGTTCGTGCCGAGAACGGTCGGATCGTCATTGAGCCTGCAGCCCCCGCCTATCAGCTGGATGACTTGCTGGCCGGAATCACCGCCGAGAATCTGCACGGTGAGCAGGATTTCGGATTAGCCGAAGGTAAGGAATGGCTCTGATGGCGATCTACGTCCCGGATGAAGGCGACATCGTCTGGTTGAATTTCACCCCTCAAAGCGGGTACGAGCAGGCTGGTCGGCGACCGGCGGTCGTGTTGAGTCCGAAGGCATACAACCTGCGCTCGGGGCTGATCGTGTGCGTGCCAATCACCAACCAGGTCAAGGGCTACCCTTTCGAGGTCGTGCTCAGTGGCAGCGGCGCCACCGGCGCGGCCCTGTCTGACCAGGTAAAAAATCTCGACTGGAAATCACGCCAGGCCGAACACAAGGGATCGGCTACACCTGCAGAACTTGCCGAGATCAAGGCCAAGATCAAGGCGCTGCTCAAGCTCTCCTGATCGAATCGGGATGAGGAAAAGGGGCCAGGCACGGTGATTGACCCAGGGAGGGGGGCAGCCGGCGTGGCCGAACTCCCTTACTGCTTGCTGAAGAACTCCGCCACACCTCGCAGGATGGTCTTCAATTCCTCGGCGGCGATGGTGGCCGCATCCTTGCGATGGATGCCCAGGGCGTCGGCTTCGTGCACCGGGTCAGCCACGCCGATGACGATCTTGCCGCCGTCCGCGTTGGCGCCACCCGCCTTGCCGGCGTAATCGACGCGATAGACCGCGAAGCGGCAGGGTACCAGCAGCGTGATGTTGGCATCCTCGTCGATGGCCTGTGCCAGATATTGCGACTTGCAGGCATAGACGACCTTGTTCTGGATGTCCTTGCCGTAATTGCCGCGCAGGCCTTCATCGATGTCCTGTACGCGCAGCACCTCCCAGTTCTGCGCCTCGATTTCGCTGTTGAGCCGGTCCAGCACCTGCGCGAATTCGACGCTGGGTGGCAGGTAGATGTAATAGGCGCCCCCTTTCTTGTGTACCTCGCTGGCGAAACTCGCACCGGCCAACAGCAGGAGAGGCCACCACAGCAGCAGCATCAAACGCCTTGCGTCCTTGCACATGATCGTCCTCCGTTTCCGCTCGTT
>JBBIPL010000084.1:0-9047 GCA_037442845.1 Hydrogenophilales bacterium | reverse complement strand
TGGCGGAGAGAGGGGGATTCGAACCCCCGATAGTGCAAGCACTATGCCGGATTTCGAATCCGGTGCATTCGACCACTCTGCCATCTCTCCGGGCTTTCCCGCCGGGGGTGGTCAGGGGCGGGAAAGGGCGGCATTCTACCCGTAATGAAGCCGACGATAAAAACATGAGCTGCTGGCGGCGTTTGCGCGGCCTCGCCGTGCCGGCCTTTGTGCTGGGCGCGATGCTCCTGGCCGGGTGTTGGCGCGGCCCCGCGCCGTCTCCCGAGGAATCCGGGGAGTTGGTGGTGGCGACGCGCAACAGCCCCACCACCTATTTCCTGGATGCGGATGGCAACCCGGCGGGCTTCGAGCACGATCTGGCGACGCTGTTCGCCGAGCGCCAGGGCTGGCGCGTGCGCTTCGAGACGGCGGATAGCCTTGAGGAACTGTTCGACAGCGTCGCCAGCGGGCGCGCGCATCTCGCCGCCGCCGGCATCACCGCCACGGAGGAGCGGCGCGCCCGCATGCGTTTCGGGCCCAACTACGGCCAGGTGAAGGAATGGGTGGTGTGCCGGCAGGGCCTGAGCGCGCCCGCCGAAGTCAAGGATCTGGTCGGCTTGCGCCTGGAGGTGGTGGCGGGCAGCAGCCATGTCGAGCGCCTGCGCTTCCATCGCCGGCGCCTGCCAGAACTGCGCTGGACGGAAATGGAGCTGCCCGGCCCGGAAGAACTCATGGAACGACTCGACGTCGGCTTGGGGGATTGCGCGGTGGTCGATTCCGACAGCCTCGACGTGGGCCGCAATTTCCACCCCGGCCTGCGCCCCGCCTTCGTGCTGGAGAGCGCGCAGCCCCTGGCCTGGGTGCTGGGGCGCGGCGTCGATCTGCGCCTGTCGCGCCGGGTGGTGGATTTCTTCAAGAAGCTGGAAGCGGGTGGCGATCTGGTGCGCCTGCGCGAACGCTATTTCGGCCACGTCACACGGCTCGCCGAGGCGGACGTCCTTGGGGTGCTGGACAAGCGCGCGACCCTGCTGAACGCACTGCGCCCGCATTTCCACGATGCCCAGGCGGAGATGGGGCTGGACTGGCGCCTGCTGGCCGCCATCGGCTATCAGGAGTCGCAATGGGACGCGCACGCGCAGTCGCCCACCGGCGTGCGCGGCCTCATGATGCTGACCCGGCAGACCGCTGATCACCTCGGTGTGAAGGACCGGCTGGACGCGCGCGAGAGCATCCTGGGCGGGGCGCGTTACGTGGTCGAACTGAAAGCCGCGCTGCCGGATACGGTGGCGGAGCCGGATCGCACCTGGCTCGCCCTGGCGGCTTACAACATCGGCATGGGGCACCTCAACGACGCCCGCGTGCTGGCGCGCAGGCTGGGCAAGAATCCGGACCAGTGGCGCGACATGAAGAACGTGCTGCCCCTGCTCAGCCGCGCCGAGTATGCCTCCAGTCTGCGCTATGGCTTCGCGCGCGGCGGCGAGGCGCGCGCCTTCGCCGAGAACGTGCGCATCTATTACGACATCCTGCGCAAGTACGAGAAACCCTACCGCGGCCTGCTGGAGTTCGACTAGCCCGCGCCGGCGGGTCGGTCATTCGCGCGCGATGCGATCCAGGCCGCCCATGTAGGGGCGCAGCACCTCGGGGATGGTGACGCTGCCGTCCGGGTTCTGGTAGTTCTCCAGCACCGCCACCAGGCAGCGGCCCACGGCCAGGCCGGAGCCGTTGAGGGTATGCAGCAGCTCCGGCTTGCCGGGCTTGCCGTCCTTTTCGGTGCGGTAGCGGGCCTGCATGCGGCGGGCCTGGAAGGCCTCGAAATTGGAGCAGGACGAAATCTCCCGATAGGTGTTCTGGCCCGGCAGCCAGACCTCCAGGTCGTAGGTCTTGGCCGAGGAGAAGCCGAGGTCGCCGGCGCACAGGGCCACCACCCGGTAGGGCAGGCCCAGGCGTTGCAGGATGTCCTCGGCGTGGCCGGTGAGTTCCTCCAGGGCGGCGTAGGAATCCTCCGGCTTGACGAATTGCACCATCTCCACCTTGTCGAACTGGTGCTGGCGGATCATGCCGCGGGTGTCCTTGCCGTAGGAGCCGGCCTCGGAACGGAAGCAGGGGGTGTGCGCCACCAGCTTGATGGGCAGGTTGTCGGCGGGAACGATCTCGTCGCGCACGATGTTGGTCACCGGCACCTCGGCGGTGGGGATGAGGTACAGGCCGTTGGAGAGCTTGAACAGGTCCTCCTCGAACTTCGGCAACTGGCCGGTGCCGCGCAGGGAATCGGCGTTCACCAGGTAGGGCACGTAGACCTCCTGGTAGCCGTGTTCGCGACTGTGCACATCGAGCATGAACTGGGCGAGCGCGCGGTGCAGGCGGGCGAGCTGGCCGCGCATGAGCACGAAGCGGCTGGTGGCGAGTTTCACCGCCGTGGGAAAATCCAGCATCTCCAGGTTCTCGCCCAGGTCGACGTGGTCCAGGGGCGGGTAGGGAAATTGCCGGGGCGCGCCCCAGCGCCGGACTTCCTCGTTGTCCTGGTCGTCCCGGCCCGCCGGCACCGATGCGTGCGGCAGGTTGGGGAGGGTCAGCAGCATCGCCGAGAGGTCTTCCTGGATGGCGGCGAGACGCTCCTCGGCCGCCTTCAGTGCATCGCCGAGGCCGCACACCTCGGCCATCAGGGCGGCGGCGTCCTCGCCCTTGCCCTTGGCCATGCCGATCTGTTTCGAGAGCTGGTTGCGCTTCGCCTGGAGTTCCTGGGTGCGCACCTGGATGGCCTTGCGTTCGGATTCCAGGGTCTCGAAGCGGGCGGTGTCCAGGGTGGCGCCGCGGGCGGCGAGACGTTGCGCCACTTGGGCGAGATCTTTGCGCAGGAGCTGGATGTCGAGCATGGGGTCAGTGGGTGGTGAATGCGAAGGCCGATATTTTCTCAAGAAACTCGCCGGGCCGCCCCTGCATTTCGCCCGATCCCCGCTGAATCAATGGGCGTGCTGTCCGATTTCCAGGCGCAGGGCGATGAAGGCGGCCTCCAGATCTTCGACCGTGCCGGTGCATGCCTCCCAGTCCTCCGCCTTGGCCAGGTTCTCCGCCTCGGCGGCCAGGGCGGTCAGCTCGGCGGCGCCCAGGTAGGCCGCGGCGCCCTTGAGCTGATGCGCCTGCCGCGCGGCTTGCGCGCCGTCGCGGCCGGCCAGCGCGTCGGTCAGCGCCGCCAGCAGGCCTTCGCTGCTGCTGACGAACAGGTCCAGCATTTCCCGCAACTTGCGCGCGTCGCCCTGGCAGACGCGGCGCAGTTTCTCCAGATCGAAGCGCTCCGAGGGCGCCGCGGCCGCGCTTTCCACGCTGGCTGGCGCGGCATCCTGGCCGGCCGCGATCGCGCGCGCGGGCAGTTGGCGCGCCAGCGCGCGGGCCAGTTCTTCGGCTTGCAGGGGCTTGCTCAGATAGTCGTCCATGCCGGCCTCGCGGCAGGTGTCCGCGAAACCGGGCATGGCGTTGGCGGTGAGGGCGATGATGGGCAGCCGCGCGCGTCCCTCGCGCGCCTCGCGATCGCGAATGGCGCGGGTGGCGGTGAGGCCGTCCCACACCGGCATCTGCCAGTCCATCAGCACCAGATCGACGCCGCCTTCGGCGAGCCGCTCATAGGCCGCCTTGCCGTCTTCCACGTGGGCCGCGCTCACCCCCAGGTCCTCCAGCATGAAGTCGAGCAGTTTGCGGTTGACCGGGTTGTCCTCCGCCACCAGCACGCGCATGCCCGGGAAGCGGAGGCCTGCGGCGTTGACGTTCGCCGGCGCCGGTGTGGCGGCGGGAGCGGTTGGCAGGGGCAGGCTGAGGTGGAAGGCGCTGCCCCTGCCCTCCTCGCTGTCGAGCGTCAGTTCCCCCCCCATGAGGGCGGCCAGTTGCCGGCAGATGGCGAGCCCCAGGCCGGTACCGCCATATTTTCGGGTGACCGAACCGTCGGCCTGGGAAAAGGCCTCGAACACCCGCCCGCGGGCTTCCGCGGACATGCCGATGCCGCTGTCGCGCACGCAAAAGCGCAGCCAGTCCGGCTTGCCGGCGACGGCGTGGGCGCTGAGCCGGATCTGGCCGGCGTGCGTGAACTTGAGGGCGTTGTCGAGCAGATTGAGCAGCACCTGGCGCAAGCGCGTGGGATCGCCGCGCACCCAGTCGGGCGCCGCCGCGTCGACCTCCAGATCCAGGGCCAGCCCCTTGCTCTCGGCGCGGTGGCGATAGAGTTGCAGGGCGGCGCGCAGCAGCGGGCGCAACTCGAAGGGGATGTGCTCGACGCTCAGGCGGCCCGCCTCGATTTTCGAGAAATCGAGCAGGTCGTTGATCATGCCCATCAGCGCCTGCGCGGAATCCGCGATGGTTTGCGCGTGGTCGCGTTGGCGCGGCGTCAGCGCGCTGTTCAAGAGCAGATGGGTCATGCCGAGGATGCCGTTCATGGGCGTGCGGATCTCGTGGCTGACGTTGGCCACGAACTGCGATTTCATCGCGGCGGCGGTTACCGCGGCGTCGCGCGCGGCCTCCAGCGCCGCCTCCGCCTCGCGCTGGGTGGAGACGTCGCGCATGATGGCCTGGATCACCGGCTCGCCGTCCAGGGTCATCGAATGCAGGGCGATCTCGGCCGGAAAGGTGCCGCCATCGGGGCGGCGCGCGGTCCAGCGGAAGAAGGCGTGGCCTTTCTCCATGGCCTCGCGGATGTGCCGCTCGGCCAGCAGCTTGGGCGGCGTGCCGCAGGGCTGGTCCTCGACGCCGAGCTCCTCCGGCCGGCGCCGGAGGAAATCCTCGACCCTGTCCATGTGGAACATCTCCAGGGCGGCGGGGTTGCAGTCGGTGAAGCCGTGCCGGTCGAGAATGACGATGCCGTCGCTGTTGGTCTCGAACAGGGTAAGGAACTTGGTGCGCTCGCGCTCGCTGGCCGCCGCCAGCCGGGCGGTGCGGCGCATCACGGTGACGGCGACGACGAGGGCGGCCAGCACGGCGACCAGGCCGAGGCCGATCATCAGCCAGCGCGTGCGCGCGTAATCGGCGCGCGCCGCCGCCGCGGCGGACGCGGTCATGTCGCGCTGGATCTGGATCAGGCTGTCGAGTTCCTTCACCAGCTGGCGTTGCAGGGGGATGCCTTCCCGCTGCAGTTCGTCGAAGGCCAGGAAGGTATAGCCCTCCACCGCGAGATCGACGATGCGCACCATGACCGGCTGGTTGGCGCGGGTCAGGCGGTCGATGCGGGCGAGCACCTCGCGTTCCTCCGGCAGGCGGATCAGCTTTTCCAGTTCCAGCCGGACTTGCTGGTAGGCGCCGCCGTAACGGTAGAACTGCAACATCTCCTGGTCTTTCTCGAAGGCATCGCGGCTGACGACGATGGTCAGCATGGCGATGGCGCGGTCGCGCAGGTTGTCGCGCATGCTGTTGGCCAGGCGGGCCTTCACGCTGTTCTCGCCGACGATGGATTCCAGGTGGGCGTTGGTGCTCGCGAGTTGGTGCAGGCCGAGCATGGCCAGGGCGACGATGAGACTCAGCACCAGGCCGAAACCGGCGCCGACGGTGGAGATGAGCTTGCGGGGCAGTTGCGCGATGCGGGCCGGCATGGTGTTTACCGATTAAGAGCCTATTTCAGTAGTTCGCCCGCCTTGGGCGCGGCCGGTACCGGGTTCGGCGGCTTCAGGGCGGCGCGGATGCGCGCCAGCGCGGCGTCGGCATCGGCTTTTAGGGCGAGGACGTGGCGGGCCTCCTCGGAAGTGAAGGGTTCCCGCGCGGCGAGTTGAGACTCCAACACTTCGAGGCCGGCTTCGGAGGCGTCGGCGCCCAGCGCCGCGCGCCGGGCCACGCGCTGCCGGAGGACCTCGGGCGGGGCGTCGGCGGCGGCGAGGAACCAGGGCAGCTCGAGTTCCGCCGCCAGCGCGGCGAAGGCCTGGCGCCAGTCGCGGCGGATGAAGGTGGCGTCGACGATGACGGGGAAGCCCTCGCGCAACAGGCCGCGGGCGAGTTCCAGCAGGCGCGCCAGGGTGCGCGCGCCGGCCTCGGCGCCGTAGATGCCGCCGGGCACGGCGTCGCTGCGCGCCAGGGCGGCGAGGCCGTAGAGGCGTTTGCGTTCGACGTCGGAGCGCAGGCGGATGGCGCCCAGCGCCTCGAGCAGGCGCTGCGCCTGCCAGGTCTTGCCGGAGCCGGAGACGCCGTGCATGAGCACCAGCACGGTGGCGCGAGGGGCCGCCAGGCGATCCGCGAGGTCGAGGTAAGTGAAGCATTCGGCGAAGTCGGCGCCGTCTCGCCCGGCCTGCTGGCTCGCCAGGATGGCCGCCACCTTGGCCCGCACCAGGGCGCGGTAGACCTGGTAGTAGGGCAGGGCGGCGAGGCCGGCGTAGTCGCCGGTATGTTCCAGGTAGCGGTTGAGACAGCGCCAGGCCAGGGCTTCCCGCCGGCGGTGCAGGAGGTCCATGACGAGGAAGGCGATCTCGTTGAGGACGTCGATGTGGCGCAGACCGGCATTGAACTCGATGGCGTCGAAGATGAGCGGGGCGCCGTCCACCCAGGCGATGTTGCCCAGATGCAGGTCGCCGTGGCACTCGCGCACGCGGCCGCCGGCCTTGCGCGCGGCGAAATGCGCGCGCAGCCGCGCGCCGGCGGCCAGGCTCCAGGCCTGCAGACGGTCGAGTTGAGCGGCGCGCGCAGCGTCGGCGGCGAGCGGCAGCAGGGCGCGCAACTGCGCGAAATTCGCCGCCGCCGGCGCCATGACGGCTTCGGCGCTGCCGTATGACGACGCTTCCGGCGTCACCTCGGCGGCGTCATGGAAGGCGGCGATGCGCTCGGCGATGGCGTCGATCTGCTCGGCGGTGAGCTCCGCTTCGCGGTCCAGGGTGGCCTCGGCGGGGAAGGCGCGCATCTTCACCGCCCATTCCAGCAGCGGGCCGTCGCCGCCGACTTGTGGCGCTTCAGGCTTGCCGGTGATCGCCACCACGTCCAGGTAGATGTCGGCGGCGAGCCGGCGGTTGAGGCGGATCTCCTCGCGGCAGCAGGCCAGCCGCTTGTCCAGGCTGGAGAAGTCGAGGAAGCCCAGATCCAGCGGCTTCTTCAGCTTGTAGGCATAGTCGCCGGCGAGGATGACCCAGGAAATGTGCGTCTCGATCAGGCGCGGCGCCGGCGCCGCGTGGGGATAAGCGTCGGGGCGCAGCAGGCCGGCGATGAGTTCGGGCGGAGGAGCGGTCACTTGCGGAAGGCGACCACGTGGTCGACGCCCAGGCGGATGCCGATGCGCTCGCCGATGGCGTGGTTGTGGTGCGAATCCACCTGCGCCAGCACCCGCTGTCCGCCGGGCAGGCGCAGGGTGTAGAGGAAATCGGCGCCGCGGAAGGACTTGCGCTCCACTTCCGCGAGCAGCAGGCTGGAGTCGTCGTGGATGATGTCGTCCGGGCGGATCAACACTTCCACCTGGCAGCCCAGTTCGCAGCGCGAGCAGCCGCCGTCGTCGTCGCAATCGGTGGGGATGTAGCCGTCGAGCACGCCGAGCTCGATCTCCACCTGGCGGTTGTTGATCACTTCACCCGGCAGCAGCACGCCCTGGCCGATGAAATCGGCGACGAAACGGTTGACCGGCTGGTGATACAGGTTGTACGGCGAGTCCCACTGCTGGATGCGGCCCTGGTGCATGACGCCGATGACGTCGGCCATGGCGAAGGCCTCGTGCTGGTCGTGCGTCACCAGCAGGGCGGTGATGCCTTCCTGCTTGAGGATGTCGCGCACCTCCAGGGCGAGTTTTTCGCGCAATTCGACGTCCAGGTTGGAGAAGGGTTCGTCCAGCAGCAGCAGACGCGGGCCCGGCGCCAGCGCGCGGGCCAGGGCGACGCGTTGCTGCTGGCCGCCCGAGAGTTCATGCGGGTAGGCCCCGGCGCGGCCGGCCAGGCCGACGGTGCGCAGCATGGCCTCGACCCGCGCGGCGCGCGCCTCGGCGTCCAGATGGCGCAAGCCGAAGGCGACGTTGCGGGCGATGGAAAGATGCGGGAACAGGGCGTAATCCTGGAACACCATGCCGATGCGGCGCGCCTCCGGCGGCAGCGCCCAGCCGGGCGCGCTGACGCGCTCGCCGGCCAGGCGGATGTCGCCGGCGCGCGGCGCGTCGAAGCCGGCGATGAGGCGCAGCACGGTGGTCTTGCCGCAGCCGGAGGGGCCCAGCAGACAGCCGATCCGGCCTTCCTCCAGGCGGAAGGAGACGCCGTCGAGCACGGGTTTGTCGGTAAAACGGTGACCCAGATCGGCCACTTCCAGGATGCAGGACATGATTCCAGTGCAGGGTTCCAAATGAGAGTCATTATAATGAACGGCTGAATCCGATGCCCGCCTCCGCTTATCTTTCCTGAATCCCGATGAAATCCCGCTTCAGCGTCCTGCCCCTGGTGGCCGTCGTGCTGGCCGTGCTGGTGTCGCTGCCGGTGGCCAGCGTCATCGTCAACGTCCTCCAGCCCGACCGCGAGGGGGTGTGGGCGCACCTGGCCGAGACGGTGCTCGGCGAGTACGTCTTCAACAGTCTCGCCCTGGCCGCCGGCGCCGGCCTCGGCGCGGCCCTGCTCGGCGCCGGCGCGGCCTGGATCGTCGCCATGTACCGCTTTCCCGGACGCCGCGTGCTGGAATGGGCGCTGCTCTTGCCGCTGGCCATGCCGACCTACGTCATCGCCTATGCCTACACCGATTTCCTGCAGTTCTCCGGGCCGCTGCAATCGGCTCTGCGCGAGGCCTTCGGCTGGTCCCGCGAGGATTACTGGTTTCCCGAGGTGCGCTCGCTGCAGGGCGCCATCGTCACCTTCAGCCTGGTGTTCTACCCCTATGTCTATGTGCTGGCGCGCACCGCCTTCCTGGAGCGCTCCGGCGCGCTCCTGGAGGCCGCCCGCGTGCTCGGCCACGGCCCGCGCGCCGCCTTCCTGCGCGGCGCCCTGCCGTTGGCGCGGCCGGCGGTGGCGGGCGGCGTCGCCCTGGTGGTGATGGAAAGCCTGGCGGAGTTCGGCGCGGTGTCCTATTTCGGCGTGCCCACCTTCACCACCGGCATCTATCGCGCCTGGTACGCCTTCGGCGACCCGGTGGCGGCCTCGCAACTCGCCGCC
>JBBIPL010000083.1:0-9554 GCA_037442845.1 Hydrogenophilales bacterium | reverse complement strand
TGGTATTCTACCGCGCTTGTTCGCCATCTTCGGGTTCCAGCATTGGGGGTTCAAACGAGACCAGTTTCACTCCGTCAAAATCCACCGGCACACGACGGTTCGCACCCATTGTGATGAAGTCGAAGCCCGCTTCATTGTTGGACCGCCAGGCCATTACCGCATTGCCCTCGCCAATACCCGCCTCCACATCACGCCAAATATGCTCCCTGACCTTCGCGGAGTAGTTGCCGACGTAGACCCCGGCGCGAATCTCCAGCAGCCACACGGCCAGGCGCCCGCGCAAGCGCGGGGGCACGTTTTCAACCACGATGACCAGCATCGCCCAGCGGTTTTTCGTCGGTGAAGGCCGGCCCCACCTGTTCCGGCGCGGCTTCGGGCGGCGCGATGCCACCGGCGGAGAGCATGTCCTCGATACCCGGAATGATGCGCTCCAGAAGGCGTGTTTCGCGGAAGATGTCGCGGCAAGCCAAACGCACCTGGCGCTCCGGGTTTGGCGGCGCCTTTGCGGCAATCTTGAAAGCCATGGGTACCACGGTCTCGAATTTGTAGATGTCCGCCACGTCGTACACGAATGACAGCGGCTTGCCGGTGTGGATGAAACCGACGGCTGGGGCATAGCCGGCGGCCAGCACGGCGGCTTCGGTCACGCCGTACAAGCTGGCCGTGGCGGCGGACAGGCAGCGATTGGGCAGGTCGGACACATCCCACTCGGAAGGGTCGTAGTTGCGGACCCGCCATTCCACGCCATATTTCTTCGCCAGGCGCTTGTACATCTCCCGCACCCGCGCGCCCTCGATGCCGCGCAACTGCTCGACAGAACGGCGCTGAGGCGGCTCCTCGCCGAAGCGCAGGGCATACATCTTGCGCACCACCTTCAGGCGCAATTCATCATCCAGCGCCAGTTTGGCCTGGTAAAGCAGCCTGTCAGCCCGCGCACCGCCCGGCTGGCCGGCGGAATAGAGTCGCACGCCGGCCTCGCCAATCCACACCAGCAGCGTGCCCACCCGGGCCGCCAAGGCGCAAGCGGCATGAGAGACGCGGGTACCGGGCTCCAACATGAGACAGGCCACACCCCCCACCGGGATGTGGGTGCGCACGCCGTTCTTGTCCACTACCAGGAAGGCGCCATCCAGGACGTCCAAATGGCCTCGCTCGATGTAGAGAATGGACAGCCGCTCCTTGATGGGGATGGGGCGCAGGGGTGGAAGGATATCGGCCATGGGGAACTGGTACTACTCGCCGGCCATGCGCATGGCCTCGGACACCACGTTCGCACCCAGAAAGTAGCCGGACGCGATCAACGCTTCAAGGTGAGACCGGACGCCGACCAACCGGCCTCGGCGCTTGGCCAGCACCAGCACACCCGCGCTGCCGATGCTCTTCACGCCAAGCCGCGTGGCCACTCCGCGACCCGCCTTGTCATCCATCAGCACACCGGCGCTTTGCTCCAAAACCAACGCAATCGCGCTGGCTTCGCCCGGATCGATCCCCCATATGGGCAAGGCTTCGCGTGGCGCGAGAAGCTCAAGCCGCCCCATATCCACCGCTGCCCGGATACGCGCGCCTTCCCCGCAATCCGGCTTGGCTTCGCATTCCGCCAAGACTGTCGGCGTCAGGAACACCTGCTGGAAAAGCTCCGGCAGCAACTCCAGCAGTTCCAGGCGGGCCAGGGCGATCAACGGCCCGGTATCGGCCACGAGCCGCCTATTCGAAGTCGGCAAGCTCACGCTCCAGTTCGCCCGGCTCCATGCGCAGCATGGGTATCCGCAAGTGACCCAGCAGGTCGATGAACGCCGAATGGCTCATCCCGGAGAGCCTCACGGCCTGCCCCAGGCTGATCTTCTCTTCATCGAACAACTTCATGGCCAGGGCCACATTGACGCCGCTCTTGAGCAGCGTCTCGTCGAACGGCACCGCCACAAAGACCGGTTGCCCATGCTTGGTAACCACGGAAAGCTTGCCCGCCTCGGCATCGCGCACCAGTTCGCCGGTACGGTCGCGTAGATCTCGGATGGTGAAGGTTTGCATGATCGACTCCTGTTGTGCCTACACTTGTGTGCACACTTTAGCCCATTCGGCGGACGAGCAACAAGCTGCGGCCGAAGGCTTTGGCGGGAGCGATGCCGTATTCATCCGCTCACCCGTGCGAGCGAAAGCAAACCAAGCCCCATCGCCTTGCCATGCCCAATTCCACATAGCAAACCCTGGCGCATGTGTTCGGGGACATCTGCTTGCAGCAACCCCTCGAACAAGGCGGTATGCAGCGTGATGCGGTTGCCGCCGCGGCCTTGCCGAACTTGCAGCCGTTCGTCGGCGCCGCGCACGCAACCCAGCACGGAAAACCCGTGTCGTTCGCCCTGGCGGGCAATCCAGGCGATCTGTTCTTGTTCGCGCGTCAGCCCGTAACGCTTTCCCTCGCGGGTCACGGTGGGGTTGGCGAGCAGGCGGAAGCGATAACGCGCGCCGGGTTGGATCAGGGATTCCAGGTCGACCGCCTTGTTGGCGTGGACTTCGTTTGCATAGCCGGGAAATGCATGCAATACGGACCAGTCCGCCGGCTGCGCCGATTGCACCAGGACGACGGAAGACGGCTGGGTGTCGGAGCGCCGTTCCAGCCGCCAGAGGAAACGCGCCGGCGCGGTTTCGGCATCGGGCGCGAAGGCGCGGGCCAAGGTGCGGTGCATTTCATAGGCATCGGATAAATCGCGCCGCGCCTGCGGATGGCGTGGGTCGAGGGTCAGTTTAGACAAGAACATGGATGGCCTCCGAAGCGATGTAGCGTGGTCCGAACCGGCGTTCCGAGAACGGCGCGACCGGCTGGTCCAGACGTACGGCGCCGGTGCTGGCGTGTTCGAGGATCAGGCGGAGGGGAGCATCCTTGTGTTCGTGCCTGGCCTTGGCGATGCTGGGCCAGGCGAGCAAGGCATCACGCAACCCCTTCTCGCGCAGGGCGCCCTCAAGCCAGACCGGCTCGCCAGGCGGGAAACTCTTGCGCCCGAGGGCGAGGGGCCAGACCGGGGCGCGCAAGGCGGCGTGGATGCGTTCCAACAGGCCGCGATCGTCGCCTTCCAGGCCGACCAGGAAGGCGGCATCGGCGAGGTAGTAGCGGGGACTGATGACCGCAAGTTCCTTTTCAAGATCACCATTGGCGCGTCGGTAGGGTGGAGAAATCGTCTGGTAATCCCGCATCAACAAGCCTTCCCGGTCCACCCGCACGCCCATCTTCAGCCGGGACAGATCGTCCACCGGCGCGGTGCGATCACGTCCCAATGCGGCGCAGACCAGGCCCAGGACACCGGACTTGGATGGCTCCAACTGGCTGTCGCGTTCATTGAAGCGGCTGGTCGTGCCCCAGGACTGCATGGGGCCGGACAGCCGCAAGAGCAGAGTCGGCATGGTCAGCCTCCCAGTTCGGCGCGGACCTTGCTTTCCACCCAGTTCGCCAGCGCATTCAGGCTGGCTTGGGCCTCGCCCTTGTCGCCGGGCCAGGCGCCGGTGAGGTCGAGATAGGCCCAGTCATCCTTGCCATCGCCGTAGACGCCGGCGACCTTGGCGTCGTGCTCGGCGAGGGCGCCCACGGACAGCGCGGTGAGTTCTTTGTCGGTCTTGGGCCAGATGGGTCTCTCGAAGGCGTTGGCGAGGTTGAACGGGCTGGCATGGCGCAACACCACGCCGACGAAGCTGGGCGGGTTGTGGGCGGCGAAGGTGTTCTGCTTGCCGGTGGGAATGGCCCGCGCCATGGCTTGCGTGAAGGCCTGGATGCCAGTCAGGGCCAGTTCCTTGTCCTTCTGCAGGTTCTCGACCAGCTTCGCCACGTCGATGACGGCATAGCGGTAGAAGGTGGCGGAGTTGAACTCGATCTGGCCGATCATGCCGGCGCCGGTTTCGTTGGCATCGCCCTTGTCGTCAACGGCGGTGAAGTAGTCGAACTCGCGTTCCACTTTATGCGTGGAGATCGCGTGGGCGACCTGGCAGGCGGCGTCCTGGTTCACGTCCGGCATGTCGGTCAGCATGCGGCCGAACATCGCGACGTCGACCGCTTTCTGGCCGTTCAGCAGCGCCTTGGCTTCCTTGATCAACTCGGGCGGCAGGCTGGCTTTGGCTTCCTTCTTGGATTTCTTCGCATCCGGCGCCGGCGCGGCGGCCAATTCATCCCAGTGTTTGTCGATCAACTGGGCGAAGGCTTCGACCTCGCCTTGGCCGAGGAACAGCAGATATTCGGTCTTGCCGTCCTTGAGTTTGAGTCCGGCGCCGGCCAGTGCGGCTTCGATTCGCGCACCGGCATCAGTCCGGCCCATTTCCTCCAGCCGGGTCTCCAGCAGTTGCTTCAGTTTTTTGGTGCGCACCCCTTGGTTCTCGGCGGGAATCGTGGCGGCGTCGGCGGCATTGAGGCGGATCGCCCGCTTGAAGCACTGGCTGCTCACCCGCGCCCGGCGATGGCCGCCGAACATGGCGTCCTTGGGCGCGCCGGTGTCGTCGCGGTTGAGGTTGGACGGGGCGAAGTTCTGGATCAGGTGGTATTCGACAAACAAGCTCATGGTGTCCTCCGGTCAAAGTTCGGTTTCGGGTTCGGTTGCGGGCGAGACGGTGTCCGCGTCGTCGTAAGACGCGGCATGGGAGTCGTAGGCGCGGTAGAAATCACGCGCCCAGCGTTGGCGCAAACGGTCGCGCGCTTCCAGGTTCCAGGGGTCGAACCAGCGCGCCAAGTCGCCTTGCAGGGCGACGTAGTCGCAGCCGATGCCGTCGGCGGCCAACAAGGAAACGGATTGGCGCAACAGCGTCGGCAGGCTTTCCGGTTCGGCGCCCAGCAAGGCGATGAAGCGGTGTTCGATGCTTTCGCTCTCCCGCAACCGGCCCACCCGCCCCAGTGCGGCGGCGAAACTGGTTCCCTCGTCGTGCTGCGGGTGGAAGGCGAACAGGCCGGCGGCCAGGTACAAGGCTTTGCGGCGCGGATCGTCGGCATGCTTGTCCGCGCCGACGAAGCGTTCGACATAGGGATAGGCGGGCGGATAGGCGCCGGGGTCGAAACCCAGGCTGCGCTTGAGGTGGGCGAACGCCCCCCGGTCACTTTCCTTGAGCCCGATCAGGTGGGTGATGAAGGATTGAGCGTGTTCGCTCATGCTGAAACCTCCTCTGGTTTGGGTGTGGCTGCCGGGGCAGGGGGAACAAGGCTGTTCAACAGGCCGATGAAGCGGGGCCAGGTGCGCGCATCCGCCCGCAGGACGGCGGGTGAATCGCCCAGACTGCGCCGGGTCGAGGTCCAGGACTGCCTGGCCGCTTCGGCCAGCGTGGCCTTCCAGTCTTGATCGGCCGCGTCGAAGTCGCCGTTGGCGATCTGCTGCATGAGCTTGAGCAGGGCGCGTTCGGCGGCGGAGAAGAACGTGGCGGCGGCGGGGCCGTTGGCCAGGATCGTCTTGGCTCGGGCCTTGGTGTCCGTGTGATCGGGGTCCGGCATGGTCTGGGCGATCAGACCAGTCTGCAGACTGCGCAAACGGCTGTGGGTCTCTTCCGCGAAGCGGACCTGGAGGCGGAGAAATTCCGCTGCGTCCGCTTGTGTCAGCAGGGCTTTCGGCAGTTCGATGCGTTCAGCCCGCCAGCGCAACAGTTTCGCCTGGTCGCTGGCCAGGCCTGCGGTCAGGACCTGTACGGGGGCATCCCAATGCCCGAGGGCCGAGTAGAGATTGGCCGCCCAGCCCAGGATGGCGGCCGGGATGTCCTGGGATTTGCTCGGGTCGGGTACCAGCGAAGGCAGGTCGCGCCAGATGGCGCGTCCCTCGCTGTAGGAAATGCGGATGGCCTTACCTTCCTTGTTGACCCGATAACAGGCCATGGGGTCGGGGGCGTTCGGGTCTTCTCCCAATGCCAGCCCGGCGGCAAAGCGCAACTGGCGCACTTCGCATGCTGGCCTGCCATCATCGGCGACCGGCGCCAACAGCACGGCGCGGCTGAGTCGGGTATAGCGGTCGTTCGGGCCGGATGCCATGGTCGGCTCTGCCCGCAACATGGCAATGGTCGGTTTGGGTCGCTCCCAGCTTGGCAGGTCGTCGGCGCGACGGGCGTCGAAAGGATGCAGGCCGAGCAGCAGGGTTTCAGATAGGTTTGCACCGGTAGGCATGACGGCGGCTGTGTTCGCCAGCGCGCCGGCCTTGTCGGAGTCGCGCACCGTCTTGACCAGACCGCCCGGAGTGAACTGGAGAAAGCCCAACAGGTTGCGGCAAGCCTGGGCGAACGAGACGGCAGCAGGTGCGTCATCCTGGGAATGGTCGAATACGACAGGCGTATTGCCGTTCGCGCCTTCGAGAGCGACCTGTGTTCGGGCCTTCAATTTTTTCCGTGTTTCGTCGGCCTCCGCCAACGCCGCTACCTGCATGAAGGGCTCGCTCGGGTGGAATAGCCAGAACCGTTCCCGCCAGTTTTCCAGGTAGGCGCGGATCGGCGCTTTTGGCAGCCCGTCGCGGAACCAGCGGGCGCGGTCGGCGTCGCGCCATTGGCCATGCTGGGTGGTCAAGGCCCGATGCAGGGCGGCAAGCAGCACGCGGTACAACGCGATGAGGTTGGGCGGCGAGGTTTCCGCCAGGGCGACATAGTCGCGGGCGTTCAACAGGGCATCGCTCAGGCTGACTTCGATGACCTCGCCGGCGTGGGTGCGCACCGGTATCCAGGGCTCGTCGAGCAGGTTGAAGGTCGGTTGGTCGGTCATGCGTCCTCCTTTGTCGTGGTTTCGTAAGTAATGCCGAGTTCGTGGTCGAGGCGCACCCGCAGGCGGTCGAAGTCGGCAAAGCCGTCGCTGAAGATCAGCGGATGCAGGTTGCGCAGCAGCGGATGCGATTCGAAGGCCTTGGGGATAGGCTGCGCGCGCAAGGCCTTGACGAGGTCTTTGCGGGAAAGCCGAACCTGGCGGCGATAGATGTTCTGGGCGAGGGTCGGGCCGGGCTCCGCATTCGCATCGAAGGCGGCGTCGGTGGCGAATAGGCGCCAACCTTCATCGTTCGCCAAGATCGGTACGACGGTGAGGCTGTCTTCGCCCAGTCGGGTGACCACCCGCAGCCCATCGCCTTCGCCTTCTTCATTCGCGCGGGGCGTGGCGACATAGGCATTGGACAGTTCGGCCTCGGCATCCAGGGCCACGTTCATCGCCTGGCGCCGTTGCTCCTGAACACGGGCGAGATGGGTGCCCAAGGCCTGATCGAGCGTTTTCAGGTATTCCTCCCGATCTTCCGCCGCGAAGGGGTCACCGGCATACACGGCCTGCACCAGCCGGTCGATGTCTTCGGGCAGCCGCCAGATCGGCACCGCGCCGGCGATGCTCCAAGTCCGATAGAGCACGTAGGGGTCATAGACGAAACCCCAGGCGGTTTCCTTCAATTCCGGCATGCGCTCGCGTTGGAGGCCGGCCACGACCAGGCGGGGTGCGGCATGGGCCGCGGGGCGTTGCCGTTCGTGGCGATGCAGGCGCCCGGCGCGTTGCAGCAACAGGTCCACCGGGGCCAGGTCGGTGATCATGAAGTCGAAATCGATATCCAGGCTTTGTTCCACTACCTGGGTCGCAACCAGCAGGGCGCGAGCCGGACGCCGAACATGCTCGCCGCACCCGAACTTTCTTAGGACAAGCTTTTCCCGCTTGCTGCGTTCGTCCGCCGGATAGCGGGCATGGAACAACAGGAGTTGCGTGTCGTCGCATATCCTCTCCTTCAGGATGGAATACAGCGCCTGCGCGCGCTGGACGGTGTTGACGACGACCACGCCGCAACCACCGCCGGACAGGGCTTCCATGGCTGCCGCGGCAAGACTTTCGATATCTTCCGCAATGCCGACAAGCGTGATGGGGGCGAGCGGCCGACAGGGGATGTGCTCGCCTTGGATGCCGGCATCGCTGGCGAGCAGGACGCGGGGATAGTCGATATCCAGGCCATCGGGCATGCCCCAGGCTTGCAGGAATGCCGCGCGGCGCCTGGCGGGCAGGGTGGCGCTCATCAGCACCACCGAGCAGTTCATCGCCTTGAGCCAGCGCAACAGCGCTTCGATCAGGCCGCTGGTGTAGGTGTCGTAGGCGTGGATTTCGTCCAGCACCACCACCCGGTTGGCCAGCCCCCACAGGCGCACGAAGTGGTGTTTGACGTGAAGGATGGCAAACAGGGCCTGGTCGACGGTGCCGACGCCATAAGGCGAAAGCAACGGTCGTTTGCGTTGGGAGAACCAGGCCGAGGAGGCGATGGATTCGTCTTCGGAGGCGTTCACTCCGCGCAATTGGTGGACCCGCTTGTCCAGCATCGCGCCGCCATGGACGAGCTGGATGTCGAGCCGGATGTCCGGCGCGAAGTTCTTCAGGAACATCAGCGCGCGCTTGAACATGGCATTGCCGGTCGCCTGGGTGGGCAGGGCCACATACAAGCCGCGATGCCCGTTCGCGGCCTGAAGCCGGAGGTGGGCGAGAAAGGCCAATTCGGTCTTGCCCTCGCCCATCGGGGCTTCGACGATCATCAATACCGGCCCGCTGGCATTGCTCAACAAGCGGTCGCCTGCCCGTTGCAAAGGTCGCGCCACGGTCGGCTCCTCCGCCGCGGTGCCGAGGATGCGTTTGACCAGTGCGTCGGTAGCGGCATCCGCCGCGAACAACGGCCGGAAGCCGGGCCAGCCGATGTCGTCCAGCGCCAGTTCGGCCAGTTCGAGGGCCTTGGCATGATGTCCGGCGAGGGTTTCGGCGCGTTCGCCCGGTGGAAACCAGTCCTGGTTGGAACCGATCCAGTCGGCGATGCTGACCAAGCCGGCCAGCCAGGCAGTGGCGGGCAGGGAAAATTCATCCATGGCGGGCATCTCGTCGGGAAGCAGAGTGGTCAGGTAGGCTTCGAGCAATCGCGCCCTGGCCTCGGGCCATTCGGGGCCTTCGCCTATCGGCTTGGCATCGCGCATCTCCCAAGGGCGGGGAAAGTAGCCGTGATGCGCGCCCAAGGCTTGGGTGATGGCCGGTATCCAGGGCGAGCCGGGGAAATGGCGGGCAAGCTCGGCACGCAATAGCGCGGCGCTGGCCAGGTCATGCCGCGTCGCGTTAAGGGACACGCTGGGCGCCCATCGAAGCCCTGCCATTTCGTCAGCTATTCGGCCATCGGGCCATTTGGCCTGGAAGCCGGGAATGGCCTTGCCAAAATCATGCAGGCCGCACATCGCCGCCAACCAACGCAGTGCAAGCTCATCGGAGAGGCCAAAGGCATCTACCACCCAAGCCTTGGTTCGGGGTGATTCCCTCCGCAAGATGGTTTCGGCTACAGCAGCCACATCCAGCATGTGCGCCAATAAGCTATGGCCATGCGGTTCAGCGCCTTTTGCCCAAAGGACACGGACTTCTGGAATAAGATGAGAAAACTTCAAGTCGCTCCCCAGTTCCGCACAACCAGTGAACTCTCCTTGCCCCAATACCGCTCGATCATGGAACTCCCCATTCCCTTTTGCCGGGATTGTTCCCCTTTGAAGGCTCACCAGATGAGCCTGGAAATTTTTCGCCGAATTATCCTAAAAACCTCAGTTGAACGCGCCCGAAGGCGGGTTTGTGCGTGTGG
>JBBIPL010000082.1:0-9621 GCA_037442845.1 Hydrogenophilales bacterium | reverse complement strand
ATTGGTGGAGCCGGCGGGAATCGAACCCGCGTCCGAAAGTCCTCTACAGCAAGTTCTACATACTTAGTCCGTTCATTTGGTTTTGACCCGGAACCCGCCGATCGGACAGGCTGGTTTCAGGCGAGCCGCCTTGGTTTAACGCTGGGTCAAGCGGCCCGGCTCAGCGCGAGTCCATGTAAATGACTCCACCGCTGGTTTCCCAGCCCGGCCCATGGACCAACCGGTGTGGAGTCTGACCGTCAAGCGGCCAGAGCGTAAGTATCGTCGTTGGCGATTACTTGATTCCAGATGGATTTACGAGGTGACTGGTCCTCGGTATGCACTTGTCTGCTTCGCGACCCCCGTCGAAACCAGGTCGGCCCCGGATGGGTGATGCGTAGATGCCGCCGCTCGCGAAAAGTTCAAGACGGCGGCGTGGACAATCTACGCGCCGCGCCGGGCCGCGTCAAACCTGCGTCCCGCGGGTGCCGATCCAGTCCAGCAGTGCGTCCGGAGATTCGATCTGGCCGACGGCGCCCCATTCCTCGGGACGATCCTCGGGGCCGAGATAGCCGTACAGGGCGACCAGGGCCGGCATGCCGGCGGCGCGGGCGGCGATGATGTCGCGTTTCGCGTCGCCGATGTAAAGACAGTGCTCCGGGGCGCTGTCGGCGAGGGCGCAGGCATGCAGCATGGGGGCGGGATGCGGCTTGTTGAAGGCCAGCGTATCGCCGCACACCACGCAGGCGGCGCGCGCCAGCAGGCCTAAGTGGGCGAGCAGGGGTTCGGTGTAGCGGATGGGCTTGTTGGTGACCACGCCCCAGGGGAGCCCCCTGTTCTCCAACTCTTCGAGCACTTCGGCCATGCCGGGGAAGACCAGGGAGTTCGCGGTGAGGCAGGACTCATAAATATCGAGGAATTCCCGGCGCAGCGCGACGAAGGCGGGATCGCCCTCGGCGAGGCCGAAGCCCAGGCGCAGCAGGCCCTGGGTCCCGTGCGAGGCCTGCGGGCGGTAGTCGGCCTCGGCCAGATCCGGCAGGCCGCGTCGGCGGCGCAGTTCGTTGAGACAGTGGCCGAGGTCCAAAGCGGTGTCGACCAGGGTGCCGTCCAGGTCGAACAAGACCGTGCGGACTTCAGGCACGTCGGCAGGCCATCAGGTAGTTGACATCGGTGTCCCGCTCCAGCTTGTAGGCCTTGCTGATGGGGTTGTAGGTCATGCCCATCAGTTCCACCGGCTCCAGGCCGGCCGCGCGGGCGTGGGCGGCGAGTTCGTGCGGCTTGATGAACTTGCCCCAGTCGTGCGTGCCCTTGGGCAGCAGGTTGAGGATGTATTCGGCGCCGACGATGGCGAACAGGTAGCTTTTGGGATTGCGGTTCAGGGTGGAGAAGAACACCCAGCCGTCCGGCTTGGCCAGGCGCGCGCAGGCGGCCATGGCGGAGGCGGGGTCCGGCACGTGTTCGAGCATTTCCATGCAGGTGACCACGTCGTACTGTTCCGGCTCCTGTTCCGCCAGCGCCTCGGCGGCGACGAGGCGGTAATCGACCTCGACGCCGGATTCGAGCTGGTGCAGCTTGGCCACGCGCAGAGCCTTCTCCGAGAGGTCGATGCCGGTGACGCGGGCGCCTCGCACGGCCATGCTTTCGGCGAGGATGCCGCCGCCGCAGCCGACGTCCAGCACGCTTTTGCCCTGGATGCCGCCGCAGAGGCGGTCGAGCCACTCCAGGCGCAGCGGGTTGATGTCGTGCAGGGGCTTGAATTCGGAGTTGGGGTCCCACCAGCGATGGGCGAGCTGGCTGAATTTTTCCAGTTCGACGGGGTCGGCGTTGGCCATGATGTTCCTTGTGTAATGCCGGGATGAACGGGCCGGAATTGTCCGGCAGGCCGGAGCGGGACGCTACTCCTCCTTGCCGAGGGCCTGATAGTGACCCATGAACAGGGCTTCGAGTTCGTCGATCACCTCGGCGGCGGGCTTGCCATGCACCAGATGCTTGGTCATGCAGGCGGAGGTGTCGTGCAGGATCTTCGCCCGGTCCAGCATGGGATAGGTCGCGCGCAGGCGCTGGATGGCCTTCACCACGCTTTCCTTGTCCGGGCGGGGAATGGGCAGGGGCAGCGTGGGCGCCTCGGGCCGCTGCGGCGCGGCGCGGTTCAGCAGGAATTCCGCGTAATCCAGCAGGCCGGCCCGCCGGCCGCCGTCGAGCGCCCGGAACAGGCGCAGCAGGCGCCGCTCGTCCGCCGTCATGTGCGCAACCGGCTGACCGTGTATTCCTTGAGAAGCGAACTGCTGCCGAGGAAATCCAGGAAGGACTGCAGCAGCTTGCTGCGGAACTTCTCCGGCGGATAGACCAGGGAGAGTTGGCGCCGCAGCGGCGGGGCGAGGGGAATGGCGACCAGTTCGCCCAGCTTCACCTCCTTCGCCACCGTCGTGCTCGACACCACCGCCACGCCCAGGCCGGCCGCCACGGCGCCCTTCACCGCCTCGCGGCTGCCGAGTTCCATGACCAGGTTGATCTCGTCCAGGCAGACGCCGTTCATCTTGAAGAAGTCATCGATGCATTCGCGCGTGCCGGAACCGGATTCACGGCTGATGTAGGGATGCGTGGCCACCTGCTTGGGCGTGGCGGAGGCGAGCTGGGCGAGCTCGGAAAACGGGGCGCAGATCATCACAAGTTCATCCTCGCAGCACACCTGGGTGATGAGGTTGGGATGATGCGAGGGCGATTCGATGAGGCCCATGTCGAGGGTGTGATCGGTCACCTTGTTTTCGATGGTTTCCGAGTTTGCCACGGTCAGGCGGGCCTGGGTTTCCGGATGCAGCCGCTTGAACTCGCCGAGCAGGCGGGGAAGCATGTATTCGGCGATGGTGGTGGAAGCGCCGATGAGCAGGGGGCCGCTGACTTGGCCGGTGAGCTCGGAAATGCGCGCTTCCATCTCGCCGGTGAGGTTGAGGATGCGCTCGGCGTAGTCCAGCGCCAGTTCGCCCGCGGGGGTCAGGGAGATGCGGCCGTGCGAGCGCTCGAACAGGCGGGTGTTGAAGTGCTCCTCCAGTTGCTTGACCTGGAAGGTCACCGCCGGCTGCGTCATGAACAGCAACTCCGCGGCCTTGGTGAAGGACAGTTGCTTGGCAACGGTATGGAACACCTGTAAGCGACGGTCAGCCATTTTTTATGCGAAGATAAATTTTAATTATGTGATTCAATCATAATTTTCTTATCAATGACAATCCGCAGCCCTTCCCCGACAGCATTTTCATGGCCGGCGCGGCATGCGAGAAAGAGCCCGTGCTGCTCGGCGCCTTCGCTCTGATGGTCGGGCAAGGCGTGCATATCCACTGGATCATCGTCAGCTTCGGCGTCTTTATCAGCCTGGCCATGACGGTCATCTGGCGCCGCCGCCGCAACGACGAGGTGCGCTGAAGCGAGCGAGCAGCCATCGGGCTTTGTGCACCCATAATTATTACGTATTATGTTTTTTTCATATGATCCAATAGGATCCAGGCATTCCGAGAAAACGCTTCATCCATGTTCCGCTACCTGTTTTTCGTCCTGCCCGGTCTGCTGTCCATGCCCCTCCTGGCTCATGATTTGTGGATCGAACGGGACGCCTTTATGCATACCCTGGCTTACGGCCACGAACGCTCCGCCCACGAAGGCGCCAAGCGTCTGGAATACCGGGCGGAAAGCGTCAAGGCGGGCGCATGTTATGACGCCGCCGGACGGGAACAGCCGGCCGAGCGCGGCAAGAGCTATCCGGTAACGCTGAAGGGCGATTGCGCCGCCAGCTGGTTCCTGGTTTCCAGCGGCTATTGGAGCAAGACGCCCTACGGCGTCAAAAACCTGCCCAAGGACGAGGCGGGCGCGGTCCTCGACAGCTGGCTGTCGGTGGAGGCCATCAAGCGCATCGACCAGTGGGGCGAAGCCCTGGCCAGACCCCTGACGCGCGATCTGGAACTCGTCCCGCTGGCGAATCCGCTTAGTCTGAAAACCGGCGACAAGCTACGCCTGCGCGCCTATTTTCAGGGCAAGCCGGCGGCCGGCGTGACCGTCGCCTATTTCGGCAAGCCGCGCGGCATCACCGATGCCGACGGCGCCATCAACATCCGTTTGCAGAACCCCGGCTTCCAGCTCGTGCAGGGCAGCCTGGAATTTCCGCTCCACGACGGTAAGGCCGACAAGGTCATCCACGCCAGCAGCCTGCAGTTCGAAATGCGATGAGCGCGCGAACTTTGCTCGCGGCGCTGTTCTGCCTGTTCGCGGCCTGGCCCGCGCGTGCCCACGATCTTCAGCACAGCGTGCAGGGTGCGCCGGCGATCGTCATCAAGCTGTTCTACCTGGACAACCATCCCTTCGCCTTCGAGGCGTACGAAATCTACCGGGAGGGTGAAAAACTGCCCTATCAGGTGGGCCGCACCGACGGTCAGGGTCGTATCGCCTTCCTGCCCGACCGGGCCGGAGTCTGGCGCGTGAAGTCCTTCTCCGAGGACGGCCACGGCCTCGACTTCAAGCTCGAAACGGATGCCGCGGCCGCCCTGACGGACTCCGAGAAACCCGCCTTCGAACGCTATAGCCGCATCGCCGTGGGCGTGGCGATCATCCTGGGCCTGTTCGGCCTGCTCAGCCTGTATGTGAAAAGGAGGCATCCGAAATGAAATCCGTCCGCCATCTCGCCCTCGTTCTTGCCGCCGCGGCCAGCACGGCCGAGGCCCACCACGGCATGCCCACCCTGGGCGCGATTTCCCTGGACGGGCCGGGCGCGGCGGTGGAAACCTCCGCCTCCGCCACGCTTGGCCAGGGCTCCTGGCTGGTTTCCCTGAAGATGGACCATGCGAGGTTCGAGACCGGCCGGACCCCGCCGCCGGACCATGACGCGGAAAGCGAGTACAACCGATACTGGCTGCTGACCCTGGGCTACGGAATCAAGCCCTGGCTCACGGCCTATGTGACGCAGCCCTACAACGTCAAGGTGGACGAGCCCGAAGGTGCCGATGCACGCGGCCTGGCGGATGTCTCGGTGGGCGCCGTGATCGGCTTCAAGTACGACGACGGCCTCCAGCTCACCCCCGCCAGCGAAAGCCTGGATGACCTCATGGACTGGCACTTCTCCGCCATGGCCGGCATGACCCTGCCCACCGGCAATCCCGACAAGCGCTTGCAGGGCGGCATCATCGACCCGGGCAAGTCGACCGGCTACGGCAAGCCTTCCTTCACCTATGGCCTGACCGCCACCCGGCAATTTACGGAGAAGGCCACCTTCGTCGCCGAGGCCGCGCAGACCCGTTTCCGGAAATACACCTATGACGACCCGACGGTAGGCAGCCTGAAATTCGGCACGGAAACACGCTTCAACACCGCCTTCGCCTACCGGCTCATGAAAAACCCGGAAAACCGCTTCCGCCTGGACGGCATCGCCGAACTGAATTACCTCAAACTGGGCCGGGACGAGGCCAACGGCCAGGGTGAGCCGGCCACCGGCGGGGAAATGCTCTACGGCGTGCTTGGCGTGCGGCTCTACAAGGACAACATGAGTCTCGCCCTGGCCCTGAAAAAACCCGTCTGGACCGACCTCAACGAGGAAGACGATCAGCAGGGCGCCGAGGGCACGGAGGACTACCGCTTCATCGTTAACCTGTCCATCGCGTTCTGACCCCTGACATCCGGCGCCTGAACCTGGCATGCACATCCCCGATGGCTTCATTTCCCCGCAGACCTACCTGCCGGCCTATGCGCTGGCCGCGGGCCTGTGGGCCTATGCCGCGCATCGGGTGAAAAAACGGCTGGACGCCGATACCCTGCCCTTCCTCGCCGCCTATACCGCGCTTTCCTTCGTGCTCATGATGGTGGCCCTGCCCCTGCCGGGGGGCGCCACCGCGCACGCCGCCGGCATCGGCCTGCTCGCCGTCTGCTTCGGCGGCTGGATGGCCTTCCTCGCCATCTCCCTGGTGCTGGCCATGCAGGCCCTGCTGTTCGGCGACGGCGGCATCACCGCCCTGCCCATCAACGCGCTGGCCATGGGAGGAGTCGGCGCTTTCTGCGCCCTCGCCGCCTGGAAGCTGCTCGCGCGGCTGCACGAGAACCTCGCCCTGTTCCTCGCCGGCTGGCTGTCCATCGTCCTGCCCGCGGCCCTGGTGGCGGTGGTGCTCGGCCTGCAGCCGGCGATCGCCCGGGATGCCGACGGCGCGCCGCTGTTCTTCCCCTTCGGTCTCAGCGTCACCCTGCCGGCGGTGATCTTGCCGCACCTGCTGGTCGGCATCGCCGAGGGCGTGCTCACCGTGCTCGGCTACCGCTACCTGACGCGCTTGCGGTCGCGGCTCGACGCCTGAACTCAGGGACTGGGACGGCGGACCAAGTCCGGCGACAATCCGCGCATGAACCGCGATCGTCTCCTCCTGTACCTTTATCTGGCGGGCATCCTCGCCGCGACCCTGGTACATGATCCCGTCTGGCTGGGCGCCGGCCTGGTCCTCGTCCTGCTGCTGGCCGGAAGTGACGCCTGGCGCCTGCTGCGGCGGGCCTTGCTCGCCATCCTCGCCTTCAACGCGATCATCAGCCTGAGTTACGCGCTGATGGCCTGGTGGCAGGAGCTCTCGCCCTGGCTCACCCTGGCGCGCCTGAATCTGCGCGTGCTGCTGCTCACCAGCCTGAGTTTCCTGTTCATCGCCCGCGCCAACCTGTTCCGCGCCCTGGATTTCTCGAAAGGCCTCACCTATGTGCTGGGCCTCGCCTACAGCCAGGCCCTCGCCTTCCGCCGCGCGCACGAAGACTTCCGCATGGCCCTGGCCAGCCGTTCACTGCGGCGCCCCAGTCTGATGGACCGTTATCGCGCCAGCGCGGCGGCGGCTTCCTGGTTCCTGGAGAAGTCGCTGCACGCCGCCACGCAGTCCGCCCAGGCCCTGCGTTCGCGGGGGTTCTTCCATGACTGAGTTGCGCTACCGGGTGGCGCAGGGCAAGCACATGCCTACCCCCCCCTTTCTAAAAGGGGGGCGGGGGGGGATTTCGACGCCCTCACCCTCGCTAGCAGAACTAAATCCCCCCCTCCCCCCTTTACGAAAGGGGGGAGAACCCATCATCGAAGCCGCCGGCATCACCCACCGCTACGGCGCCAAGGAGGTCCTGGCGGACATCTCCTTCCAGATCCACGCCGGGGAAAAGGCGGTACTCCTGGGCTGCAACGGCAGCGGCAAGTCCACCCTGCTGAAAATCCTCGACGGTCTCATCGCCCCCACGGCGGGCGCCTACCGCTACGGCGACGAGGCGATCACGCCGGCGCGTCTGAAAGCCCCGGACCTGCATCGCCGCTTCCGCCGCGAGGTCGCCCTGCTGTTCCAGAACCCCGACGCCATGCTGTTCAACCCCACGGTGTATGACGAGATCGCCTTCGGCCCTCGCCAACTGGGACTGGCCGACGTGGAGGGACGGGTGCGGCACTGGGCGGAACAAGTGGGGGTCGCCGCCCATCTGCAACGCCCGCCTTTCTCCCTGTCCGGCGGCGAAAAACAGAAGGTCTGCCTGACCGCCCTGCTCGCCCTGGAACCCCGCCTGTTGCTGCTGGACGAGCCCACCGCCTCGCTGGACCCCCGCTCCACCGGCTGGCTGGTGGATTTCCTCTCCGGCCTCGACGTGACCACCCTGATCAGCACCCACAACCTGAGTCTGGCGCCGGAACTGGGCAGCCGCGCCCTGGTGCTGGGCGAGGACCACCACCTCATCTACGACGGCGGCATCCATGGCCTGCTGGGCGACATGAAGCTGCTCGCCGCCGCCAACCTGGTGCATACGCACCGCCACCGCCACGGCGGCATCGAACACCGCCACAGCCACGTGCACGACTGGCAGTAAGGTCCTACCGAGAGGCGGATTCGCTCAGGCCAGCCCCGGACTCTTCCGGCACCTTCCAGCCCAGCTCGCGATGGATGGCCAGGTGCCTCGGCGTCCAGGAATGCGGCGTCTTGCGCACGAAATGGTGGCGGGCCACGTGGTAGCTGGGATCGAAGCCGTAGAAGTTGCGCTGCATGTGCTTCAGTTCTTCGGCCCGGTAGGCCTCCAGGGGCTTGGCCGCCTCGTCTTCGGCGCGGCGCCGGTTCCTGGCCTGCAACTGCTCGGCGAAGTCGGTGGCCGCGCCCAGGGCCTCCGCACGGCGGCGCACTTCGGTTTCGAAGGCGGCAGGAGCGTCACCGAAGACCTCATCCAGGAAACCCAAAGTGACGGCCTGATCCGCGCCCAGTGGCAGCCGGTGGCGCATGATGTCGCCGGCCTTGCCGGCTCCCACCCGGCGCGGCAGCAGATAACTCCAGTACTCGGAGCCATACAGGTTGCCCATGTTCTTGTAATGCGGGTTAAGGATGACGCCGTGCCGCGCCCACACGAAGTCCGCCGCCAGAGCCAGGAAGGCGCCGCCGGCGCCGGCGTTGCCGCGCAGGGCGCTGACGGTGAGGTGGGATTCGGTCCTCAGAATGGCCCGGCACAGGTCATCCATGGCGTTGATGTTGCGCCAGGATTCGTCCGGCGGGCTCGCCGCCGCCTCGATGCGGTTGAGGTCCAGGCCGTTGCTGAAGAAGTCGGCGCCGCCCATAAGCACGATGACCTTGGTGGGTCGCTGGCGAGCTGCTTCATAGGCGGCCAGCAGGCGCTCGCAGGCGGCGGCGCCCATGGCGCCGTTGTAGAAGTCGAAGTAAAGGAAGCCAACGGCGCTGGATTCCAGGTAGCGGATGTCGGGGTCCGGCGAAATCCCCCCCAGTCCCCCTTTATAAAAGGGGGGAGTGACCGCGCCGGCCAATTGGACGTCCCCCCCTTTCGTAAAGGGGGGACAGGGGGGATTTGGCAACGCTTCCATTTCCAACAACTGATCCACGTCCCTGAACACACTAGCCACCGGCAGCTTGATCCCGCCCTCTTGCTTGCAATGGCCGATCCACACCGCCCCGTCGGCGGTGGCCCGCACCACGCCCTCCCCCGCCCGGCCCAGCACCTCGCCGGGCCGGCCCCGGGCCGGGAAAGCGCGGCCGTCGTAGAACTGGCAGGCCTGGCCGAACAGGCTGTCGCGCAGGCCGGGAAAGCCGTCGGCGGCATTCAGCTTGGCGAGCACGGTATCGGTGGCGTCCCGCTCCCAGTCGATGGCGCGGTCCTGCTGCCGCATCAAGGGGTGCATGGGCTTGAGGGGCACGGCCGTGGGCTGCCAGGTTCCGGCACGGTAGTCCGGCAATCGCTCGATGGCCGCCTTCACCGCCTTCACCGTCGCTTCGGTGACTTCGTTGCGGTAGAGGCTGGATTTCTTTGCTTCCCGCATGGGAAAGGTCTCGCTGGCCCATACCGGCCCCGCGTCCATCTCGGCCTCCGCTTGCAGCACGGTTACACCCCACTCGGCTTCGCCCTTGAGGATCGCCCAGTCGAGCGCCGACGGACCCCGGTCGCCCACCGGTCCGGGATGCACGATCAGGCAGACATGCTCACGCCAGATGGCTTCCGGAATGGCCCGGCGCAGATAGGGGGCCAGGATCAGGTGGGGCCGGAACAGTTCGACAGCCTCGACGGTGACGCTGTCGTTGATGTCGAACTCGATGGAAATCTCGTGGCCCAGAGCCGTGAGTTCCACATACAGCCGTTGGCTCAAGCTGTTGAAGGCATGGGTGAGGAAGAGGATGCGCA
>JBBIPL010000081.1:0-9634 GCA_037442845.1 Hydrogenophilales bacterium | reverse complement strand
CTGGCTCGCCACCCTGCCGGAACAGGCGGACGCCGCCGCCCCGCTGTCCGAAGCCGACCTGGCCGCCCGCTTCACCGGCAAGGGTCCCTGGAAGAAGCGCCTGCCCCAGTTGCTGGACACCCTCGCCGCCCTGGGCCGGGCGCGGGCGGTGGCGGGAGGCTGGATGGGGTGATCGGGCATTGGCTTGTAGTATCCGGCCGGCTGACTTACATTCGTCTGATATTGGTAATTCATTTTGGAGGTCGTCATGCGCAGCACCATCACAGAACGGGGCCAGACCGTGGTGCCCGCCGCCGTGCGCAAGCACTTCGGCCTGTCGCCTTCGGATCGGCTGGAATGGGTGATCGAGGGCGACCACCTGCGCGTGCTGCCGGTGCCGGCGGACCCCATCGCCGCGTTCAGGGGTCGCGGCAAGGGTGGCGGCACGGCGCGTCTGCTGGCCGAGCGCGGGGTTGACGAGGCGGGCGAGTGAAACGCTGGCTGCTGGACACCTCCGCCCTGCTCACCCTGCGGGATGACGAGCCGGGCGCGGACGCGGTGGCCGAGGTGTTGCGCCAGGCCCAGGGAGGCAAGGCGTTGTGCCTGGGCTGTTTCATCAGCTTGATGGAAGTGCTCTACCGGGTGTGGAAGGACGAAGGCGAGGCGGCGGGGCGGCTGGCCTATGAGCAGTGCCTCGCCCTGCCCATCGAATGGGTGCACGAGTCGCCGGACTTGCTGCAGGCCGCCGGCCGCTTCAAGGCCACCGCCCGGCTTTCCCTGGCGGATGCCTGGATCGCCGCCTGCGCGGAATTGGCCGGCGCGACACTGATGCACAAGGACCCGGAGTTCGCCGCCCTGGACATTCCCCAGCAGCCCTTGCCCTACAAGGCCGGCTGAAGCCATGTTGAACGCCCTCTGGATCGGCTTCTTCGCCATCGCCTTCGCCGCCGCCGTGCTGCAATACCTGGGCGGCGACGCGGCCATCTTCGGCGCGGTGATGAAGGCCGCCTTCGACTCCGCCAAGACCGCTTTCGAGGTGGCCCTGGGTCTCACCGGCGTCATGTGCCTGTGGCTGGGGGTGATGAAGGTGGGCGAGCGGGCGGGCTTCCTCGACCTGGTGGGGCGCGGGCTTGGGCCGCTGTTCGCGCGCCTGTTCCCCGAGGTGCCGCGCGGCCATCCGGCGCTGGGCTCGATCACCATGAACATGGCCGCCAACGTGCTGGGTCTGGACAACGCCGCCACGCCCATGGGCCTCAAGGCCATGAAGGAATTGCAGGAGCTGAACCCGCGCAAGGACACCGCCAGCGACGCGCAAATCCTGTTCCTGGTGCTCAACGCCTCCTCGGTGACCCTGCTGCCGGTGACCATCTTCACCTACCGGGCGCAAATGGGCGCGGCGGATCCCACCGACGTGTTCATCCCCATCCTGATGGCCACCTATGCCTCCACCCTGGCCGGCTTCCTGTTCGTCGCGGCGGTGCAGAGGATCCGCCTGGACGCCGTGGTGCTGGCCTGGCTCGGCGGGGTCACGGCGGTGGTGGGGGGGCTGGCCTGGCATTTCGCCAGGATGCCGGCGGCGGAGATGACGGCGAGTTCCTCCACCCTGTCCAACTTCCTGCTGCTCGCCCTGGTGCTGGTGTTCCTGCTGGGCGCGGCGTGGCAGCGGGTGAATGCCTACGAGGCCTTCATCGACGGCGCCAAGGAAGGCTTCCACACCGCGGTGAGCATCATTCCCTACCTGGTGGCCATGCTGGTCGCCATCGGCATGCTGCGCGCCAGCGGCGCCCTGCCGGCCTTCGTCGAGGCGGTGCGCGGCGCGGTCGCGGCCCTGGGCTTCGACACCGCCTGGGTGGACGCCCTGCCCACCATGCTCATGAAGCCCCTGTCCGGCTCCGGCGCCCGCGCCATGATGGTGGAAACCATGCAGGCCCACGGCGCCGACAGCTTCGCCGGCCGCCTCGCCAGCATCATCCAGGGCAGCACGGAAACCACCTTCTACGTGCTGGCGGTGTACTTCGGCGCGGTCGGCATCCAGCGCGTGCGCCATGCCGTTGCCGGCGGCCTGGTGGCGGACGCGGCCGGTTTCGCGGCGGCGGCGGCGGCGGCCTATCTGTTCTTCGCCCACGTCGCCTGACGGGGAGGCGCTCCCCATGTCCATCCCTAAAGAAACGCGCGCCGCGCGCCGTTAAGCGCACAGGCAGCCCGCCATCGCCGGTACGCGATGGACGGGGCGTTCATAAACCTCGGATGCGAAGGAAAGCGCCATGACGCGCGAAGACAACTCCGCAGTGAACAGTGGTCCGGCCCGGCGGGCCGGTGGTGTGAACGGCACGGCGCGCGGCGGCGGAGGCGGCTTCAGCATCGCCCAGCGGCTGTGGCTCATGGTCGGGCTTGCCGCCCTGCTCTTCGTCCTCGCCATGGCGATGGGCTGGCAGAGCCTGGACCGGTCGCGCGACGCCCTCAAGACGGTGTACGAGAACCGCGCCATACCCCTGCTCGACCTCGCCCGCATCGATGCCGGCATCCGCGAAAACACGGCGCAAATCCTGCTCGCCTTCCAGCACGCCCCGGACAGCCCAACCGCCGCCCTGCACGACCACCCCGTGAGCATGCACCTGGATGCGGTGGCCGGCCGCAAGGCGGAACTGGACGGCTTGTGGACGAAATACATGGCCACCTACCTGACCGAGGAGGAAAAGCTGCTCGCGGCCGATTTCGCCGACAAGCGCGAGGCCTGGCTAACCAAGCTGCTGGCCGCCTCGGAAGCGATGCGGGCGGGGGATTTCGGCGATGCGGTGCTGTACGCCTTCCTGGTGGCGGTAAACACCAAAGGCAAGGCTGCCCACCAGGCCCTGGCCAAACTCAAGGCCTATCAGACCCAGGCGGCGAAGGAAGAATTCGAGCGCGCCGAAGCCGCGTACCAGCGCGGCCGCCTGATCTATCTCGTGCTGTTCGTTGTAGGTCTGGTATCCGTGCTGTCCATGGCCCACTTCACCGTGCGGCATCTAACCCGTTCCCTGCGCGAGGCCGGCGAGGCCGCGGAAGCCATCGCCGCCGGCGATCTCACCCGCGCCATGCCCAAGGCGGGCGGGGACGAGATCGGCGCGCTCATCGTCCGCCTTACCCACATGCGCGACGGCCTGCGCGAGTTGATCGCCGCCATGGTGGGCAATGCCCAGGCGCTGGCGCGATCGGCCGCCGATCTGTCCGCTTCGGCGGCGGGCAGCGCCCGCTCCACCGAGATGCAGGCGGAGGCGGCATCGAGCATGGCGGCCTCGGTGGAACAGTTGTCCGTGTCCATCGACCAGGTGGAGGAACACGCCCGCGAGGCGCGCGCCGTCACCCAGGATTCCAGCGCCCGCTCCGGCGAGGGCGGCCGCATCATCCACCAGACGGCGGGCGAGATGAAGCGCATCGCCGAGGCGGTGAACGGCACGGCTTCCGCCATCCGCGAGCTGGAGGGATATTCCGAGCAGATTTCCAGCATCGTCCAGGTCATCAAGGACATCGCCGACCAGACCAACCTGCTCGCCCTCAATGCCGCCATCGAGGCGGCGCGCGCCGGCGAGCAGGGGCGCGGCTTCGCCGTGGTGGCGGACGAGGTGAGGAAGCTGGCGGAGCGCACCGGCAATTCCACCCAGGAGATCGGCGCCATGATCGCCAAGATCCAGCAGGGCACCGGGCGCGCCGCCCAGGAAATGGAGGCCGGCGTGCGGCAGGTGGACGAGGGCGTGAATCTCGCCCACCAGGCCGGCGATTCGGTCACCGGCATCCAGGCCGGCGCCGAGCGCGCCACCCATGCCGTGGACGACATCAGTCTGGCCCTCAAGGAGCAGACCGTCGCCGCGCGCGACATCGCCCAGAAGGTGGAACGCATCGCCCAGGGCGCCGAGCAGAACAGCGCGGCGGCGGCCGAGACCGCCGCCGCGGCGCAGCGACTGGAACAGCTGGCCGCCGAACTGAACGCCCTGGCGGGACGCTTCCGCGTCGCCTGATGGGTTGTGATCAATGCCAGTCTCCAAGAAAACTGTTATTCCCGTATGCCTGCTCCCGCGAAAGCGGGGGGCGGGAATCCATGAATTTCAACGGGTTGCAAAGTCTCTGGATCCCCGCTTTCGCGGGGATGACCCCCGGTTTTGTGGTCGTTCCGCAAAAATTCTCAGGCTCAAAGGGGCCATGAGCTGCGCCAGCCCCAGGTTCACCCCGGCGCCCTTCCTGCCGGTCACGTCCAGGCCGGGGCCATGAACCCGTTCGCCCGACTGTTCGGCGCGGGGCGGCGCGAGGACGCCGATGCCGATCTCGACGCGGCCCTGGCGCGCGCCGCCGCGCGCGTGGAACCCCGTCTGCCAGGGACGCGCGGCTGGCCCGGCCGCTATCGCCGTGCCATCGCCGCCGCCCTGGCGCAGGCGCGGCGCGTCGCCAAGGATGTGCCCGGCCCGCTGGCGCTGAGCCCCGCCCGCTATGCCGCCGACCCCCGCGTGCGCGCCCTGTTCGGTTCGGCCGCCGACATCCGCCGCGTGCTGTGCGGCAGCCAGGCGGTGCGCGACTATGTCGCCTCGCCGGCGGCCGCGGCGGATATGTACGCCCTGCTGTCCATGCGCCTGCGGGAGAGGCAGGTGCTGGGGGTGGAAATCGCCGGGGATCAGGTGCGCCGGGAGGTGGCGCAGACCCAGGTCTGGTTCTCCGACCACCGCCTGAGCGGGCCGGCGCCGAGCGAGGCGGAGGCGCGCCGCGCCCTGCTGTGGTTCCTGTTCGACCGCTTTCTGGAACGCCTGGCGGTGGGCGTTGAACGGCTGCGCGCCGAGCGCGAACGCCTGGCGCGGGAAAAGGACCTGGCCATGGCGCGGCTGCGCGGCGGGGCGCCGTCAGGCGTCGCCCACGCGCATGCGGAGCTGGAATCGATCCTGAAGCGGCTCGGCGACGTCAACCGCTGCCTGGAACTGGAGCGCATGGACGAGGTGTTCGAGGCCGTGCTGTCGCACCCCGAGGATTGCCTCTACCTGGCCGAGCGTCGCCTTGCCCTCGACCCCCTCGGTAATCTGCGCCCCGGCGTGGGCGGTGCGGATGTGCTGCACTTCGCCGAACTGCACGAGCGCTACCAGGACGCGCGCGTGGTGGTGCTCGTCCACTGTCCCGAGGTGACGCCTGTGAGCGCCGGCGAGCGCTTGCGGGAAGCCGAAGGCTGGCTGTGAGCGGCGACGGTACCGTCCCGGTTGCCTGTAAACCTCGGTGGCGTGGGCTGTTAACGTGAAAGCGGCCTCGGCGACTCTCGAAGCTCCCCTCTCCCGCAGGCGGGGCGAGAGGGGAATTCGGAATGCACAGCATTCCGCCCTCGCAGCCGGCTGGCGATGCATCGCCAGCCGTGGGGCGCGGAGCGGGGGCTGGGGGTGAGGGAAGCCCCCGGTCTTGCCCGTTTCAGTTCTTCGCCGCCAGCAGGTTGAGCAGGAAAGCCTGCGCTTCGAAGGCGCGGCCACGCCGGGCGCGCCGCCGGTAGCCGCCGTCCGGCTGCATGTCCCAGGCGCGGGTGTTGTCCTTCAGGTAGGGCTTGATGCCTTCGTTGATGACCCGCTTCTTCAGCTTCACGTCGAGCACCGGGAAGCCGGTCTCGATACGGCGGAAGAAGTTGCGGTCCATCCAGTCGGCGCTGGCGAGATAGACGTCCTCGGCGCCGCCGTTCCAGAAGTAGAAGATGCGGTGGTGTTCCAGAAAGCGGCCGAGGATGGAACGCACGCGGATGTTCTCGGAGACGCCTGGAATGCCGGGGCGCAGGGCGCACACGGCGCGCACGATGAGATCGATCTGCACGCCGGCCCGCGACGCCTCGTAGAGCGCGGCGATGACGCGCGGTTCGAGCAGGGCGTTCATCTTGGCGACGATGAAGGCCTTTTCGCCGTTGCGGGCCTTCTCGGTTTCGTTGCGGATGGCCTGCATGATGCGGGCGTGCATGGTGAACGGCGACTGCCACAGGAAGGTGTGCTCGCCGGCGTCGCCGAGGCCGGTGATCTGCTGGAAGACGTCGTTGACGTCCTGGCACAGTTCGGGGTTGCAGGTGAGCAGGCCGAAGTCGGTGTAGAGCCGCGAGGTGCGGGCGTGGTAGTTGCCGGTGCCGAGATGGCAATACCTCTTGAGTTTTCCATTCTCGCGGCGCACCACCATGGCCATCTTCGCGTGCGTCTTGTGGCCGACGACGCCGTACACGACATGGGCGCCGGCCGCCTCCAGCTTCTCCGCCCAGTTGATGTTGGCCTCCTCGTCGAAGCGGGCCAGCAGTTCCACCACCGCGGTGACCTCCTTGCCGCGCTGGGCGGCGGCGATGAGGTAGCGCATGAGCTCCGAGTCGGCGCCGGTGCGGTAGACGGTCTGCTTGATGGCGAGCACGTCCGGGTCCTCGGCTGCCTGGCGGATGAAGTCGATGACCGGCTGGAACGACTGGAAGGGGTGGTGCAGCAGGATGTCGCAGGCCGAGACGGCCTTGAACAGGTCGGGCTGCTTGCCGAGCTGGGCGGGCAGGCCCGGGGTGAAGGGCGGGAACTTGAGATCCGGGCGCTCCACCCGGTCCGGCACGTTCATCAGCCGCACCAGGTTGACCGGGCCGCGCACCTGATAGAGGTCGGCGCGAGTCAATTGGAACTGGCGCAGCAGGAATTCCTTCGTCTCCTCGGAACAGTTGTCGGCCACCTCCAGGCGCACGCCGTCGCCGAAATGGCGGTGCGGCAGCTCGCCCTGCAGCAGCTCGCGCAGGTTCTTGTTTTCCTCGTCGTCGATGAACAGGTCGGAGTTGCGGGTGACGCGGAACTGGTAGCAGCCCTGCACCTCCATGCCGGCGAAGAGGGCGCCGACGTGGGCGTGCAGGATCGAGGAGAGGAAGACGAAGCCGTATTCGCAGCCCGCCACCTCGCGCGGCAGCTGGATCACCCGCGGCAGGGCGCGCGGCGCCTGCACCACGGCCTTGCCGGAACCGCGGCCGAAAGCGTCCTTGCCGGCCAGTTCGACGGCGAAGTTGAGGCTCTTGTTGAGCACGTTCGGGAAGGGGTGGGCCGGGTCCAGGCCGATGGGCGTGAGCACCGGCATCAGCTCGTCGAAGAAGAAGGCGCGGATCCACTCGGCCTGCTCGGGATTCCAGTGCGTGCGGCGATGGAAGCGGATGCCCTCGGCCGCCAGCGCCGGCAGCACTTCGCCGTTGAGCAGCTCGTACTGGCGCGCCACCAGGGCGTGCGAGACCTTCGCCACTTCCTTGTAGACCTGGCGCGGCGTGAGGCCGTCGACGCCCACGTGCTCGGGATTCAGGCGCATCTGTTCCTTCAGGCCGGCGACGCGGATCTCGAAGAACTCGTCCATGTTGCTGGAGGTGATGCACAGGAAGCGCAGGCGCTCCAGCAGCGGCATGGCGGGGTCCTCGGCCTGCGCCAGCACGCGCCGGTTGAATTCGAGGATGCCGAGTTCGCGGTTGATCAGATATTCGCTCGGGAGGGGAGGGCTCATGGGGGAGGCGCCTGTGGCTGTAACCTGGATCGGGGCGCTTGATGCTAACCTCAAAGTCCTCCCGCTTCTATCGCGTGCCCCCGACATGTCCATGGAAATCGAGCTCAAGCTGGCCCTGGATGCGCGCCATACCGCGCGCCTGCGCCGGCATCCGCTGCTGGCCGGCGCGCGGCCGCGCCGGCGCATGCTGCACAGCGTGTATCACGACACGCCGGATTTCGCCCTGCTGCGGCGCGCCATCGCCTTGCGCCTGCGACGCATGGGGATGCACTGGGTGCAGACCCTGAAGGCGGAGGCGCCGCCGGTGGGCGCCCTGTCCCGCCGCCCGGAATGGGAAATCCCGGTGGCTGGCGGCGCGCCGGATTTGGCCGCGTTGCCGCCGGAGGCCCTCGAACTGTTGCAGGGCATCGACCTCACCCGCCTCGCGCCGGTGTTCGTCACCGAATTCCGGCGCACCACCTGGGCGCTGGGCGACGAGGACGGCGTCGAACTGGCTCTGGACGAGGGTGAAATCCGCGCCGGCGGGGCGTGCCAGCCCATCTCGGAAATCGAGCTCGAGCTGCGCGCCGGCTCCGCCGATGCCCTGTTCGATCTCTCCATGGCCCTGCTCGAGTCCCTGCCGCTGCGCCTCGAACCGCGCAGCAAGGCGGAACGCGGCTACTTCCTGTGCGAAGCGGCGGCGCCCGCGCCGGTGAACGCCCGCCGTCCCGACCTGCGTGCCGGCCATGCGGCCACGGAGGCCTGGGCCGAACTGGTGCGTTGCGGCCTGGCGCAGGCGGTGGCCAACGTGCCCGGTTTCCTGGAGCGGGGCGAGGACATCGAGTACCTGCACCAGCTGCGCGTGGCCCTGCGCCGGCTGCGCGCCGCGGTCGGGCTGATCCGCGCCCTGGGCGGGGCGACGCCGGCATGGGCGGCGGCCCTGCAGACGAGCTTGCGCGATCTCAATCCGGCACGGGATTGGGATGTGTTCCTGCATGAAACGCTGCCAGAAGTCCAGGCGGTCCTGGCCGACGCGCCCCTGGGTGAAGCCCTCCAGGAGGGCATCCGGCGTCAGGCCGCGGACGCGCGCCGCGCCGCCCAGGCGGGCGTCGCCTCCGCCGCCTTCACCCGCCTGGTGCTGGAGATCGGCCGCGATCTGACGACGCCGCGGGCGGACGGCCCGACCGCGCGGGCCTGGTCGCGCGGCGTGCTGGACAAGCGCTGGAAACGCCTGCGCGCCCTGTGCCCGGACGGCCCCGCCGCGCTCACGCCCGAGGCCCGCCACCGTCTGCGCATCGCCGCCAAGAAGCTGCGTTATGCGGCGGACGCCCTGGAAGGGCTGTACGGCAAGCATGCCAGGCCCTTCCTCAAGCGGCTGGCCGACTTGCAGGAGAGCCTCGGCCGGGCCAACGACGCCCGCATCGCCACCCATTTGTTGGAGGACCTACGTCGCCGCAATCTCGACCTGGCCTATGACGCGGGCCGCGTCGCCGGCATCGTCACGGCCCGCGCCAGCCAGCGCGACGCCGACGTCGACGCGGTCTGGCGACGCATGCTGGACGCTCCGCCGTTCTGGCGCTGACTGCCCGCCCGCCGGAGCGGGGCGTGGGCGGAACTACTCCCCCTCCACCAGGTGGTGGTTGAGCAGGCGCCGGACGTGGGCGATCACCTCCGACGCCGCCAGTCCGACCGGGCCGAGCCCCGCCCGCGCCGCCGCGTCGCCCGCCGCGCCGTGCAGCCAGACGCCGGTCCTGGCCGCATCGCAGGCGGACATGCCTTGCGCCAGCAGGGCGGCGATGATGCCGGCCAGCACGTCGCCCATGCCCGGCGCGGCCATGCCGGGGTGGCCCGTTTTATTGCGCCAGACCTCGCCGTCCGCGCTGCCGACCAGAGTATGCGCGCCCTTCAGCACCACGCAGGCGCCGGTGAGTCGTTGCAGGCGCCGCAACGCCGCCGGCCGCTCGGCCTGCACGGCGGCGGGCGTCTCGCCGAGCAGGCGGGCGGCCTCACCGGGGTGCGGGGTGATCAGGCTGGGGGCGGCGCGGGCGCGCAGCAAGGCGAGCAGGGCATCGTCGCCCGCCAGCAGGTTGAGGGCGTCGGCGTCGAACAGCACGGCATGCTCCAGCGCCAGCACGGCCCGCAGCCATTCGCGCGCGGCGGCGGCGAGGCCGAGGCCGGGACCGGCGACCAGGCA
>JBBIPL010000080.1:0-9642 GCA_037442845.1 Hydrogenophilales bacterium | reverse complement strand
CACGTAGAGCGGCCGCTCGGCGCCCTCCGCCAGACGCCGCAGCGCGCGGGCGCGCACCAGCGCGCGACCCGGCGCGCCCCCGGCGCGCAGCGCTCGCCAAACCTGGCGGACGATCTCCGCTTCCAGCGACAGGTGGCGGTTGGCGGATTCGGGCAGGCGCGCGAGCGCCGTCTCGTCGCTGTCGGCGCCATCCAGTTCGTCGAGCAGGTCGAGCAGTTCGCGCGCGGCCTCCCAGAGCGCCGCGCGCGGCACCTGTCCGAGGCGGTCGAGGAAATCGCGCAGTTGCGCCAGGCGCAGGCTGTCGGGCTCCGCCCGGACGTCGGCGGCGGCCTGCTGCGCCAGTTCCGCCAGGGTGGCCAGACGCGGCGGCAGAACATGCCGGCCCGGCAGGAGCTCGCCCAGGGCGCGGCGAAATGCGACGCCGGCATGCGGGTGCGGCGCCAGCACCAGACAGCCGGAAAAATCCGGCGCGCGCCCGCCCTCCTGAGCGAGAAAGGCGCGGGCTGCGGGGATCAGGGTGGCGGGCATGGGCGCATTCTCCCGACCGGCCGGCGAAAAAAAAACCCTTCAGGGTATTCATGCTTCGGGGTGTCTTACAAAGTCATGTCCGTTAGCATGAACGCCCCGCCGCCTTGCATGCCCGAGTATCGTCATGGACGACCGCCAGCTCATCCGCTACAGCCGCCACATCCTGCTGCCCCAGATCGATCTGGCCGGGCAGGAAAAACTCCTCGCCGGCCACGTGCTGCTCATCGGCGCCGGCGGCCTGGGTTCACCCGCTTCGCTTTATCTGGCCGCCGCCGGGGTGGGGCGGCTGACGATCTGCGACGGCGACCACGTCGACCTCACCAATCTGCAGCGCCAGATCGTGCACCGGGAAGCCACGGTGGGCGTCAACAAGGCGGAATCCGCGCGCCGCGCGCTGGCCGAGATCAACCCGGACTGCCGGGTGCTGCCCATCGAGCACCGGGTCTACGCGGAAGAGCTGATGGACCTGGTGGCCGCCGCCGACGTGGTGGTGGACGCCTGCGACAACTTCGCCACCCGCCACGCGGTGAACCGGGCCTGCGTGCGCCTGCGCAAACCCCTGGTGAGCGGCGCCGCCATCCGCTTCGCCGGCCAGTTCGCCGTATTCGACCCGCGCCGCGACGACTCGCCCTGCTACCACTGCCTGTTTCCGGACGCCGCCGCCGAGGACGAGGAGCGCTGCGCCACCATGGGCGTGTTCGCCCCGCTGACCGGCATGGTGGGCATGCTGCAGGCCGGCGAGGCCATCCGCCTGCTGCTCGGCGCGCCCAGCCCGCTGACGGGCAGGCTGGTGCTGATCGATGCCGGCAGCATGGAGTGGCAGACCGTCAAGGTACCCCGGGATCCGGGCTGTCTGGTTTGCGGCCGCGCAGCAGGTGGATGAGGGGCCGGCAGGCGCGTGCGCTTCCTGGATCATGGCATCCAGCCGGGTCCGGGCAGGTACTCCACCACGTCGCCGGGCAGGATGGTGGCGCCGGCCGGAATGAGGGCGACGCCGTCCGCCCATACCGCCGAGGAGATCACCGCGGAATCCTGGGTGGGGTAGAGGTCCAGGCCGCCCCGCGCGTTGCGCCGCACACGCACGAACTCCAGGCGGTTGCCCTTCAGGGTGTAGCCGAAATCGGCGCGCAGGCGCTGGCGCTCGGGCTCGATGCGGGCGAGGCCCTGGCGACGCCGGATGTAGGGGGCGACCAGGGTCAAGAGGCTGGACCACACCGCGACCGGGTTGCCCGGCAGGCCGATGAAGGCGGTTTCCCGCCCGGCGGCGACGACCGCGCCGAAGGCCAGAGGCTTGCCGGGCTTGGCGGCGATCTTCCAGACATCGATGTGGCCTTCGGCCTGCACCGCGCCGATGACATGATCTTCCTCGCCCACCGACATGCCGCCGCTGGTGAGGATGAGGTCCGCCTCGGCAGCGGCGCGGCGCAGGGCCGCGCGCGTCGCCGCGCGGTCGTCGGCGACGATGCCCAGATCGAGGATGTCCACCCCCAGGTCGGCGAGAAAGCCGCGCATCACATAGCGGTTGGAGTTGTAGATGTGGCCCGCGGGCAGGGGCTGGCCGGGCATCACCAGCTCGCTGCCGGTGAAGAAGATGGCGGCCTTCAGGCGGCGGAACACCGGCGCCCGGCCGATGCCGACCGAGGCCAGCAGCCCCAGGCTGGCGGCGGCAAGACGGCTGCCGGCGGTGAGCAGGGTCTTGCCCGGCGTCAGGTCGGAGCCTTTCAGGCGCACGTGCTGGCCCAACGCCGGCGGCTGCCGCACGATCACCGCGTCGCCGTCGCTCTCGCAATCCTCCTGCATCACCACGCTGTCGGCGCCTTCCGGCACCTGGGCGCCGGTGAAGATGCGCGCGGCGCTGCCCGCGGCCAGCGGCAACGGCACAGCGCCGGCGGCGATGCGCTGGCTGACGGGCAGACGGGCGCCGGGCTCGGCGGCGTCCGCCGCGCGCAGGGCATAGCCGTCCATGGCGGCGTTGGAAAAGGGCGGTACGGTCATCGGCGAAACCAGGTCGGCCGCCAACACGCGGCCGAAGGCATCCGCCAGATCCACTTCCTCGATGTCGGCCATGACGCGGGCGGACGCCAGCAGGGCGGACTTGGCTTCGGCGAAGGGCAGCAGGGCCATGGTCGGGTCTTTCCTTGAATAAGGGAACGCGCATGTTACCGAGTTCACGCGCTCCGACCCAGTTCGGCGCACCCGCGCACGGCAGCCTTGACGCATGCCGCGCGGCACGTATAATTCCCGACCAATATTGTCAACTTTGAGCTTGCCATGGACGCCCATACCCTCATCCACCAACAGGTCACTGATAACCCCGTCGTGCTCTACATGAAAGGCACACCACAGTTTCCCCAGTGCGGCTTCTCGGCGAACGCCGCCAACATCCTCAAGGCCTGCGGCCTGACCAATTTCCTCGCGGTGAACGTGCTGGAGAGCGCGGAATTGCGCGAGGGCCTGAAAACCTACGCCAACTGGCCCACCTTCCCCCAGCTCTACGTCAAGGGTCAGCTGGTGGGCGGCTCGGACATCATGCGCGACCTGTTCCAGACGGGCGAATTGCAACGACTGCTGGCCGCGGCCAGCGCCCGCTGAGAGCCTTCTTTCAGCCCTTCAGGCCGGCGCAAGCCGGCCTTTTTTCGCCCGCGGCGGGAGCCGCGGCCATCTAAAGTTTTCATACCCCCTGCCGATATCCCTCACGCCGGGCACCCCGCCCTTCCCGCCGAGGCTGAGATTGACTGTCACGCGCTTCACCCTGCTGGTCCTCGCCGCCGCCCTGCCGGTTGGTCTGGTCGTGTGGTTTGCCGACCCCGTCTGGGGCGTCATCGCGGTAGCGCTGGCGGCCGCGCTGGCGCTCTATCTGGGCGGACGTCACGGCATTGCCGCGGCGGCGCGGCCGCTTCCCGCCGCGGCGCTTCCGGTCGACGCGCTGCACGGCGAAACGCGCAGCCTGCTGGATGAACTGTCCCGCCAGGGCGCGGAGCGCCTGCAGGCCGGCGAACAGGATTTGCAGCGGGTCAAGGCTCTGCTCGACGAAGCCATCCAGCAACTGGTCGCCAGCTTCGGCGAGATGAACCATCACATCCAGAGCCAGCGCGACCTGGCCCTGTCCATCGTGCACAGCATGGCCGACGAGGGCCGCAAGGAAGGCGACGTCAGCTTCACGGAATTCGTCCTGGAAACCTCGAAGACCATGGGCGACTTCGTCGACCACACCCTCAACACCAGCAAGATCGCCATGGGCCTGGTGGAAACCATGGATGTCATCGACGGCGAAGTGCGCGCCATCGTCAACATCCTCGGCGAGATCGAGTCCATCTCCAAGCAGACCAACCTGCTCGCCCTCAACGCCGCCATCGAGGCCGCCCGCGCCGGCGAGGCCGGACGCGGCTTCGCGGTGGTGGCGGACGAGGTGCGCGCGCTTTCCCAGCGCACCAACACCTTCTCGCAGCAGATCCGCGTCCGCGTCGACGGCGTGCACGGCTCGCTGCACGAGGCCAACAAATCGATTTACAGCGTGGCTTCGATGGACATGAACTTCGCCCTGGAATCGAAGCACCGGGTGCAGGCCACCATGACGCGCATCAGCGAGGTCAACCAGGCCATGGCGCTGGCCGCACGGGATATCAATACGCATGCCGAACAGGTCGCGGCCGGCGTCAACAGCGCGGTGACCGCCCTGCAGTTCCAGGACATGAGCAGCCAGCTGATCGGCCTTGCCCAGAGCGGCATGGTCGCCGTGCGCGAAAGCACCGCGCAGGTCGCCGCCTGCCTGCGCCAGGACCCCGACTTCGCGCGCGCCCTCGCCGGCGCCCGCGCCCTGCTCGACGCCAGCGCGCGCAGCGACGCGCGCGCGCATCCAGTCCAGCAGGACAGCATGAGCTCCGGCGACGTTGAATTGTTCTGACCGACCAACGGACATGACTTTGAGAAGACGTGCCGTAGCATGAAAGTCATGTCCGTTTCCCTCACCCCCAACCCCTCTCCCACTTGCGGGAGAGGGGAGCTTCAAGAGTCGCTGACGCGACTTTCACGTTAACGGGCATGACTTTGAGAAGACGCCTCGTAGTATGAAAGTCATGCCCGTTTCCCTCACCCCCAGCCCCTCTCCCGCTTGCGGGAGAGGGGAGCTTCAAGAGTCGCTGACGCGACTTTCACGTTAAAGGAAACGAGGATGGGAAAAATCGTCCTGACCGTTGATGACTCCGCCTCCATCCGGCAAATGGTGGCCTTCACCCTGAAAAGCGCGGGCTACGAGGTGCTGGAGGCGGTGGACGGCGAAGACGGCCTCAACAAGGCCAAGGGCAAACAGGCCGACCTGGTGCTCACCGACCAGAACATGCCGAAAATGGATGGCCTGACCCTGATCAAGGCTCTGCGCGGCCTGCCCCAGTACCGGGCGACACCCATCTTGATGCTCACCACCGAGTCCTCCGATGCCATGAAGGCGGCGGGCAAGGCGGCGGGGGCGACCGGCTGGCTGGTGAAGCCCTTCGACCCACAGAAGCTTTTGGAAGTGGTGAAGAAGGTCATCGGCTGATCCCAGCCCGGTTGGACCGATCCGCGTGATGCCACCCTTGCGCCCAGTACCCTGTTCGCGGGAGATGCCATGAGCATCGACATGAGCCAGTTCTACCAGGTGTTCTTCGAGGAGACCTCGGAGCATCTGGCGAACATGGAAAACCTGCTGCTCAACCTGGACGTCGACCACCCGTCCCTGGAAGATCTCAACGCCATCTTCCGCGCCGCCCATTCCATCAAGGGCGGCAGCGGCACCTTCGGTTTCACCGACATGACCGAGGTGACCCATGTCCTCGAGGGTCTGCTCGACCGCCTGCGCAAGGGGGAACTGACGCTGCGCGCGGACATGGTCGACGCCTTCCTGGCGGCCGGGGACGTGCTGCGCGGCCAACTGGAACACCATCAGGGCGGGCCGGAGGTGGACAGCGGCGACATCCGCGAGATCAGCGCCCGCCTGACGCAACTGGCGCACGGCGATAGCGCCGCGACTGCAGCGTCGGCGCCCGCCGCATCGGCGCGCGTGCTGAATCTGGTCTGCCTGTTCCCGCCCGATCTGGCCGCCTCGGAAGCCGAGGTCGACAACCTGCTGACCGCGCTGGCGGAAATCGCCGCGGTGGATCTTCGCCACCGGCCGGACGCCGCCAATGGACTGCTCGAGGCGCGCCTGACCACGGCCAGGAGTGATGCCGAGTTGCGCGACGCCCTCGCCTTCTATGTCGGCCCGGAGGAAATCGCCCTGACTCCCGCTGTCGGCGGCGAAGCCGCCGCCTATGGCTTCTTCGACGACGCGCCGGCAGCGCCCGCCAGCGAGAAGCACGAGGAGGATGCGGGCTTCGGCCTGTTCGAGGACGCGCCGGGCCGACCCGAAGCCCTGCCCAACCGTGATGTGGCGCCGGGCGACAGTCCGGCGGCGATCGAGGGTCCGGGCTACGGCCTGTTCGTCGATGCCCCGGGCGGACTCGGCGTCTTCGACAATGCCCCGGGCGCCGAGCGCCTGAGCCAGACGGCGCTCGCCCAGGCGGCGACTCCACCGTCTCCAGGCCGTCGCCTGTCCGACCATCCCAGTGTCGAAGTCGCCAAGACCGGCCGCCGCGATACCGACAAGACCGTGGTCGCCGCCGGCGCCGATACCAGCATCCGCGTCGCCGTGGAGAAGGTGGACCAGCTCATCAACCTGGTCGGCGAACTGGTCATCACCCAGGCCATGCTGGCGGAAACCGCCGGCAACCTGGATCCGATCCAGGCGGAAAAACTGCTGGCCGGCATCGAACTGCTGTCGCGCAACACCCGCGACCTGCAGGAATCGGTGATGTCCATCCGCATGCTGCCCATGAGCATGGTGTTCTCGCGCTTCCCGCGCGTGGTGCGGGATCTGGCCGCCAAGCTGAACAAGCAGGTGGAGATGAAGACCATCGGCGAGAACACCGAACTCGACAAGGGCCTCATCGAGAAGATCACCGACCCGCTCACCCATCTGGTGCGCAACAGCCTGGACCATGGCATCGAAACGCCGGAAAAGCGGATCGCCGCCGGCAAGAATCCGAAGGGCGCCCTGACCCTGAAAGCCTCGCACCAGGGCGGCGCGGTGGTCATCGAGGTGATGGATGACGGCGGCGGCCTCAACCGCGCGCGCATCCTGGAGAAAGCCAAGGAACGCGGCCTGCCGGTAAGCGATTCGATCTCCGACCACGAGGTCTGGCAGCTCATCTTCGCGCCCGGCTTCTCCACCGCCGAGGTGGTCACCGATGTCTCCGGCCGCGGCGTCGGCATGGACGTGGTGAAGCGCAACATCGAGGGCCTGGGCGGCAAGGTGGAACTGGAATCCTCGCCGGGCTTCGGCACCCGCACCGTCATCCGCCTGCCGCTGACCCTGGCCATCCTCGACGGCATGTCGGTGGGCGTCGGCGGCGAGACCTTCATCGTGCCCATCACCACCGTGGTGGAATCCCTGCAACCCCGCCTGGACGACCTCCGCACCCTGGCCGGCGATTCCCGCATGGTGCACATCCGCGGCGAATATCTGCCCTTCATCCCCTTGTCCGAGGTGTTCGGCCTGGCCGGCGTGGAGGACATCACCAAGGGGATCCTGGTGGTGGTGGAAGGCGAGGAAGGCAAGGCGGCGCTGTTCGTCGACGAGCTGCTGGGACAGCACCAGGTCGTCATCAAGAGCCTGGAAGCCAACTACCGCAAGGTGCCGGGCATGTCGGGGGCCACCATCATGGGCGACGGCCGCGTCGCCATGATCCTCGACGTGGCCGCCGTCATCCGTCTCGGCCTGGCCAACGCCAAGCGGCGCGCGGCCGCATAAGGAGCAAGCATGGACATCGTGGATCGCAGCAGCGTGCCGGCCTCGGGGGAATACCTGACCTTCACCCTGGGCCAGGAGGAGTACGGCATCGACATCCTCAAGGTGCAGGAAATTCGCGGCTATGATGCGGTCACCCGCATCGCCAACTCGCCCGCCTTCATCAAGGGCGTCATCAACCTGCGCGGCGTCATCGTCCCCATCGTCGACCTGCGCATCAAGTTCAAGCTGGGCGAACCGAGCTACGACCCGTTCACCGTGGTCATCATCCTCAACATCGGCAAGCGGGTCATGGGCATCGTCGTCGACGGCGTCTCCGACGTCATCCAGCTCGATACGGCGAACCTGCACCCGGCGCCCGAGTTCGGTTCCATTCTGGATACCCGCTACATCCTGGGTCTGGGCACGGTGGAGGAACGCATGATCATCATGGTGGACATCGAGCAACTCATGACCAGCCAGGAAATGGCGCTGGTGGAAACCGCCGCCGCCTAATCCGCCCACAGAGCCGCCCGCCGAGGAGACCCGAACATGCGCACCAACCTGCCCGTCACCGGCGTGGAACGCCATCTGCCCGAAGGCGAATTCATCGTCTCGCGCACCGACCCGCGCGGGGTGATCACCTACGTCAACCGCACCTTCCTGGAGATCAGCGGCTTCAGCGAGGCCGAACTGCTCGGCGCGCCGCACAACATCGTGCGTCATCCAGACATGCCGCCGGCCGCCTTCCAGGATCTCTGGGAGACGCTGGCCGCAGGCAAGCCCTGGAGCGGCCTGGTCAAGAACCGCTGCAAGAACGGCGACCATTACTGGGTGCTGGCCAACGCCACGCCGGAATGGGAAAACGGCCAGATCGTCGGCTACCTCTCGGTGCGCAGCCGGCCTTCGCGCAATGACGTCGAAGCCGCCGAATCTCTCTACAAGGCAATCCGCGAAGGCCGTGCCGGCCGCGTCGCGGTGCGCGAAGGGCAGGTCATCAAGACCACGCCCTGGGCCAGGCTTACGCGCAAGCTCGGCAATCTGCGCATCCGTACCCAGATCATCGCCTTGCTGGTGGTGGTGCTGGCCATGGTGGCCCAGCTCGGCTTCATGGGCCTGCGCGGACTGGAGCAGACCAGCCAGGGTCTGCGCACGGTCTACGCCGAGCGGGTGGTTCCGCTCAAGCAACTGAAAGGCGTCTCGGACTATTACGCCGTTAATGTCATTGATGCCGTGAACAAGGCCAATGCCGGCCTCATCACCGCGGAGGAAGCGACCAAGAGCATCGCCGAAGCCCAGGAAGGGGCCAAGGCCTTGTGGGCACCCTACGCCGGCGCCGAGGCCAGCGACCTGGTGAAACCCCTGGTGGCGGAAACCGCGCCCCTGATGGAGAAAGCCGACGCCGCGACGGCCAAGGTCGCCGCCCTGGTCGGCGGCTTGCAGGGCAACATCACGGGCCGCCTGAGCGCCGAGATCGGCCCGTTGTACCGGGATATCGATCCCCTTACCGTCAAGGTCGGCGAGGTCTTCGACATGCAGATGCGGGTGAGCGCCATCACCTATGCCGAGTCGGAAAATACCTATCAGCACGTGCGCAACATCAGCCTGGTCTCCATGATCACCGGCCTGCTGTCGGTGGCCCTGCTGGGCTGGCTGGTTTATCGCGCCGTGGTGCCACCGCTGCGCCGGCTGGCGGGGCAGATGATCGAGATCTCGCGCGGCAATTTCAGCCTCGCCACCAACAAGGAGCGGGATGATGAAATCGGCGTCGCCGCCGACGCCTTCAAGTCCATGTACATCCGCCTGGGCTTCGACGTGGCCGAGGCGAAACGCGTCGCCGCCGACAGCCTGCGGGTGAAGATCGCCCTGGACAATGTCAGCGCCAACGTGATGATGGCCGACAAGGACCGGCGCATCATCTACATGAACAAGGCGGTGGAAGCCATGTTCCGCGTCGCCGAGGCCGATATTCGCAAGCAGTTGCCGAATTTCGACGCCGGCAAGCTGCTTGGCGCAAGCATCGACAGCTTCCACAAGAATCCCGACCACCAAGCCCACCTGCTCGCCACCCTCAGCGGCACCTACAAGAGCACGCTCAACATCGGCGGGCGCACCATGACCGTGGTCGCCAATCCGGTGCTCAACGATCAGGGCGAGCGCCTGGGCGCCGTCGTCGAATGGGCCGATCGCACGACCGAGGTGGCCGTCGAACAACAAATCGCCGACCTCGTCGGCGCCGCCGCCGCCGGCGACTTCGGCCAGCGTCTGGACGTAACCGGCAAGGACGGCTTCTTCCTGCAACTCGCCGAAGG
>JBBIPL010000079.1:0-10202 GCA_037442845.1 Hydrogenophilales bacterium | reverse complement strand
GGGAAACGGGCATGACTTTCATGCCCTTCAGGGTATTTATGCCCTTCAGGGTATTTATGCTATGGGGCGTCTTCTCAAAGTCATGTCCGTTAACGGAACGGTCTACTAGTCGAGATCGGCGACGATCTGTCCCGCTTTGGTTCGGCGGACCGCTTCGCCTCCTGGGCGGCGCTGAGCCTGAACAGCGCTGTCGTTTCACTTCATCCCCTCCTCGACGGCGGAATGCCCTTCTCGTGTCTCGGCATCACTGGCTTTCACGGCAACCCGGACCGGGTCTTCAGTTCACCCAGCGCGTGGGATCGATGTCCCACGCGCTGTAATCCTCGTGGCTGAGGATGTTCTCGCGGCAACCGGGCCGGGCCAGGTCGAGCTCCTCCGGCGGCAGGTAATAGCGCTTCTCGGCGTGATAGATGACCAGCAACTTGGGCTGCATCATTTTCTCGGGATTCTGTTCACGCACCACGCCCAGCCGGCCGCTGGCCAGCCGCACCAGGGAACCGGTCGGGTAGATGCCGATGGACTTGATGTAGACCTGCACCAGTGCGGGGTCGAAGTGGTAGCGGCTCCATTCCAGCAGGCGACCCAGCGCGGCGGTGGGCGACATGCCGCGGTGATAGACGCGGTTGGAGGTGATGGCATCGTAGACATCGACGATGGCGCCCATGCGGCCGTACAGCGAGATTTCCTCGCCTTTCAGCTTGTTCGGGTAGCCGCTGCCGTCGAAGCGCTCGTGGTGCTGCCCCGCCACGTCCAGGGCGATCTGGCTGATGCCGGGGGTGTTCCGCAGGATGAGGATGCTCTGCACCACGTGCGACTTCATCTTCGAGAACTCGGCCTCGGTCAGCTTGGCCGGCTTGTTGAGGATCTCGTCCGGCACCTTGGCCTTGCCGACGTCGTGCAGCAGCCCGCCGATGCCGATCTCCTTGATGATCGGCCGCTCCAGGCCGAGACCGCGGGCGAAGGACACCAGCAGGGCGCAGACCGAAACCGAATGCTGGAAGGTGTAGTCGTCGTGGTTCTTCAGGCGCAGCAGGGGAAGCAGGGCATCCTGGTTGCGGAAGATGGAATCGACCATCTTCTCCACCAGCGGCTCCACCTGGTCCATCTCGATCTGCTTGCCCAGACGGATGTCGCTCAGCATGTTTTTGACCACCCGGTTGGCCTCGCCGTGCAGGCGGCGGGCCTGTTCGATCTCCGCCGCCAGCGACACCCGCGCCGGCTCGGCCTGGGCTTCGCCGGCAAGCTTCGCCATGCGGGCCTCGGTCTCGTGCGCGACCTCGGCCTGGGTCTGCGCGTCCTCGGCATCCAGCCCCCGGGCGGTGTCGATGTAGAGCTCGTGCACGCCGAGGGCCTTGATCTCGCGAATGCGCTTGTCGTCGTGCACCATGAAATGGTTGGAGACGAAGGGATGGTCCATCCAGGAACAGTTGATGTCGTGCACGTACATGCCCGGGCGCAAAAGCGTCACCGGGATCTTCTTGATGCTGGATGCGGCGGTCGTGGTGGTCATGGTTTGTTCTTCGCTATTTCCCGGAACGGATTCTGCCCGCAACTGGCGCGCGCGGCATGATTCCTAACTGAAATAGGTTCTATACGCCCGCCCGCAGCGCGGCCAGCGGCGGCTGCCTGAGCAGTCCGCGCGTCGCCGCCAGGCCGGTGATGAGCACCAGCAGCACGCCGCCGCCGAGGCCGGCCAGCCAGATGCCGGGGTTGGCCGCGTGTTCCAGCTCGAACACCCGCGTCGCCAGCAGCCAGGCGGAAAGGCTGGCGGCGCCGGCGGCGATGCCGCCCGCGATCAGGCCCAGCAGGATGAATTCGGCCGCCAGGGCGGCGCGCAGGGTCGCGCGCGAGGCGCCCAGAGTGCGCCAGATGCCGATTTCCCGCGCCCGCTCGTCGCGCCGCGCGTAGAGGGCGGCCAGCATGACCAGCACACCGGCGCCCAGACTGAACAGGAAGATGCTCTGCACCGCCATGCTGACGCGGTCCATGAGACCGCGCAGTTCGCGCATCACGCGGGAGACGTCGATCACCGTGACGTTGGGAAAGGCGGCCAGCAGGCCGCGCAGGGCCCCGGCCCGCTCGGCGGGCAGATGGAAACTGGTGAGGTGGCTGCGCGGCAGCGCATCGAGGGCGCCGGGCGGCGCCACCACGAAGAAATTCACGCGGAAGGAATCCCAGTCCACCTTGCGCAGGCTGGTCACCGTGCCCGTCAACGTCAGGCCGCCGGCATCGAACTCCAAGCGGTCGCCGAGGCGGATGCCGAGGGTCTCGGCGATGCCCTCCTCCACCGAGAAGGCGTCGCGCTCGCCGGGCCGCCACCAATGGCCGGCGACGATGCGGTTGTCGGGCGGCGGCGCGGCCAGGTCGGACAGGTTGAATTCCCGCTCGGCCAGGCGCCTGGCGCGCTCCTCTGAATAATCGCCGGCCTTCACCTCCCGCTCGCCGATGCGCAGCAGGCGTGCCCGCGCCATAGGATAGAGGGTGACGTCGGCGACGCCGTTTGCCCGCAGAAAGTCGCGCACGGCGTCCACCTGCTCGGGCTGGATGTTGATGAGGAAGCGGTTGGGGGCGTCGGCGGCGGCGCGGTCGCGCCAGGAATCGAGCAGGTCGCCGCGCACCAGGGTGAGCAGGAGCAGGGAGAACAGTCCCAGGCTGAGGGCGATGGCCTGCAGGGTGGTCTCCCAGCCGCGGCGGCGGATGCCGCTGGCGGCCAGGCGCAAACCCAGGACCAGGGCGCCGTCGCCGGCCGGCAGGCACCGCGCCAGAGCCGGCAGCGGGCGCTGCGCGGCCTGCGCGACAAGGCCGGCGGCGAGCACGGTGGCGACGATGCCGCCGAGCACCATGAGGCCCAGGCGGGTATCGCCGGCCTGCGCGAACAGCAGGCCGCCGACCACGGCGAGCGCCACCATGTGGGCCAGCACCGAACCGCCGCCGGGCGGCCCCAGGTCGCGGCGCAACACGCGCAGGGCCGGCACCCGCGCCAGACGCAGCAGGGGGGGCAGGCTGAAGGCCAGCACCAGGCTGAGGCCGGCCAGGATCGCCAGCAGCTGCGGCCGCGGCGAGGGCGGCGGCAGGCCGAGACGCAGGGCGTCGCCAAGAAGGTGCACCACTAGGCCCTGCGCCATCCAGCCCAGCAGACCGCCGAGCAGGCCCGCGACGACGCCGAGGCCGGCGAGCTGGCGCAGATACAGGCCGAGCAACTGGCGTCGGCTGCCGCCGAAACAGCGCAGCAGGGCGAACCGGTCGAAATGCCGGCGGGTATAGCGGCGCAGGGCCATGTGCGCGGCGGCCGCGGCCAGCAGCACGGTGAGCATGGCCGCCAGGCCCAGGTAGCGCTGCGCCCGGTCCAGCACCTCGCGCAGCTCCGGGCGGGCGTCGCGCACGTCCTCCAGTTTCTGGCCGCGTTGCAGGCGCGGTTGCAGCCAGGCGCGGAATTCAGCGAGGGCGCCGGCCTCCCCGGCCAGCAGCAGGCGATGCGTGACGCGGCTGCCTTCCTGGAGCAGGCCGGTGGCGGGCAGGTCGGCCATGTTCAGCAGCAGGCGCGGCGCCAGGGCCATGAAGTTGCCGCCGCGCTCGCCCTCGAAGGTGAGGATGGCCGCGACGACGAAGCTGGCTTCGCCCAGTTGCAGGCGATCGCCCACCGCCACGCCGAGGCCGCTGGCCAGTTGCTCGTCGACCCACACCCGGCCCGGCTGCGGCAGTGCCTTGGCGGGCGCGTCGGCGGCGAACAGGGCGGGCGCCGTGCGCAGCGCGCCGCGCAGGGGATAGCCCGGCGTCACCGCCTTGATGCCGCACAGCAGGTGCCGCTCCTCCGCCAGCGCCATGCTCAGGAAGGTGGCGGTATCGACGCTGGCCAGGCCACGCCGGCGCGCCTCGGCGGCCAGCTCCGGATCGATGGCATGGTCGGATTGCAGCACCAAATCGGCGGCCAGCAGGGTGTTGGCCTCGCGCGACAGGGCGCCTTCGACGCGGTCGGCAAAGAAGGCCACGGCGGTGAGGCTGGCCACCGCCAGGGCGACCGCCAGCAACAGCACGCGGATCTCGCCGGCGCGCCACTCGCGCAGCAGCAGGCGCAGGGCCAGGGGCAGCCGCTCAAGCCACACGGCGGGCTCGCGCGGATGCGGTTGACTGCGGCGCGGTGGCGATCATGGCGTCAGCCTGCCGGCCTCTAGCCGCAGTTGGCGGCCGCAGCGCGCGGCCAGGACGGGGTCGTGCGTAACGATGACCAGGCTGGCGCCCTGGCGGCGGTTGAGCTCGAACATGAGATCGATGATCTGGCCGCCGGTGCCGGCATCCAGGTTGCCGGTGGGTTCGTCGGCGAGCAGGATGCGCGGCGACACCGCAAAGGCGCGCGCCAGGGCGACGCGCTGCTGCTCGCCGCCGGACAACTGGTCGGGACGGTGCCCCAGGCGGTCGGCCAGGCCGACGCTGGCGAGATGCTCGCGCGCCCGCGCCGCGGCGTCCGCCATCCCCGCCAGTTCCAGCGGCAGCATGACGTTCTCCAGGGCGGTGAGTCCGGGCAGCAACTGGAAGGACTGGAACACGAAGCCCATGCAGCGGCCACGCAGGGCGGCGCGGCCGTCCTCGTCGAGGGCGAACAGTTCCTCGCCGTCGATCCGCACACTGCCTGTGCTGGGTACGTCGAGGCCGGCCAGCAGGCCGAGCAGGGTGGATTTGCCGGAGCCGGAACTGCCGACCACCGCCACGGTCTCCCCCGGGTTCACGCTGAAGCTCACATCGGCGAGGATATGCAGGGTATCGCCGGACGCCCCTTCACCCGCCAACCGCACGGACTTGCCCAACTTGTCGACTTCAATGCGCATGCGCTTCTTCTTTCTCGTGCTGCTGTGCCTGCTCGGCGGCGGCGCCCGCGCCGAGACGGTGATTCTGGTGTACGGCGACAGTCTCTCCGCCGCCTACGGCATTGCCCGCGAGGCCGGCTGGGTGAATCTGCTGGCGCGCCGCCTGGCGGAGCGGCATCCCGGCCATCGCGTGGTGAACGCCAGCGTCTCCGGGGAAACCACCGCCGGCGGCCTCACCCGCCTGCCGGACGTGCTGGCGGCCCACCGTCCGGCCATCACCATCCTCGCCCTCGGCGCCAACGACGGCCTGCGCGGCCTGCCGCCGGCGCACACCGCGCGCAACCTGGAGGCCATGATCGATCTCGCCACGCGGCAAGGCGGCCGCGTCCTGCTGGTGGGCATGCGCCTGCCGCCGAACTATGGCACGGCATACGCGAGCAAGTTCCAGGAGACCTTCACGCGCGTGGCGGCGGCGCGCAAGGTGCCCCTGGCGCCCTTCCTGCTCGAAGGCGTCGGCGGCAACCTGGCCCTGTTCCAGGCCGATGGCCTGCATCCGGGTGAACAGGCCCAGCCCGCGCTGCTCGAAAACGTCTGGCGCGGCCTGCGGCCGATGCTGGCGCCGCCGCCCGCGCGCAAGCCTTGACGCACCGGTAAGGCGGCGGCGATCAGGGCAAGCCGTGCCGTCATGCCCTCAGTCCAGGTGATCGAGATGCTGGTCGGCATGCGCGCGCGGGTCCTCCATGGGTTCCAGATGGACGGTGACATGGGCGCGCGGCACGGCGGCGCGGATGTCGGCCTCGATGCGCTCGACCCAGTCGTGGCTAATCTGCAGCGTCCAGGCGCCGGGCGCCAGCACGTGCAGGCTGACGAAGGCGCGGGCGCCGGCCTGGCGCGTGCGCAGCGCGTGGTAATCGAGGCCTTGCCGACGGTAGTCGGCGAGGACCGCCTCGATGGCGGCGACCTGCTCCGGCGGGAGCGAGGCGTCCATCAGCCCATCGGCGGAACGGCGCAGCAGACGCCAGCCGGTCCACAGGATGTTGGCCGCCACCAGCAGGGCGACCACGGCATCCAGCCATAGCCAGCCGCTGAGCCAGGCCAGGCCGACGCCGACGATGACGCCGGCCGAGGTCCACACGTCGGCATACAGGTGGTGGGCGTCCGCCTCCAGGGTGATGGAATGCTGCTCGCGGCCCACGGTCATGAGGGTGCGCGCGGTGAGGAGATTGATCAGGGAGGCAAGCGCCGACACGCCCAGACCCACGCCCACCGCCTCCAGCGGCTGCGGATGCAGCAGGCGGTCGAAGGCGGCATAGGCGATGCCGAGGGCCGCCGCGAAGATGAGGAAGCCCTCGAAGGCGCTGGAGAAATATTCCGCCTTGCCGTGGCCATGCGCGTGCTCGGCGTCCGCCGGCATCGCCGCGAGGGTCAGCATGGCCAGGGCCATGAGCGCGCCCGCCAGGTTGACGAAGGATTCCAGGGCGTCGGACAGCAGGCCCACCGATCCGGTCATCCACCAGGCCAAACCCTTCAGCAGGATGGTGGCGAGGGCAGCGGCGATGGACAGCCAGGCGTAGCGTTTCAGGTCCGGCGACGGCATGGGATGCGGGATAGTCTCGGCTTGCCGTTACCATATCCCCATTCTCCGCGACGGACCAGACTGCTCACCCGCCGACCCACCCATGCTGCCCGCAGGGCCATCGCCTGACTTCCATCAAGGCCAGGCATGCCTCGCGGACTCAGGATACGACCTCCGCAACCTCTCTTTCCTGGCCATGCAGATCCATATCCCCGTACACAACCACAACCGCCCCGACGGCATCTACGAATTCGACGCCCGCGGCATCGCCAAGCGCTTCCGCCACGCCGCCATCTTCGGCGCCCTCGACAGCCTGCAGGCCGGCGAGCGCATGCGCTTCGTCAACGACCACAACCCCATCCCGCTGCTGCAGCAGATGCAGGCCCGCTATGGCGACAAGATCGAGATTAATTACCTGGACCAGGGTCCGCAGGGGGTGATGATCGATTTCGTGGTGAAGGCCACGTAATCCGCGCGCGGTCGGTAGACGGCATGCTGATCGCCCTCATCGTCGCCACCCTGCTCGCCTTCCTGGCGGGTCAGGCGCTGCCCAAGGTTTTGGGCGCGGCGCCGGCGTTCTGGGCGCACCTGGTGCTGGCGGCGGGGGTGATGAGCCTGATCACCGCCGCCATGCAGCATTTCGTGCCGGTGCTCGCGCGCGGGCGCGGCGCCGGTCGCTGGAGCGGCCGCCTGCCTTACCTGATGCTGGCATCCGGCCTGCTCGCCCTGGCGGTATTGCACGGTCGGCTGGACTTCGCCTGGATCGCGCTGCCCGCCGGCCTCGCCCTGGCCGGCGCCGTCGCCATGCTGGCCTGGATGCGCGCCATGGCAGGCAAGGCCCTGGGCAAGCCCCATCCCGGACTGGCCTGGTACCTGGCGGCCATGGCCTGCCTGGGCCTGGGTCTCGTCGCCGCCCTGCTGATCCCGGCATTTCCCGCATGGCACGCCGGCCTGCGCGCCTTCCACGTGCACATCAATCTGTATGGCTTCGTCGCGCTCACCGCCGTGGGCACCTTGCAGGTGCTCATGCCCACCGCCGCCAGCCAGCCCGATCCCGAAGCGGCAGGTCGGCTGCGCACCGACCTGAAGTGGGCGCTGGCCGGCAGTCTGCTGCTGGCGACGGGGCAGGCGTTGATGCCGCCTATGGCCTGGCTGGGCGGGCTGCTCTGGGCCTGGGTGGTGGGCCGCATGCTGCTGGCCTGGTGGCGCCTGCACCGCGCCCGCATCCTCGCCTGGCACGGCGCCGAGCCGCTGCTGGCCGCGGCCGCCATCGGTTTCCTCTGCGCCCTGGCCGGTTCGCTGTTGGGAGCGGACAGCCTGGGGCCGCTCTCCATTTTCCTGCCCGGCTTTCTCATGCCGCTGGTCACCGGCGCCGCCGGCCAGCTCGCCCCGGTCTGGGTGGAAGCCGGCCGCGGCGCCGCTCGCCACGCGGCGGACCGGGCCAGGATCACCCGCTGGAACGGGCCCCGCGCCCTGCTTTTCCTCAGCGCCGCCCTGTTGCCCCTGTTCGGCTACAAGTGCGCGGGCATGCCGGCCTTGACCGCGCTGGTGTGGTTCGGCATCGTGTTCGCGATCTGGCTTTACCGGGATTCCAACTGAACATGCTTTCCGACCGGGTCCATACCTTCGGCCAATACCTGCTCAAGAAACACGGCGAGCGGGTGCACAAGATCGCCCTCGACGCCGGCTTCACCTGCCCGAACCGGGACGGCGCCAAGGGCATCGGCGGCTGCACCTTCTGCAACAACGCGTCCTTCAGCCCCAACGGCCGCCAGCCCGCGCCCCTCGACGAGCAGCTCGATTCCGGCCGGCGCGGCATCGACCGCCGCACGCGGGCACGCAAGTATCTGGCCTATTTCCAGGCCTATACCAACACCTACGCCGACGTCGCCCAGCTGCGCGCCCTCTACGACCAGGCCCTGGCGGTGGAGGGCATGATCGGCCTGTCGGTGGGCACCCGCCCGGACTGCGTGCCGCCGGCGGTGCTGGACCTGCTCGCGGAGTACCACGACCGGGGTATGGAAGTGTGGCTGGAACTGGGCCTACAGTCCGCCTTCGACGAGAGTCTCGCCCGCGTCCACCGGGGCCACGGCCTGAAGGAATACGTGAACACTTGCCGCGCCGCCCGGCGCCTGGACCTCCCCGTCTGCACCCACCTGATCGTCGGCCTGCCCGGCGAAGAGGCCTGGCATGCGCGCGAGACCCTGGACATCGTGCTGGACATCGGCACCGACGGCCTCAAGCTGCATCCCCTGCACGTGGTGAAGGGCACCCAGCTCGCCAACGAGTGGCGGCAAGGCGAATACGCGCCCCTCTCTCAGGAAGCCTATGTCGACATCGCCGCCGATCTCATCGAGCGCACGCCCTGGGACATCGTCTATCACCGCGTCACCGGCACCGCGCCGCGACAGTTGCTGCTGGCCCCCGCCTGGTGCGCAGGCAAGTGGCCCGTGGTGAACGCCATCGTCGCCGAACTGGAACGGCGCGGCAGCCGCCAGGGCCAGGTTTTTTTTGGGCATAATTCCGGACAAGAAGGTGTGATTAACGCCGAGATGGCCGCAGTCGAGGCCCCGATACAAGCATGACCAACCCAATCCTCCCGCCAACCCACTCCCCCCTTTCGCAAAGGGAGGCTGGGGGGGATTTAGCCCGGCCCGCCCTCGCCACCGCCTGCAAATCCCCCCTAACCCCCCTTTTTGAAAGGGGGGGACATCGTCCCGGAACACCATGCCCCTGCTCGAACTGATCTGCCCCGCCGGCAGCCTGCCCGCCCTCAAGGCCGCCGTCGAGCACGGCGCCGACGGGGTCTACCTGGGCCTCAAAGACAACACCAACGCACGCAACTTCGCCGGCCTCAACTTCGACGAGAAATCGCTGAAGGAAGGCATCCGCTACGCCCAGGGCAAAGGCCGCAAGGTGCTCATGGCCCTCAACACCTATCCCCAGCCCGCCACCCTGCCGCGCTGGCACAAGGCGGTGGATACCGCTGCCGAGCTGGGCGTGAACGCCATCATCCTGGCCGACCCCGGCCTCATGGGCTACGCGCTGAAGACCCATCCGAATCTCCGTTTGCACCTCTCGGTGCAGGGCTCGGCCACCAGCTACGAGGCGGTCAACTTCTACCGCGAGCGCTTCGGCATCCAGCGCGCCGTGCTGCCGCGGGTGCTTTCCCTGCCGCAGGTGGAAAACGTGGTGAACAACACGGAGGTGGAGATCGAGCTGTTCGGCTTCGGCGGCCTCTGCGTCATGGTGGAAGGCCGCTGCCTGCTGTCCTCCTACGCCTGCGGCGACTCGCCCAACACCTTCGGCGCCTGCTCCCCCGGCCACGCCGTGCGCTGGGAACAGACCGCCAAGGGCATGGAAACCCGCCTCAACGGCGTGCTCATCGACCGCTACGCCGACCACGAGAAGGCCGGCTACCCGACCCTGTGCAAGGGCCGCTTTTCCGTGCAGGGCGAGACCTACTACGCCCTGGAGGAGCCCACCAGCCTGAACAGCCTGGAGATGCTGCCGGAAATGGCACGCATGGGCATCGCCGCCGTCAAGATCGAAGGCCGCCAGCGCAGCCCCGCCTACGTCGCCCAGGTGACGAAGGTCTGGCGCGCCGCCATCGACTCGGTGAAACGGGCGCCGGAATCCTTCAAGGCCCTGCCCGCCTGGATGGCGGAACTGGCCAAGGTTTCCGAAGGCAGCATGAATACACTTGGGGCGTATTACCGGCCGTGGAAATAACTGAGGCGGGAAACGGGAAACGGGAAACGGGAAACGGGAAACGGGAAACGCGAGTCCTTTCAGCCGATGCGGTTTCAACGTTTCCCGTTTCT
>JBBIPL010000078.1:0-10260 GCA_037442845.1 Hydrogenophilales bacterium | reverse complement strand
CCTGTCGGCGAACCGGCTCGGCCGCGCCGCGCGGGTCTGGTTCCTGGTCGCCGGTGCAGGCAAGCGGGCGGCCGTCGCGCGCTGGCTGCGCGGCGAGCCCCTGCCCGCCGCCCGCGTCGGCGGCCGGCAGGAGACCGTGGTCTGGCTCGATGCCGCGGCCTGGCCGGATAGCCCGCCGCCGGTCTTCTGAATGGGGGCCGTTCCGTCGTAAGATGCTCCACCCGGATTTCCCATCGCCGCCATGTACCGCCGCTACGTGCCCGCGCTGTTCGCGCTCCTGAGCCTTGCCCCCGCCGCGCTCGCCTTCGAGGTTGCGGAATTCAAGAGCGGCATGGCGCAGAACGAGGTCAAGCAACTGCTGCTCGCGAACTGGAATTTCGATCGCATCGTCGAGCCCTCGGACGACGTCATCCTGGCTTACGACAACGATCCCAACATCGCCCGCCGCTACCAGTTCCGCTTTTGCAAGGGCAAGCTGGTGGGTTTCGAGCAGGACGTGCGGCCCTCGCTCAAGGCCCTGGTCATCTCGGTCAACAATTACAACAACCAGTATGGCCAGCCCACCCGCGTCTATTCCAACACCCACGTGGTGAGCAACGGCGAGAAGGCGGTGTTCGCGCTGTTCTGGAAAAGCGGCGCGGAATTCATCGGCGTGAAGTACATCGTGCTGCCCAACGTCGAGCAGATGAGCCTGTCCTTCGACGCCAGCAACCTCTGCTATCTGACGCCGCGCCTGTGACGCGGCGCGGGCCGTTCACCGTTCATAGTTCCAGCAGCAGCCGCGCCGGATCCTCCAGCGCGTCCTTCACCGAACGCAGGAAGCTGACCGCCTCCTTGCCGTCGATGATGCGGTGGTCGTAGGTCAGGGCCACGTACATCATGGGCCGGATCACCACCTGGCCGTTCTCCGCCACCGGCCGGTCCTGGATCTTGTGCAGGCCGAGCACGCCGGACTGGGGCGGGTTGAGGATGGGGGTGGAGAGCAGGGAGCCGAAGACGCCGCCGTTGGAAATGGTGAAGGTGCCCCCCTCCATCTCCTCCAGGGTCAGTTCCAGGCTGTTGGCGCGGCGGCCGAAATCGGCGATCCGCTTCTCGATCTCGGCGAAGGACAGGCGGTCGGCGTCGCGCAGGATGGGCACCACCAGGCCGCGTTCGGAGCTCACCGCGACGCCGATGTCGTAATAGTCGTGATGGACGATGTCGCGCCCGTCGATACTGGCGTTGACCAGCGGGAAGACGCGCAGCGCCTGGCACACCGCCTTGGTGAAGAAGGACATGAAGCCCAGCTTGACCCCGTGTTCCTTCTGGAAGCGGTCCTGATAGCGGGCGCGCAGGTCCATCACCGGCTGCATGTTGATCTCGTTGAAGGTGGTGAGCATGGCCGCCGTGTTCTGCGCCTCCTTCAGGCGCTCGGCGATGCGCTGGCGCAGGCGGGTCATCGCCACCCGCCGCTCGACCCGCTCGAAGGGCTTGTCGCAGGGCGGGCAGGGCGGGCAGGCAGCGGACTTGGCCTGCGCCGGCGCGGCTTCCGGCTTGGCCGCGGGCAGCGTTGGCGCTGCGGCGGCCGGCGCGGATGCCTCGCTGGCTGGCGGCTCGGGCTTGACCACGGGTGCAGGTGGCGCGACGGGTTCGGCTTTCTGCACCGGTGTCGCCACTGGCGCGCTCACCTCGGCGCCCGCCTCGGCGTCGATGACCGCCAGCACGTCTCCCGCCTTCACCTCGCTGCCGGCCGGCATGCGGATCTCCTTGAGCACCCCGGCGGCCGGCGCCGCCACCTCCAAGATGACCTTGTCGGTTTCCAGGTCGGTCAGCACCTCGTCACGCGCGACCCGGTCGCCCGCCTGCTTGCGCCATTCCAGCAAAGAACCGCTTTGCACGGATTCGGACAGCTCGGGGGCTTTCACTTCGATCAGCATGGCGATACCCATTCATGGTGCAACGCAATAGCGGCATTATAGGCAGGCTGTAAAAAACCTGAACAAGCCAGTCGGGATAGGGCGACGGGCGCGGACCAAACCTGGCGTTACGCGGCATCGCGGCACCCCGCCATGGCGCCGGTCCGCATCAGCGCCTCAGGGCGCAATGCCCCGCGCCGCCGAGCCGGGCTCAGCGCTGCGCTGTTGTGGTCAGGGCCTGACCACTGGGTTGCCGTCCGCGATCCAGCGGGTTATGCCATGGGTGACGTTGTACACACGGGTGTAGCCGTGCTTTTCCATGAGTTCGCGGGCCAGGTGGTCGGTGCGGTTGCCGGTGCGGCAGATGAGCACGACAGGCTGGTCGCGCGGAATCTCGCTCGCCAGGGTCTCGTGGAAACCCGGGCGCGGCCGTCCGCCGCCATCCACCCAGGTCAGCAGGCGACTGCCCGCGACGACGCCGGTCTGGCGCCACTCCTCGGGGCGGCGGATGTCGTAGATCGGCACGCCCTGGGCGATGAGCTCGCGCAGTTGCGCGGCATCCACGTCCTGATAGGGCGGCTTGCCGCAGCCGCTGAGAAACAGCGCCGCCATGAGCGAGACCAAGGCGGACCAGGGCAGAAAAGAAGTGAGGCGTATCGGATTCATGCGATTGAAATAGGAAAGGGTTGTTATACAGGTGGAAGCAACCAGCATGCGGCGGATTACGCCTTTGGCCAATCCGCCCTACTTGCTACTTGCTACTGTCCGAAGAATTCCCGGGGTTTGTGGTTTCGGCACGCGCTGCGCGCTTCACATCGGCTGCGCCGATATGAGCCTCACACCAAGTTGAAGGAGTTCTTCGTTACTACCCGAAGAACTCCTTCACCTTGTCCATGAAGCCCTTGGCGCGGGGGTTGTGTTTGCCGTGGTGTTCGGTGCAGCAGGTTTCGAATTCGCGCAGCAGTTCCTTCTGGCGCTCGGTGAGGTTGACCGGGGTTTCCACCACCACGTGGGCGTGCAGGTCGCCGGGGTGCTGGCTGCGCACGCCCTTGATGCCCTTGCCGCGCAGGCGGAAGACCTTGCCGCTTTGCGTCTCGGCGGGGATCTTGATGACCGCGTGGCCGTCCAGGGTGGGAATGCTGATTTCGCCGCCGAGGGCGGCGGTGGCGAAGGAGACGGGCAGTTCGCAATGCAAATCGTCGTGGTCGCGCTGGAAGACGGCGTGCGCCTTGAGGTGGATCTGCACGTAGAGGTCGCCGGGCGGACCGCCGTTGATGCCGGCCTCGCCCTCGCCCGACAGGCGGATGCGATCGCCGTCGTCGACGCCGGAGGGAATGCGCACCGACAGGGTCTTGTGCTTCTTGACGCGGCCCTCGCCGCGACAATGCGTGCACGGGTCGGCGATGACGCGGCCGCTGCCGTGGCAGCGCGGGCAGGTCTGCTGGATGGAGAAGAAACCCTGCTGCATGCGCACCTGGCCGTGGCCGCCGCAGGTTGGGCAAGTCACCGGCCCGGTGCCGGGTTTGGCGCCGCTGCCGTGGCAGTGTTCGCACTCGCTGAGGACCGGCACGCGGATCTTGGTCTCGGTGCCGCGCGCCGCCTCCTCCAGGGAGATTTCCAGGTTGTAGCGCAGGTCGGCGCCGCGGTAGACGTGCGAGCGGCCGCCCCGCCCTCCTCCGCCGAAGACATCGCCGAAGATGTCGGAGAAGGCGTCGGCGAAATCGCGGAAACCGCCCGCGCCGGCGCCACCGGCCATGGAGGGATCGATGCCGGCGTGGCCATACTGGTCGTAGGCGGCGCGCTTGTTGCTGTCGGAGAGGACGTCGTAGGCCTCCTTGGCCTCCTTGAATTTCTCCTCCGACGCCTTGTCACCCTGGTTGCGGTCCGGGTGATACTTCATGGCGAGCTTCTTGAAGGCCTTTTTGATTTCGTCGTCGGAGGCGGTCTTGGAGACGCCGAGGACTTCGTAGTAGTCGCGTTTGCTCATGATCGGGAAAAGGGAAACGGGAAACGGGAAACGCTAAAGCCGCTTGCGCAACGATGCCGACAGAGCAAGAACCAACGCACTGACACGATCAATTTGTTCCTGAAATGGCGTGACATCCGCCAATAGGCCACGTCTATTGCTGATCTCGATGAGGGTATCCAGTTCAGAGAGTGATCCGCTGGAAATACTCAGGAAGTGCAGCAACTCCTTGGTGCCGTTGCGGGCAAAACCTTCCGCAATATTAGCCGGCACAGATACCGACGCCCTTCTGATCTGGCTCATCAAGCCAAAACGTTCATCAACCGGAAAAGAGGCGGTTGCTTCGTAGAGCAGATCCACCAGGGCAATGGCCTCTTGCCACGCCATGAGGCTGCGGTGGTTACGCTCCACGCGTTTCCCGTTTCTCTTTTCCCGTTTCCCGCCTTACTTGTCCTTGACTTCTTCAAACTCGGCATCGACCACGTCGTCCTCCTTCTTGCCGCCGCCCGCCGGGCCGGAAGCCCCGCCGGCCGCGGCCTGCTGCTCCTTGGCGTACATCTGCTCGGCCAGCTTGTGGGATGTCTCGGCCAGGGCCTGGGTCTTGGCTTCGATGTCGGCCTTGTCGCCAGCCTTGATGGCGGCCTCGGCGGCTTCGATGGCGGCTTCGATCTTCTTCTTCTCGTCTTCGCTCACCTTGTCGCCGTAGTCCTTCAGCGCCTTCTTCACCGAGTGGACCATGCTGTCGGCCTGGTTGCGCGCGGTGGCGAGCTCGAAGGCCTTGTGGTCCTCGGCGGCGTTGGCCTCGGCGTCACGCACCATCTTCTTGATCTCGTCCTCGCTCAAACCCGAGTTGGCCTTGATGGTGATCTTGGCTTCCTTGCCGGTGCCCTTGTCCTTGGCGGAGACGTGCAGGATGCCGTTGGCGTCGATGTCGAAGGTGACCTCGATCTGCGGCATGCCGCGCGGCGCCGGCGGGATGTCGGTGAGGTTGAACTGGCCGAGGCTCTTGTTGCCCGCGGCCATCTCGCGTTCGCCCTGCAGCACGTGGATGGTCACGGCCGACTGGTTGTCGTCGGCGGTCGAGAACACCTGGCTGGTCTTGGTCGGAATCGTCGTGTTCTTCTGGATCAGTTTGGTCATCACGCCGCCGAGCGTCTCGATGCCGAGCGACAGCGGGGTGACGTCGAGCAGCAGCACGTCCTTCACTTCGCCCTGCAGCACGCCGCCCTGGATCGCGGCGCCGACCGCGACGGCTTCGTCGGGGTTCACGTCCTTGCGCGGCTCCTTGCCGAACACTTCCTTGACCTTCTCCTGCACCTTGGGCATGCGCGTCATGCCGCCGACGAGGATGACGTCCGAAATGTCGGCGATCTTGACGCCGGCATCCTTGATGGCGATGCGGCAGGGTTCGGCGCAGCGCTCGATCAGGTCTTCGACCAGCGCCTCGAACTTGGCGCGGGTGATCTTCATCGCCAGGTGCTTCGGGCCGGAGGCGTCCGCCGTGATGTAGGGCAGGTTGATCTCGGTCTGCTGGTTGGAGGACAGCTCGATCTTGGCCTTCTCGGCCGCTTCCTTGAGGCGCTGCAGCGCGAGCACGTCGTTCTTCAGGTCGACGCCCTGTTCCTTCTTGAACTCGGTGACGATGTAATCGATGATGCGCTGGTCGAAGTCCTCGCCGCCGAGGAAGGTGTCGCCGTTGGTGGACAGCACCTCGAACTGGTGCTCGCCCTCGATCTCGGCGATCTCGATGATGGAGATGTCGAAGGTGCCGCCGCCGAGGTCATACACGGCGATCTTGCGGTCGCCTTCCTGCTTGTCCATGCCGAAGGCCAGGGCCGCGGCGGTGGGCTCGTTGATGATGCGCTTCACCTCCAGGCCGGCGATGCGGCCGGCATCCTTGGTGGCCTGGCGCTGGGAATCATTGAAGTAGGCAGGCACGGTGATGACCGCCTCGGTGACTTCCTCGCCCAGGTAGTCCTCGGCGGTCTTCTTCATCTTGCGCAGCACTTCGGCGGAAATCTGCGGCGGCGCCTTCTTCTCGCCGCGCACTTCCACCCAGGCGTCGCCGTTGTCGGCCTTGAGAATCTTGAAAGGCATCAGGTCGATGTCCTTTTGCACCTCCTTCTCCTCGTAGCGGCGGCCGATCAGGCGCTTGATGGCGTAGAGCGTGTTCTTCGGGTTGGTGACGGCCTGGCGCTTGGCCGGCGCGCCGCAGAGGATTTCGCCGTCCTCCGCGTAGGCGACGATGGACGGCGTGGTGCGCGCGCCCTCGGAGTTTTCGATGACCTTGGTCTTGCCGCCTTCCATGATGGCGACGCAGGAGTTGGTGGTGCCCAGGTCGATGCCGATGATTTTGCCCATTTGTCTTCTTCCTCAGTAAAGATTGGCTTGTTTGCGATATGGGATTGTTGGGTCCGGTTTCAAGCCCCAGTCCGTCATGCCGGCCCGCGCCGGGGTGATGCTTATTTCGGTTTCACCACCATCACCAGTGCTGGCCGCAACACCCGCTCGTTCAGCAGGTAGCCCTTCTGCAGCACGCTGGCGACGGTATTGGCCTCGCCCTCGGCGTCCACCATGCCGATGGCCTGGTGGCAATTCGGATCGAATTTCCGGCCCAGGGGATTGACCTCCTGGATCGCGTTCTTCTCGAACACGCTGACGAGCTGCTTCAGGGTCAGCTCGACGCCACTGCGCAGGCTTTCCAGGCTGGCCTTGTCGCTGGTGGCCAACGCCGCTTCCAGGCTGTCCTTCACCGCCAGCAGTTCAACGGCGAACTTGTCCACCGCGAACTTGCGCGCCTTCTCCACATCCTCCACGGCGCGACGGCGCACGTTCTCGGTTTCGGCCTTGGCCCGCAGCCAGGCGTCGTAATGCTCCTGGGCGTTCAGCTCGGCCTGGCGCAGCATCTCCTCCAGGCTGGGGGTGCGGTCTTTTTCCACTTCGCCGCCAGCGGGTGTTTCTTCCTCGGCGACGTTCTGTTGCGGCAATGCTTGCTCTGACACGGGCGATCCCTCCATAAAACCGGCTTGGTTTTGGGGGTGAGCCGGCCGTTTTCAATAGTCCGCCGAGAATTTTTCCGCGCGGACCGGGCGACAGCGGCCATGCGGCCGTGGCCGGACTTGTCCGACTCCGCCCCCGGGGCCATCATGCGTGACCTGCAACCCGCCGTTCACCTACCCAGGGAGCCCGTCTTGTCCACCGAACCCTTGGTCGATATCCAGGATCTGCGTTTCGCCCATGGCGAGCTCGAATTGCTCAAGGGGCTCAGCCTGAGCATACCCCGCGGCGGCGTGGTCGGCCTGCTGGGTTCCAGCGGCTGCGGCAAAACCACCCTGCTGCGCCTGATCGGCGGCCAGGCGGTGCCCGCCGGCGGCCGCGTCAAGGTCGCCGGCGAGGTGGTGCACGAGCTCGGCGACGACGCCCTCTACCGGCTGCGCCGGCGCATGGGCATGATGTTCCAGGCCGGCGGCCTGTTCACCGATCTCACGGTGTTCGACAACGTCGCCTACCCCCTGCGCGAACACACCGACCTGCCGGAAGCCATGATCCGCGACCTGGTGCTCATGAAGCTGCACGCCGTCGGCCTGCGCGGCGCGCGCGACCTGATGGTGGATGAACTCTCCGGCGGCATGTCGCGGCGCGTGGCGCTGGCGCGCGCCACCGCCCTGGACCCGATGCTGATCATGTACGACGAGCCCTTCGCCGGGCTGGACCCGATTTCCCTGGACGTCATCGCCAACATCATCCGCCGCCTCAACGACGCCCTCGGCCTCACCTCCATCGTCGTCACCTACGACGTCGCCGAGGCCCTGAAGATCATCGACTACGCCTTCTTCATCGACAACGGCGTGGTGGTGGCGGAGGGTCCGGTCGAGGAAATCCGCCGCTCCGGCCATCCCTTCGTGCACCAGTTCGTGCACGGCGAGGAAGACGGGCCGGTGCGCTTCCATTATCCGGCGCGGGATCTGGCGAAGGATTTCGGACTGGCCGGGACGCGGTAACAAGACCGCCCGCTCAATCCAGCAGGTACTCGGCTCCCATCTCCGGCGCCTCCACCCGCCACCCCATGCCTTCCCGAATCAGCGCGGCGAAGCCCAGCGCGGTCTCTTCCTCGCCGTGCACCACGAAAGTCCGGCCCGGAGGCCGCCTGCAGGCGGACAGCCAGTTCACCAGGGCGTCGCGGTCGGCGTGGGCGGAAAGGCCGCCGAGAGTGTAGAGGTCGGCGCGCACCGGCACCGTCTCGCGGAAGATGCGCACCGTCTTCGCCCCGTCCACCAGGCGGCGGCCGAGCGTGCCCTCGGCCTGGAAGCCGGCGATGATCACCGTGCATTCCGGGCGCGGCAGGTTGAACTTGAGGTGATGCTTGATGCGCCCCGCGTCGCACATGCCCGAGGCGGAGATGATGATGGCGCCCTGGCGGATCTTGTTGAGGGCCATGGAGTCCTCGGCGTCCTCCGTCACCCGCAGGTAGGGCGCCTGCGGGCTGGAGCGGAACCAGGCCAGCAGCTCGCGGGTTTCCGCGTCCAGCACCTCGCCGTGGCGCAAGGTGATTTCCGTCGCGCTGCCGGCCATCGGCGAATCCACGAAGATGGCCAGGTTGTGCGGCAGCCGGTCGCGCCGCACCAGGTCCATGAGCAGGTACAACAGCTCCTGCGTGCGGCCCACGGCGAAGGCCGGGATGACGACGTTGCCGCCCTTGCGCGTCAGCGTGTCGTTCACCGCCAGCGCCAGCTCGTCCTCGGTTTCCCGCAGGCTTTTGTGCAGCCGGTTGCCGTAGGTGGACTCCACCAGCAGCACGTCGGCCTCCTCGATGGGAGTCGGATCATTGAGCAGCGGCCGGCCCGGCATGCCCAGGTCGCCGGAGAACACCAGCTTGCTGACGCGGCCGCCCTCTTCCACCCACACCTCCAGGATGGCCGAGCCGAGAATGTGTCCGGCATCGCGGAATTTCACGCGCACGCGCGCATGCGGCCGGATTTCCTGGTCATAGCCCGCCTTCTTCAGCCGCTTCAGCGCCTCCCGCGCCTGCGTCACGGTGTACAGCGGCGCCAGTTCGGACTTGTGCCGCTGGCGGCTCTTGCGGTGGGCGTAGTTGGCCCACTCCGCCTCTTTCTCCTGGATGAAGGCGGAATCCGGCAGCAGCACGCCGAGCAGGTCGGCGGTGGCCCGCGTGCAATGGATGGGCCCGCGATAGCCCAGCGCGCACAGGCGCGGCAGCAGGCCGGAATGGTCGATGTGGGCGTGGGTAAGGAGGACGAAGTCGATGTCCTCGGGCTCGAAGCCGGCGGGAAAGCGGCGGTTGCGCGCATCCGCCGCGCGGCCGCCCTGGAACATGCCGCAATCGACGATGAAGCGCAGCGTCCCGGATTCAACCAGGAAGCAGGAACCGGTGACTTGGCGGGCGGCGCCGTGAAAGCTGAGTTTCATGACTTCAGGATAGGTGTTGCCCGCCCGGCTGCCAGAAACTAAACGGCCCGGCCGGGTTATCCGGTCGGGCCGCCGAGGCAACGCGCAAGATCGCGCCAGGGTCGGCTCAGTCGCGTTCGTCCAGCCACTTGCCGATGGCGGGCGGCACGGTTTTCTGCGCCTGGCCGCTGACGTAGATGCCGATGTGGCCGCCGGGGAAGTAGAGTTCCGTGTAGTCCTTGGTGCCCAACTTGCCGCGCATGGCGCGGGAAGCGTCGGGCGGCACCAGGTGGTCCTGCTCGGCGAAGACGTTGAGCACCGGCATGGTGACGGCCTTCAGGCGCACCGGCTCGCCGATTTCCATCAGGTTCTTCATGCCGTGCGAAAGCTTCTGGCCGTAGGCCATGAGTTCCTGCATGACGGCGTCGGGGCGCATGTCGAAGGGCAGCATGGGGATCTCCTGGACTACTTGGATTTGGCGGCGGGAGCGCGCTTGCTGGCGGCGGGCTTGGCGGCGGCGGCGCGCTTCGGCTTGGGCTCATCTTCGGCTTCTGCGTCCGCCCCGCCTTGCGGCAATGTCTTACGCAAAGCTTCAAGTTGCGACTGCAATCCCTTGATTTCCTTGTGAAGTTTCAGGTTGTCCCGGCGCAGTTCCTGCTGCCGGCATTGCAGGGTGCCGATCTCCGCGTGGGTAGGCATGTGCATGGCTTCCAGGTTCTGGTCGACCATGCGCGCCATCTGCTGCTTGACCGCCAGCAGGGTATTCACCAGGCGTCCGTAGAGGGTCTGGTACTCCTCGGTCATGACGAAATCGGCGTAGGCCGCTTCGCTCGTCTCCACCCATTGGTCATAGAGTTCGCGCAGGGAGGTGATGGGTTTGGCCTCCTTGGCGCGTTCCCGCAGCGATTGCTGGAACTGCTGGGTGGTGTCGATGCCCAGCTCCCCGGCGGCCAGTCAAAATCCCCCAGTGATGGCCACTTCAAAATCCCCCAG
>JBBIPL010000077.1:0-10295 GCA_037442845.1 Hydrogenophilales bacterium | reverse complement strand
GGCGGGAAACGGGAAACGGGAAACGGGAAACGGGAAACGGGAAACGGGAAACGGGGAAAGGGGAAACGGGGGGATTCCGCGCTTCCCGGGGGGTCACTTGAACTTGTAGTACTGGCCGTTCAGGTAGGCGGCAAGATGCAGTTCGTCCTCGGGGAACAGGTTGGCGCCGAGCATGGCGTTGCAGGTGGTGATCTGCTGGGCGAGGGCGGAGGCGTTCTTCACGCGGCGCTCGGCGCGGGTGTAGATCCTGCTGCCGTCGCCGCCGAACTTGGCGACGTGGCAGTCGGCGCAGAGTTTCTGGTGCGCGGTCTTGCCCTGCTTGGCGTCGCCCTTGTCGAAGGGGCCGGCGAGGACGTGGGCGGAGAGGCACATCAGGGTCAGGGGGAGCAGGCGTTGCATGGCGGTCACCTCATGCGGGTTGGGGAGTGATTGATTGTCGACTGAAACGCTCAAGCTTTTCAATACGCTCCACGGCTTTCGGGTGGCTGTCGTAGAACAGCGAATACAAGGGGTCGGGCGTCAGCGTCGCGGCGTTGTCGCGGTACAGCCGCACCAGCGCCGTGACCAGATGCGCGGGATCGGTCTGGCGGGCGGCGAAGGCGTCGGCCTGGAACTCGTGGCGGCGCGAATACAGGCTCATCACGGGCGTGGCGGGAAACAGGAAGACCGGCAGCACCAGGAAGAACAGGGCCAGGGCGGTGGCGTCGGTCTGGCTGGCCACGCCCAGGCCGGCATAGAACCAGCCGGCTTCCTTCACCCAGGCCAGCAGGGCCAGCAGGACCAGCGAAAGCACGAACAGGAAGGCGATGCGCTTGACGATGTGGCGGTGCTTGAAATGCCCCAGTTCGTGCGCCAGCACGGCCTCGATCTGCGCCGGTTCGAGGCGCGCGAGCAAGGTGTCGAAGAAGACGATGCGCTTGTTGCGGCCGAGGCCGGTGAAGTAGGCGTTGCCGTGGCTGGAGCGGCGCGAGCCGTCCATGACGAAGATGCCGTTGGCGCGGAAGCCGGCGCGCGCCAGCAGTTGCTCGATGCGCTCGCGCAGGCCCTGGTCCTCGAGCGGCGTGAACTTGTTGAACAACGGCGCGATGAAGGTCGGATAGACGGCCAGGATGAGCAGGTTGAAGGCCATCCAGACGCCCCACACCCACAGCCACCAGCTCTCGCCCATCACGCCCATCAGCCACAGCACCAGCAGCAGCAGCGGGCCGCCGATGAGCAGGCCGAGCAGGGTCTGCTTCGCCAGGTCGGCGACGAAGCCGGCCGGGGTCTGCCGGTTGAAGCCGAAGCGGGCCTCGACGCGGAACTGGGCGAGGGCCGACAGCGGCAGTTCGGCGGCGGCGCTGATCAGGCCCAGCCCCAACAGCAGCGCCGTGCCCGCCAGCAGGGGCGAGGACAGGCGGGCGGCGAGCAGGTCGTGCAGCCATTGCAGGCCGCCGCCGAGGGTGAAGACCAGCAGCAGGCCGGTTTCCAGGGCCAGGTGCAGCAGGCCAAGCCGTGCCTTGGCCAGGGTGTAGGCGGCCGCCTTGCGGTGTTCCTCGATCGTGATGATGCCCAGGAAGGCATCCGGGGGCGTGTCGCGATGCCGCCAGACATGGCGCATCTGGCGCAGCAGCAGCCACAGGCGCAGGCCGCTGGAAAGGATCACGGCGGCAAGAAAAATGCTTTGGAATGAAGGCATTAACGTGAAAGTCGCGTCAGCGACTCTTGAAGCTCCCCTCTCCCGCAGGCGGGAGAGGGGCTGGGGGTGAGGGAAACGGGCATGACTTTCATGCTTCGGGGTGTGTTACAAAGTCATGTCCGTTAGCGTCGATGTGCGGGAGTTCGGGCGATTATGCCACAATGCCCGCCCTGTTCCCCGTACCCGGCAAGAGGCGGCAATGGCGCAAAACGAGACCCATCTGGTCTGGATCGACATGGAAATGTCCGGACTTGATCCGGACCGCGACCGGGTGCTGGAAATCGCCCTGGTGGTCACCGACAAGAATCTGGACGTGGTCGAGGAGGGGCCGGTGCTGGTGGTGCATCAGGACGACGCCGTGCTCGACGCCATGGACAACTGGAACAAGAGCACTCACGGCAAGTCCGGCCTCATCGACAAGGTCAAGGCCTCGACCCTGACCGAGGCCGAGGTCGAGCAGCGCGTGCTCGCCTTCATGAAACGCCACGTGGGCGAACGGCAATCGCCGATGTGCGGCAACTCCATCTGCCAGGACCGCCGCTTCATGGCGCGCCACATGCCGAAGCTGGAGGCGTATTTCCACTACCGCAACCTGGATGTTTCCACCCTCAAGGAGCTGGCCGCGCGCTGGCGCCCGGAGCTCAAGGAAGGCTTCAAGAAGGCCAACAGCCACACCGCCCTGGCCGACATTCAAGAATCCATCGCCGAGCTCCGTTACTACCGCGAGAACTTCATCAGAGTCAGCGGGTAGCTTGCAGCTTTTGATCAGCGCGCCGAAGGCGCGGAAAAATCCAGCTACCGGCTACGAGCGACCCGCTACTCGCCAAGGAGAACCAACAATGAAGCCCGGCACCCCGTTCATCGTCGAAGTCAATCCGCGCATCCCCCGCCGCCTGTCGCGTCTGTCCGAGCTGGCCGACAACCTCTGGTATGCCTGGGACCGGCCCACCCGCACCCTGTTCGCGCGCCTGCACCCCGGCCTGTGGGACGCCGTCAATCACAACCCCAAGGCCTTTCTCAAGCGGGTGGACGAGGAGCGGCTGACCGACGCGGCCGAGGACCACATCTTCCTCGGCAACTACAACCGGGTGTTGTCGGCCTTCGACACCTACATGAGCGAGCCGCTGCGCCGCGACACGCCGCTGGAGCTCAAGCCGGGCGACCTGATCGCCTATTTCTGCGCCGAATTCGGCTTCCACGAGAGCTTTCCCATTTACTCCGGCGGCCTCGGCATCCTCGCCGGCGACCACTGCAAGGCCGCCTCCGACCTGCGTTTGCCCTTCATCGCCGTGGGTCTGCTCTACCGCCAGGGCTACTTCTCGCAGCGCATCGACAACGACGGCAACCAGATCGCCACCTACACCGATTCCGAGTTCGACGACCTGCCCGTGCGTCCCGCCCTCACCGAGGAGGGCCGCGAAATCCACATCCACATCGAGCTGCCCGGCCGCAAGGTGGAGGTCAAGGTGTGGGAGGCGCGCATCGGCCACGTGCGTTTGTGCCTGCTCGACACCGACCTGCCCGGCAACCGCGCCGAGGACCGCTACATCACCCACCAGCTCTACGGCGGCGACAAGCACACCCGCATCCAGCAGGAAATCATTCTCGGCGTCGGCGGCATCCGCGCCCTCGAACAGCTCGGCGTCAAGCCCACGGCCTACCACATCAACGAGGGCCACGCCGCCTTCCTGGTGCTGGAGCGCATCCGCCGCAGGGTGTCGAAGGGACTTTCTTTCCAGGCCGCGCTCGAGGTGGTGGCGGCCAACACCGTGTTCACCACGCACACGCCGGTGCCGGCCGGCCACGACCACTTCGCCGAGGACATGATCTGGGACTACTTCAGCCAGTGCTGCAATGAATTCGGCGTCTCGCGCGAGGAGTTCATGAAGCTGGGCGGCGCCGGCCACGGCCAGGACTTCAACATGACCAAGCTGGCCCTGCACGGCTCGCGTCACCACAACGGCGTGTCGCGCGTGCACGGCGGCGTCTCCTCGCGCATCCTGGCGGACATGTGGCCGCAGGTGCGCCCCGATGAATCGCCCATGGACTACATCACCAACGGCGTCCACGTCGCCTCCTTCCTGGCCCAGGAATGGCAGGAGCTGTTCGACAACAAGCTGGGCTACGAATGGCGCCGGCGCCTGACCGACCTCAAGTTCTGGGAAAAGATCGAGAGCATCCCCGACCACCACTTCTGGTCGGTGCATCAGGCCCTGAAAGCGCAGATGCTGCATTCCGTGCATCACCGCGTCACCCAGCAGCACGCCCGCAACCACGGCTCCGAGGCGCACCTCGAGCGCATGCTCAAGCACGCCAATCCGCTCGACCCCAACGTGCTCACCATCGGCTTCGCGCGCCGCTTCGCCACCTACAAGCGCGCCACCCTGATGTTCGAGAACATGGACTGGCTGCGCGCCATCCTCTCCGACGCCGAGCGGCCGGTGCTGTTCATCTTCGCCGGCAAGGCCCACCCGGCCGATACCCCCGGCCAGGAACTGATCCGCCGCATCCACGAGATCTCGCGCTGGCCCGAGTTCGAGGGCAAGCTGCTGATGGTCGAGGGCTACGACCTGGGACTCGCGCGCCGCCTGGTTTCCGGCTGCGACGTCTGGCTGAACAACCCCATCTATCCCCTGGAGGCCTCCGGCACCTCGGGCATGAAGGCGGCCATGAACGGCGTGCTCAACCTGTCGGTCACCGACGGCTGGTGGGACGAGGGCTACGACGGCAGCAACGGCTGGGCCATCAAGCCGGCGCCGGAATACTTCGACGACGCCCGCCGCAACCGCGACGACAGCCGCGACCTTTACGAAATCCTGCAGGACCAGGTCATCCCCATGTACTACCGGCGGCACGAGCTGGGCTTTTCCACGGAATGGGTGCGCATGGCCAAGCGCTCCATCACCACCCTGCTGCCGCGCTTCAACGCCACGCGCATGGTCACCCAGTACGTCAACAAGTTCTACGGCCCCGCTTCGCGCCAGTGGCGGCGCTATTCCGAGAACGGTTTCGCCGCCGGCCAGAGCGTCGCCGCCTGGAAGGCCAAGGTCAGCCACGCCTGGGGCGGCGTCTCCCTGCGCCGCGTCGACGAGCCGGTCAAGCGCCTCGGCTTCGGCGAAAGCATGCATCTGCGCGTGGCCGCCCACCTCAACGGCCTGGCGCCGGAGGACGTGCGCGTCGAGATCCTGGTCGGGCGCGCCTCCAAGCAGGGCCAGGACCGCGACCTGCAGGCCCTGCCGATGGCGCCGGACGGCTCGGCGGGCAAGGAGTCCCTGTTCAGCCTGGAACTGACCCCCGAGATGTGCGGCAAGCTGCTCTATCGCGTGCGCGTCTATCCCTACCACGACATGCTCACGCATCCCTTCGAGACGGGGTTGATGGTCTGGCTGTGAGGCGTGAGGGGTGAGGCGTGAGGGGTGAGGCGTGAGGGGTAACGGCACCGCAGTGGCTGGGGGTGGGGTGTACGCCTCACCCCTCACGCCTCACGCCTCACCGCGATGAACGCGTTCATCGCCGTCGGCCTGGGCGCCGCCCTCGGCGCCTGGCTGCGCTGGGGCCTGGGGCTGTGGCTCAACGCCCTGTCGCCGGCGCTGCCCTTCGGCACCCTCGCCGCCAACCTGCTCGGCGGCTACCTGGTCGGCCTGGCCATCGCCTACTTCGCCCAGCATCCCGGCCTGCCGCCGGAATGGCGGCTGTTCGCCATTACCGGCTTCCTCGGCGGGCTCACCACCTTCTCCACCTTCTCCGCCGAGTTGTTCACGTTGCTCAGCCGGGGCCAGCTGGCCTGGGCGCTGGCGGCGGCCTCGGCCCACCTGTTCGGCTCCCTCGCCCTCACCGCCCTGGGGGTGTGGAGCTACCAGCACATGCGGGGGTGAGATGAACCCGGTCTGCATCCGTTTCTGTTTTACGTGCGCTTTCCCGTGCGCCTGGGCATCACCGGCGCGGCGGGCGATCCCCGCTGAAACAGGCACTGGCGCCCTGCCGGGGCGTCCTTTGAGGGGCGGGGGGCATTCCGGTATCATTCGCCATCCCTGCATTCGCAAAATTTATGCCTCGCTTCATCTTCGTCACCGGTGGCGTCGTGTCCTCCCTGGGCAAGGGCATCGCCGCCGCGTCTCTGGGGGCGATTCTCGAATCGCGCGGCCTCAAGGTCACCCACCTCAAGCTCGACCCCTACATCAACGTCGATCCGGGCACCATGAGCCCGTTCCAGCACGGCGAGGTGTTCGTCACCGAGGACGGCGCCGAGACCGACCTGGATCTGGGCCACTACGAGCGCTTCACGCGCGCCAAGATGGGCAAGCGCAACAACTTCACCACCGGCCAGATCTACGAGTCGGTGATCAAGAAGGAGCGCCGCGGCGAATACCTGGGCCGGACCGTGCAGGTCATCCCGCACATCACCGACGAGATCAAGGCCTACATCAAGCGCGGCGCCGAGGGCGCCGACGTGGCCATCATCGAGATCGGCGGCACGGTCGGCGACATCGAATCCCTGCCTTTCCTGGAAGCCATCCGCCAGATGGGCATCGAGGAAGGCAAGCAGGGCTGCTGCTACATCCACCTCACCCTGCTGCCCTACATCCCCACCGCCGGCGAACTGAAGACCAAGCCGACGCAGCACTCGGTGAAGGAGCTGCGCGAGATCGGCATCCAGCCCGACGTGCTGCTGTGCCGCGCCGACCGCCACATCCCGCCGGAGGAGCGGCGCAAGATCGCGCTGTTCTGCAACGTCATGCCGGAGGCGGTGATCGAGGCCCTGGACGCGGATTCGATCTACAAGATTCCCGGCCTGCTGCACGACCAGATGCTCGACGAGATCGTCTGCCACAAGCTGGGCCTGCTCGCCCGCGCGGCCGACCTGTCGGTGTGGAAGGGGCTGGTCGACGCCCTGGAGCATCCGCTGCATGAGGTGGACATCGCCTTCGTCGGCAAGTACGTCGATCTGACCGAGTCCTACAAGTCCCTGTCCGAGGCGCTGACGCACGCCGGCATCCACACCCGCAGCCGCGTCCACATCCATTACGTCGATTCCGAGACCCTCGAACAGGAAGGTTGCGCGGCGCTCGCCCGCATGGACGCCATCCTGGTGCCCGGCGGCTTCGGCAAGCGCGGCACCGAGGGCAAGATTTGCGCCATCCGCTACGCGCGCGAGCACGGCGTTCCCTACCTGGGCATCTGCCTGGGCATGCAGCTCGCGGTGGTGGAGTTCGCGCGCGACGTGGCCGCCATGCCAGGCGCGCATTCCACGGAATTCGAGCCGGAAACCCCCTATCCGGTGATCGGCCTGATCACCGAATGGCAGGACAAGGACGGCCGCATCGAGCACCGCGACGCCAATTCCGACCTCGGCGGCAGCATGCGTCTGGGCGGTCAGGTCTGCAAACTGGGCGAGGGCAGCCTGGCGCAAGCCATCTACGGCAAGCCGGAAATCGTCGAACGCCACCGCCACCGCTACGAGGTCAACAACGGTCTGCTCGCCAGGCTGGAAGCCGCCGGCCTGAAGGTGTCCGGGCGGGCGCCGGGCACCGACCTGTGCGAGATGGTGGAACTGCCCCGCGACGTCCACCCCTGGTTCGTCGGCTGCCAGTTCCATCCGGAATTCACCTCCAACCCGCGCGACGGCCATCCGCTGTTCAAGGCTTTCGTCGAGGCGGCCCTGGCCAAGCAGAAAAGGAAGCCGGCATGAAATTGTGCGGATTTGAAGTCGGTCTGGATCACCCCCTGTTCCTGATCGCCGGTCCCTGCGTCATCGAGTCCGAGCAGATGGCCCTGGATACCGCCGGCGCGCTAAAGGCGATCACCGCCGAGGTGGGCATGCCCTTCATCTACAAGTCCTCGTTCGACAAGGCCAACCGCTCTTCCGGCAAGTCCTTTCGCGGCCTGGGGCTGGAGGAGGGCCTGCGCATTCTGGCCGAGGTGAAGAGACGGATCGGCGTGCCGGTCCTCACCGACGTGCATACCGAGGCCGAGATCGCTGCCGTGGCGGCGGTGGTGGACGTGCTGCAAACCCCCGCCTTCCTCTGCCGGCAGACCGATTTCATCGAGGCCGTCGCCGCCTGCGGCAAGCCGGTGAACATCAAGAAGGGCCAGTTTCTCGCCCCCGGCGACATGAAGAACGTGGTGGACAAGGCGAAGGCCGCCAACGGCGGCGCGGATACCATCATGGTCTGCGAGCGCGGCGTGTCCTTCGGCTACAACACCCTGGTCTCCGACATGCGCGGCCTGGCCATCATGCGTGAGACCGGTTGCCCGGTGGTGTTCGACGCCACCCACTCCGTGCAGCAGCCGGGCGGGCGGGGCGCCAGCTCCGGCGGCCAGCGCGAGTTCGTGCCGGTGCTGGCGCGGGCGGCGGTGGCGGTGGGCGTGGCCGGCCTGTTCGCCGAAACCCATCCGGACCCGGCCAAGGCCCTGTCCGACGGTCCCAACGCCTGGCCGCTGCACCGGATGAAGGAATTGCTCTTCACACTCAAGGAAATCGATGCCCTGGTGAAGCAAAAGGGCTTTATCGAAGCCCGACTGTAAAAGGACGGCCAACAGCCGCCCGCGAAACCGGAAAAGGAAAGAAATTGAGCGCTATCGTTGATGTCATCGCCCGCGAAATCCTGGATTCCCGCGGCAACCCCACCGTCGAAGCCGACGTGCTTCTCGAATCCGGCGTGCTGGGCCGCGCCGCCGTGCCCTCCGGCGCCTCCACCGGCAGCCGCGAGGCCATCGAACTGCGAGATGGGAACACTGGGGGCGACAAGACCCGCTACCTGGGCAAGGGCGTGCTCACCGCCGTGGAGAACGTGAACACCGAGATCGCCGAGGCCATCCTCGGCCTGGACGTCGAGGAACAGCATCTGCTCGACCAGACCATGATCGATCTGGACGGCAGCGAGAACAAATCCCGCCTCGGCGCCAACGCCATCCTGGCGGTCTCCCTGGCCGCCGCCCGCGCCGCCGCCGAGGACGTCCGCCTGCCTCTTTATCGCTACCTGGGCGGTGCCGGCCCGATGCACCTGCCGGTGCCGATGATGAACATCGTCAACGGCGGCGCGCATGCCAACAACAGCGTCGACATGCAGGAATTCATGATCATCCCGGCCGGCGCCAAGTCTTTCCGCGAGGCTCTGCGCATGGGCGCCGAGGTGTTCCACAGCCTGAAGAAGCTGCTCGACAAGTCCGGCCATCCCACCACCGTCGGCGACGAGGGCGGTTTCGCGCCCAACTTCAAGTCCAACGAGGAAGCCCTGAAGTTCATCATGGACGCCATCGCCGCCGCCGGTTACACGCCGGGCGGCGACGTGCTCATCGGTCTGGACTGCGCCTCCAGCGAGTTCTACAAGGACGGCCGCTACGTGCTGGAGTCCGAGGGCCTGAAGCTCACCTCCGCCGAGTTCGTCGACTATCTCGGCGCCTGGGTGGACAAGTACCCCATCGTCAGCATCGAGGACGGCTGCGCCGAAAACGACTGGGACGGCTGGGCCCTGCAGAACGCCAAGCTGGGCAAGAAGGTGCAACTGGTGGGCGACGATCTCTTCGTCACCAACGCCAGGATCCTGCGCGAAGGCATCGCCAAGAACGTGGCCAACTCCATCCTCATCAAGGTCAACCAGATCGGCACCCTGTCGGAGACCTTCGACGCCATCGAGACCGCCAAGCGCGCCGGCTGGACCTCCGTCATTTCGCACCGCTCCGGCGAGACCGAGGACGCCTTCATCGCCGACCTGGCGGTGGGCAGCAACGCCCTGCAGATCAAGACCGGCTCGCTGTCGCGCTCCGACCGCATCGCCAAGTACAACCAGCTGCTGCGCATCGAGGAGGAACTCGGCGACCGCGCGCGCTATCCCGGCCGGGATGCCTTTCATCAATTGAGATGAGATGCGCGGGCTTGCCTGGACCCTGGCCGTGTTGATCGTGCTGCTGCAATACCCGCTTTGGCTGGGCAAGGGCAGCTGGCCGAGGGTTTGGGAACTGGAAGGCGAGATCGAGGCTCAGAAGGCCGCCAACCAGGCCCTGGAGACGCGCAACATCCAGCTCGCGGCGGAGGCGCGCGACCTGCATTCCGGCTATGACGCCCTCGACGAGCGGGCGCGCTTCGAACTCGGCATGGTGCGCGGCAACGAAGTATTCTTCCATGTCATGGAATCCGGCATCGCGCCCCCCACGGAGGTAAAACGCCCATGATGACGACGCTGCAGATCGTCCTGGCCATCGTCGGCGTCAGCCTGATCGCCATCATCGTCCTCTACAACATCCTGCAGGAACGCAAGTTCCGCCGGGAGGCCGACCGCATGTTCTCGCACAAGCGGGAAGACATCATGCTCGGCGAGTCGGTGCTGGAGGATGCGCGAATCGGCGCGAACAGCGGTATCCAGTTGAGCGACGATGCCGAGACGGCGCCCGAGGCGCGCCACGCCGTGGCCCAGGCGGAAGCGCCGCTGCCCGAGCCGGTGCGCGATCCGGCCCGCCTTGCCAGGTCTTTCCTGGACGAACTGGATACGGCCGCCGCGCCGTCGGCGCCGGAACCGGAGCCGCCCCGCCCCGCCGTCACCCATAAGGAAACCCCAGCCAAGACGGCGCCCCCCGCGCGGGAACCCGAGCCGGCGCCGGCCACGCCGCCCCCCCCCTC
>JBBIPL010000076.1:0-10325 GCA_037442845.1 Hydrogenophilales bacterium | reverse complement strand
ATCCTCATTGACCGCCTACGGAAGCGCACCGACGACGCCGGGATCATCCGGCTGATTCGGGCGTATCTGAACAGCGGCATCATGAGCGATGGCGTAGTGCTGGAACGGTATCAAGGCATGCCGCAAGGCGGGCCACTGTCACCGCTGCTGGCGAATGTGATGCTTGATGAAGTGGATAAGGTGTTGGAGCAGCACGGCCATTGCTTTGCGCGCCATGCCGACGACTGCAATGCGTATGTGCGCAGCCGGAAGGTGCGATGCCCAGGAATGGCTGCAGGACAGGATGGCGCCGAATTCATGAGCCTGCTGTCCTGGGCCATCAGGAAGTGGTTCGCGGAAGGCGGCAACCCGCCGGCCGTGGTCCTCATGGCGATCGCCGCCGAAGCCGACATGAAGCCGGGCAGCCGCTTCAGGATGCCGGCCGCCCCCCTCGGCGCATCGAAATATGCGTATCTCTTAAAGCGCTTTCACACGTGTCGGCATGAACTGCTTCAGCCGGAACGGACTTTCCGGGTTGTCCACCAGAGTTGTGGATAAGTCTGTGAACAAATCGGCACGAAACCGTCATAAACGCTTACGCGACACGGGCTTGTCGCGTCCGCCCAGAATTTATGCAGATCATTACACTCGATAAAACAATGGCTTAGGGAGCATGCCCCGGATGTGAGACCTACGCCCGGTTTTGCGGCCTGTCAAGGTGGGCGTTGTGCATAAGTACCTCCTGATTTTGCAGGGCGGCAAGTCGGTTTGAGGCTTTTGCCTCCCCCGTTGGCGCGTGCTATCTTGAATCACGTAACATCTATCAGGAGCGCGCCATGTCGAGCCACGGCGGCAAACGTCCCGGTGCCGGTCGCAAGCCCGGGCCGGAACCCAGCAAGGTCGTCCGCATCCCGGTGAGCCGGGTGGACGAGGTCAGGGCTTACCTGACGCAGCCCCGCGTCCGCGCCTGGGGCGACATCGAGCCGGTGGGGATGCCGGACAGGCGGATGAAGCTGGCCCTGCCCCTGTTCGACGGCAGCGTGCCGGCCGGTTTCCCCAGCCCCGCCGAGGACTATGCCGAGGGCGGCCTGGATCTCAACCAGTATCTGGTGGAGCACGAGGCGGCCACTTTCTACGTGCGGGTGAAGGGCCACTCCATGACCGGGGCCGGCATCCTCGACGGCGACATCATCGCCGTCGACCGTGCCCTGGAGGCCCGCCATGGCGATATCGTGCTGGCGGTGATCGACGGCGAACTCACGGTCAAGCAACTGGCCATCGACAACGGCTGGGTGCGTTTGCTGCCGCATCACCCCGACTATCCGCCCATCGACTTCAAGACCGGCCAGGAACTCACCATCTGGGGGGTGGTGAAGGGCGTGGTGCGCAAGCTGCGCTGAGGGCTCTGCCATGGCCCGCACGCCCCACCTGTATGCCCTGGTGGACGGCAACAACTTCTACGTCTCCTGCGAGCGGGTGTTCGATCCCGCGCTCGAGGGCCGGCCGGTGGTGGTGCTGTCCAACAACGACGGCTGCGCCGTGGCGATGAGCGACGAGGCCAAGGCGCTGGGCATCAAGATGGGAGAGCCCCACTTCCAGATCCGCGACCTGCTCAAGCGCCACGGGGGGCTGGCGCTGTCCTCCAACTACACCCTCTATGCCGACATGAGCCGGCGCATGATGAGCGTCATCGCCGGCTACAGCCCGGAGCAGGAGGTGTATTCCATCGACGAATCCTTCCTGCGCTTCAACGGCTTCAGGCATTGGGACCTGACCGAGCACGGCATGCGCATGCGCAACCAGGTCAGGCGGTGGACCGGCATTCCGGTGGGGGTGGGCATCGGCCCCACCAAGACCCTGGCCAAGCTCGCCAACCGGCTGGCGAAGAAGCATCCCGACTTCAAGGCCATCGGCGTGTGCAACCTGGAGGATCTTCCGCCGTGGCGGCAGGTGCGTTACTTCAGCGAGATCGACGTACAGGATGTCTGGGGCATCGGCCCGCGCTGGGCGGCGAAGCTGCGGGAACTGGGCATCCGTTCCGCCCAGGACCTGAAGATGGCGGATGCGCGGACGCTGAGACAGCGCTTCAGCGTGGTGCTGGAGCGGACCATCCGGGAGCTGAACGGCGTCGCCTGCATCCACCTGGAGGAAGCGCCGCCGCCAAAGAAACAGATCGTCTCGTCGCGCAGCTTCGGCCACTTGCTCACGACCAGGGCGGACCTGCTGGAGGCGGTGTCCACCTATGCGGCGCGGGCGGCGGTGAAGCTGCGGCGCGAGGGGCAGTCGGCCGGAGGAATCCAGGTCTTCGTTTCCACGAACCCCTTCATTCCCGGCGAGCCGCAATACCACCCGGCGGCGCTGGTGAGCTTTGCCAGCCCCACGCATGACACGGCGCGGCTGATCCAGGCGGCCAGAAGCGGACTGAACCGGATCTTCAAGACCGGCTTCCGCTACAAGAAGGCGGGCGTGATGCTGGTCGATCTGGCGCCGCGGACGGTACGGCAGGGAGAATTGTTCGGGCTGGAATCGGTGCCGGACGACGACCGGCGGAATCGACTGCTCGCCGCGCTGGACAGCATCAACGCGCGGATGGGGAAGGGCTCCCTGTTCTTCGCAGCCGAGGGCGGCAGGCCATCCTGGGCGATGCGCAGGGAGAGGCTGACGCCAGGGTATACGAGCGAGTGGGAGGGGCTGGTGGTGGGCAAGGCGTAACGCGGCGGGGCCGCCGGCCTCGCCCAGGACCGGCATATTCCCGGATGGCGCCCGCGCGTTGCCGATATAGCCAGTCCGCGCCGCCGCTGGGATAAAATGCGCCTCTTTTCAGCGCATTCCGGAGTTCGCAACATGTCCATGGCCGACCGCGACGGCGTCATCTGGTACGACGGCAAAATGGTTCCCTGGCGGGAAGCCACTACCCACGTCCTCACCCATACCCTGCACTACAGCATGGGTGTGTTCGAGGGCGTGCGCGCCTACGAAACGCCTCAGGGCACGGCCATTTTCCGCCTGCGCGAGCATACCGACCGGCTGTTCAACTCGGCCCATATCCTGGGCATGAAGATGCCCTTCGACAAGGCCACCCTCATCGCCGCGCAAATCGCCGCAGTGCGCGAGAACGGCCTCAAGTCCGGCTACATCCGGCCGATGGCCTTCTACGGCGCCGAGGCCATGGGCATCTCGGCGAAGACCCTGAATGTCCACGTCATCGTCGCCGCCTGGCCCTGGGGCGCTTACCTGGGCAAAGAAGCCCTGGAGAACGGCATCCGCGTGAAGACCTCGTCTTTCGCCCGCCATCATTCCAACGTCACCATGTGCCGGGCCAAGGCCAGCGGCAACTACATGAACTCCATCCTGGCCCACCGCGAGGCCGAGATGGACGGTTACGACGAGGCCCTGCTGCTGGACGTGGACGGCTTCGTCGCCGAGGGTTCCGGCGAGAACGTCTTCATCGTGCGCGACGGCAAGCTCTACACGCCCGACCCCAGCTCGGCGCTGATCGGCCTGACCCGCGACACCATCATCCAGCTCGCGGGGGAACTCGGCATCCCGGTCATCGAGAAGCGCATCACCCGCGACGAGGTGTACATAGCCGACGAGGCCTTCTTCACCGGCACCGCCGCCGAAGTGACGCCCATCCGCGAGCTCGACAACCGGGTCATCGGCGCGGGCAGGCGCGGGCCTATCACCGAGAAGCTGCAAGCCCTGTACTTCGACTGCGTGCAGGGCCGTTCCGCCGCGCACGCGGGCTGGCTCACCCATGTCTGAGGCGGCCATGAGCGACAACCAGCGCATCGTCGAGGTCAGCGCGGCCGATCTTCCCCTGCATTGCCCCATGCCGGGGCAACAGGCCTGGTGTTCGCATCCGCGGGTGTTTCTCGACGTCGAGGAAAAGGGTGAGGCGCTGTGTCCCTACTGTGGTACCTTGTACAAGCTCAAGGGCTGGAATGGCCAGCCCCGTCGTGGTCATTGAGGGAGTGAATCCGTGAATAAGTCCGTCTTGCCCTTGCTGTTGTCGTTCCTTGCGTTTACCGCCCACGCCCAGCAGCCCGCCGCCGCGCCCACGCCCGAACAGGCCATGCAGATGCAGGCGGCGATGGCCCGGCAGATGCAGATGATGTCGGTGATGTTCGACCTGAAGAAATCGAAGCTGGGTTTCGACGAGACCGTCAACGCCATCCGCGCCGGCGCGCAGAAGCGTGGTTGGGTCCTGGGCGAGACCCAGGACATGGGCGCGGCCATGAGGGAGGCCGGCGCCAAGGACGCGGCGCGCATGAAGGTGATCTCCCTGTGTCCGGCCGGGGCCGCCGAGAAGGTCGCCAAGGCCGGCGCCGGCAAGGTTCCGGCCTTGCCCTGCCGCGCCACGGTGTTCGACGGCAAGGACAAGAAGGTGTACGTGATGCGCATGAACCTCGCCAACGTGGCGAAGACCCTGCAGGGCGAGGTGGCGAAGGCGATGGCCGAGGCGGCGGCGGAAGAGGAAGCCCTCTACAAGGACTTCACCGAGTGACGCGCTGACCGCGCCAGTCAGAAACGCCGGCGATGCCGGCGTTTTTTATGCCGTGCGCGAATAGCGCGGCTGATCGGTGGATTGCTGCTTCAGGTAGGCATCGAAGCACATGGCGATGTTGCGCAGGAACAGCCGGCCCAGGTCGGTGACCACGATCCGGCCGGGCTCCAGGCGGATCAGGCCGTCGGCGGCCAGCGGCGGCAGGTCGGCCAGGCCCTCGGCGAAATGGCTGTCGAAGTCGATGCCGAATTCCCTGCCGAAGGCGGCCGTATCCATTTCCAGATCGCACATGATGCGGGTGATCGCCTCCCGGCGCATGTGGTCCTCGCGCGTCAGGCGCAGGCCCCGCTCCACCGGCAGATGGCCGGCGCCGACGAGTTCCTGGTACTTCTTCAGGTTTTTCTCGTTCTGCATGTACACGTCGGGCGTCTGGCTGATGCTGGAGGCGCCGAAGGCGTAGATGTCGCAAGCCTTGTGCGTGGTGTAGCCCTGGAAGTTGCGCCACAGGGTCCTGTTCCGCTGCGCCTTGAACATCTCGTCGTCCGGCTTGGCGTAGTGGTCCATGCCGATGTTGTTGTAGCCCGCGGCGCCCAGGCGTTCGTGGATGAGCTGCTGCAGGTCGAGGCGGGTGGCGAAGGCGGGCAGGTCGGCCTCGTTGATGAGTTTCTGGTGCTTCTTCATCCAGGGCACGTGGGCGTAGGCGAAGATGGCGAAGCGGTCCGGCGCCCAGACCAGCGCCTTGTCCAGGGTATGGGCGAAGCTGGCGGTGTTCTGGTGCGGCAGGCCGACGATGAGGTCCATGTTGATGCTCTGGAACCCCAGTTCCCGCGCCCAGCCGTATACCTGCGCGATCATCGCCTCGGGCTGCACCCGGTTGACCGACTTCTGGACTTGTTCGTCCAGGTCCTGGACGCCCAGGGAAAGCCGGTTGAAGCCGGATTCGCGCAGCGCGACCAGATGTTCCCGGGTGAGTTCGCGCGGGTCGGCTTCGCAGCCCATTTCCGCATCCGGCGCGATGTTGAAGCGGGCGCGGATCATGCCCATCAGCTTGCGGATGTCGTCGGGCTTCAGGTAGGTGGGGGTGCCGCCGCCCCAATGCAGTTGCTTCACCTGGCGGCGCGGGTCGGTGAGTTCGGCGGTGCGCGACATCTCCTGTTCGAGATAGCCCAGATACTGGGTCGCCTTGGAATATTCCCCGGTGGCGATCATGTTGCAGCCGCAGTAGTAGCAGAGGGTGTCGCAGAAGGGGATGTGGACGTAGAGGGAGAGGCCGCGTTCCGGCGACTGCGAGGCCCGCAGCTCCTCGCGCCAGTCCGCTTCCTTGAAACCGGTGTGGAAATAGGGCGCGGTGGGGTAGGAGGTATAGCGCGGACCCGGCTTGCTGTATTTCTCCAGAAGGGCGGTGAATGCGGACATGGTCTCGATCTCGGAGGGGTTGCGCATTGTAGGCGGGCCGCGAAAAACCGGGCAAGAACGCAACCTGATCGCGGTCAAGTCCGCGTCGGAGGAAGCGCATGGGCCGAAAAGACCAGGTTCGGATGAAAAAAACAGGATGCAATATCCGGCATCTTGATATATCTTTCGTTATAGAGATCGACGCGGACAAGCAGTTGGAGTCGTGTCGATCGGGAGTTCGCTCACCCCATCCAACCTCCCTGACCGCCGCAATGGCGGTTTTTGAAGCGGCATCGGTTTCCGATGCCGCTCTTTTTTTGTGCAATGCGTCACCGGCCCGCGCCGCGATCGCCGATAATCGCCGGCGTCCCCCGGAGCCGCCATGCCAGACATCCCCGCAGAGATCTTCAAGGCCTATGACATCCGCGGCGTGGTCGGCGCCGGCCTCGACCCCGCGAGTGTTCGCCGGATCGGCGCGGCGATCGGCGCCGAGGCGCGCGCGCGCGGACAGGAGGAAATCGTCGTCGGTCGCGACGGGCGGCTTTCCTCCCCCGGCCTCGCCGCCGCGGTGGCGGGCGGTCTTGCGCATGCCGGCCTGCGTGTCGTCGACATCGGCCGCGTCACCACGCCCATGGCCTACTTCGCCGCCCACCATCTGGGCTGCGGCAACGCGGTCATGGTCACCGGCTCGCACAATCCGCCCGAATACAACGGCCTGAAGGTCGTCCTCGCCGGCGAGGCCCTCTGCGGCGAGGCCATCCAGGCCCTGCGCCGGCGCCTGGACAAGGCGCCGGCGGCAAGCGCGACGGATGAGGCGAGCGCGCAGGAGGCGGGCCGCATCAGCCATCGCGACGTCGACGCCGACTATCTCGCGCGCATCACCGGCGATGTCCGCCTGGCCCGTCCCATGCGCGTCGTCGTCGATGCCGGCAACGGCGTCGCCGGGGGGGTCGCGCCGGCGCTCTACCGCGCCCTCGGCTGCCGCGTCGAAGAGTTGTACTGCGAGGTGGACGGCCGCTTTCCGCACCATCATCCGGATCCCTCGGCGCCCGCCAACCTCGCCGCGCTGATCGAGCGCGTGCGCGCGTCGGACGCGGAGATCGGCCTCGCCTTCGACGGCGACGGCGATCGCCTGGGGGTGGTGGCCAAGGACGGCCGCGTCATCTACCCCGACCGCCAGCTCATGCTGTTCGCCGACGAGGTGCTGGCGCGCAATCCCGGCGGCTTGGTGATCTTCGACGTGAAATCCAGCCGCAACCTGGATGACTGGATTCGCGCGCGCGGCGGCCGCCCGATGTTGTGGAAGACCGGCCATTCCGTGCTCAAGGCGCGCATGCGCGAGACCGGCGCCGTGCTGGCCGGCGAGATGAGCGGCCACGTGTTCTTCCGCGACCGCTGGTACGGCTTCGACGACGGCCTCTATGCCGGCGCGCGCCTGCTGGAGATCCTCTCCCGCCAGGCCGATTGTCAGACTGTCCTGCGCGCGCTACCGGATTCCCTGTGCACGCCGGAACTGCACATTCCCCTGCGCGAGGGCGAGCCGCGCCGCCGCATGGAGGAACTGGCGCGCAGCGCCCGCTTCCCGGACGCTCGAGAAGTCATCACCCTGGATGGTCTGCGCGTCGAATACGCGGACGGCTTCGGGCTGGTGCGCGCCTCGAATACCACGCCCAGCCTGGTGCTGCGTTTCGAGGCCGACGACGCGCCGGCCCTGCGCCGCATCCAGGAGGCGTTCCGCAGCATCCTGCTGACCCATTTCCCCGGCCTCAGCCTGCCGTTCTGAGCAATCCGGGACACGGCGGATGCCGGCATCCTTTTGTTGCCGTTGCCGCCCCCTTATCATGCGAACCTCTGTTGCCACAGGTTCGCAGCCATGACTACCCTGAAGGGCGAGAATCCCCCCCTGGTCGGCCTCATCATGGGCAGCGTCAGCGATTGGGAAACCATGCACCACGCCGCCGAACTGCTCACCCGGTTCGACATCCCCCACGAGCAGCGGGTGGTTTCCGCCCACCGCACGCCGGATCTGCTGTTCGAGTATGCCGGCTCCGCCGCCGACCGCGGCCTGCGCTGCATCATCGCCGGCGCCGGCGGCGCCGCGCATCTGCCCGGCATGGTGGCGGCGAAGACCACGCTGCCGGTGCTGGGCGTGCCGGTGATGTCGAAGTTCATGACCGGCCTGGATTCCCTGTTGTCCATCGCGCAGATGCCCAAGGGCATCCCGGTCGCCACCTTCGCCGTCGGACCCGCCGGCGCCGCCAACGCCGCCCTGTTCGCGGCCGCCCTGCTGGCCAACGAGCTGCCGCGGGTGCGCGAGCGGCTGATCGCCTTCCGCCAGGCGCAGACCGAATCCGTGCTGGCCATGACCCTGCCCGAGCAGCCATGACCCAGGACACGCCGCTGCTGCCCGGCGCCACCCTCGGCGTGCTGGGCGGCGGCCAACTGGGCCGCATGTTCACCCTGGCCGCCAAGGTCATGGGCTACCGTGTGGTGGTGCTGGATCCGGACCCGCTGAGCCCCGCCGGCCAGGTCGCCGACACCCACCTGAAGGCCGATTACCGCGATGCCGTCGCCCTCTTGCGCATGGGCGGCCTGTGCCAGGCGGTGACCACCGAATTCGAGAACGTGCCGGCGGAAAGCCTGCGCACCCTGGCCAAGCATTGCCGCGTCGCGCCCGGCGCCGACGCCCTGGCGGTGGCGCAGGACCGCCTGACGGAAAAGACGCGCGCGCGCGAACACGGCTGCGAGACCGCGCCCTTCGCCAACATCGAGGCGGCGGGCGATCTCGCCGCGGCCTGGCGGGCGGTGGGCGCCCCCGCCCTGCTGAAGACGCGCCGCCTCGGCTACGACGGCAAGGGCCAGGCGCGGGTGGACAGTCTCGACGATCTGGCCGCCGCCTTCGACCGGCTGGGCCGCGTGCCCTGCCTGCTGGAAGGCTTTCTGCCGCTGCAACGCGAGGTATCCGTGGTGCTGGCGCGCAACGCGGCGGACGAGATCGCCTTCTTTCCCCTCGCCGAGAACCGGCACCGCAACGGCATCCTCGACCTCAGCATCGTGCCGGCCGGCGTCGCCGACAGCGTCACCGATGCCGCCCGCCGCATGGCCGCCGGCTTGGCGCGGGGGCTGGATTACGTCGGTGTCATGGCGGTGGAGTTTTTCGTGCTGGCCGACGACCGCGTGGTGTTCAACGAAATGGCGCCGCGCCCGCACAACAGCGGCCATTACACCCTGGACGCCTGCGCCGCCGACCAGTTCCAGCAGCAGGTGCGCGCGCTGTGCGGGCTGCCCCTGGGCGATCCGCGCCTGCTTTCTCCGGTGGTGATGGTCAATCTGCTGGGCGACGTCTGGCGGCCCGAGCCGGACTGGCTGGAACTGCTGCGCCACGCCGGCGTGCAACTGCATCTCTACGGCAAGGCCGAGGCGCGGCCGGGCCGCAAGATGGGGCATTACAACTGCCTGGCGGCGACGCCGGAGGCTGCCCTGGCCCTCGCCGAGAGCACGCGCGCCGCCCTTGGCATCGGCCGCGACTGATCAGTTTTCCAGGCGCGTCAGCCTGAGGTCGGTGACCCGGCCCTTGCTGTCCTCGGTGCGGATGCGTACCGGCAGCCAGTGCAGCTCGGGCGCCAGCCATACTTCGAGGTTGCCCTCGAAGGCGCGCGTGCCGCGCAGATGCAGGGTGTGCAGCATGTTTCCCGCCCATTCCAGGGTTTCCCGGCCGATCTGGGCGAAGCGATAGCCTTTCAGCATGCGGCCGTTGGTGACCGGCTGTATCCAGGCCGTGTCCTCCTCGGCGATGGTCATGGCCAGGTGGAAGGGGAAGCTGAGCAGGTCCTGGGTATGCTCGCGCAGGGCAACCACTTCATCCTTGGGCAGCAACAGGCGCCGGCCTTCCCAGTCGAAACGCGCCGAGTAGTGGCGCTTGCGGTTCCTCTCCATGGAAAAACGCTCGGGCAGCAAGCCCGTCGGGCCGAGGCGCCCCTCGCTGGACTGGACGATGCGCGCCTGGATGAAGAACGCGGCCAGGCCGGTGGCCTCGGCCACGCTGTCGAGCGCGTAGCGGTCGCCGGCGACGCGCCAGGTATAGGTGGCCTGGCCCAGGCTGAAGCCCTCCTCGCCGGAGCGCACCTCGTAGCGCAGCACCAGTTTTTCGGGCAGCTTGCGCACCGTGCGCATCGGCGTCGATTCCGCTTCCGGCGCGGGCGGGCCGCTCGGCGCGGTGGGCGCGGAAGTGGGCGCGCTGGGTGCATCCCGCGCCGGTTCCTGGGCTACCGCGACGGCTTCCGTCGGCGCGGGTTCGACGCTCGGCGTGGTCTGGACGGGTACTTCCACGACCGGGTTCGCCGGCTGCGGCGGCGCCGGATCTGGCGGGGCATGCGCCGATGCCTGCGCGCGCGCGGGCGCGGCGCGGGATGGTCGACCGTTGGCCGGCATTCCGATCGCGATT
>JBBIPL010000075.1:0-10630 GCA_037442845.1 Hydrogenophilales bacterium | reverse complement strand
CTAACGCACAGAAATATCCCTACAAAGGTATGGCTGTATATCAGTCCCCCGCGAACACCCCTTCCATGATCTCCATGAACCTTCTCGCCTGGGGCGAGAGGAAGCGCCCCTTTCTCAGCACCAGGCCGTAGCTGCGCTGGGGGAAGTACTGGGTCAGCGGGATGCGCGCCAGGGGTTCGGCGCCCTCCAGGCAGATGTCGGTGACGATGGAGATGCCCATGCCCAGGCTGACGTATTTCTTGATGACTTCCCAGCCGCCGGCCTCCAGGGTGACGGTGAAGGTCAGATTGTTCTGCTGGAACACGTACTTGACGATGCGCCAGGTCGAGAGGTGGCTGGGCGGCAGGATGAGGCCGTACTGGCTGACGTCCTCCAGGGTGATCTCGCCGCCGGCGGCGGATTTTTCCGCCAGGGGGTGGCCGAGGGGGGTGATGAGCATGGGGTCGTAGTTCACCACCGGCTTGTATTCGATGTCTTCCGGCACCTCCAGCATGGAACCGACGGCAAAGTCGATCTCGTCGGAACGCAACATCTTCAGGCCGTCGCGGCCGGTGACGTTGTGCATCTTCAGTTGCACCTTGGGGTAGGCGGTGACGAACTGGCGCACCGGCTCCGGCAGGATGTAGAGGATGGTCGATTCGCCGGCGCCGATCTTGAGTTCGCCCGATTCCAGCTTGCCGAAGTGGGCGGCGAAGCTTTCCTGCAGCTTGTCGATGCCGTCCACCAGGGGCTCGGAGAGCTGGAACAGGACCTCGCCCTCGGGGGTGAGCTTGAGGTGGGGACCGCGCCGCTCGAACAGGACCACGGCGAGTTCCCGCTCCAGGGCCTGGATCTGCAGGGAGACGGAGGGCTGCGAGAGGAACAGCTTGTCCGCCGCCTTGGAGATGCTGCCGCAGCGGACAACCTGGTAGAAGGCGCGCAGTTGCTTGAGCCGGTTGTTCTTGTAGTACAGCGGGGCATCGGAGGGCATGGCCATCTCCTATAAATAAATGAAAGCGGTGGCCGGGGCGGCGGAGCGTATTGTGCATTGCATCATTGAATCAGCCAATACGCTAGATTGAAATTATTGGCTGAACTGAGGAACGAAACTTTTACACTGTGCACTGCAACAATTTCGACTTTACGGTCCGAATTGTTGAATACGCAAGTCCCAGAAAGGTGTTCGCGATGGAGATGATGTCCGGCATCGCGGTGGCAGGCGCCTTCATGGCCGTCCTCGGCGCACTGTTGGCCTGGCTGTTGGCGGTGGCCAACAAGCGTCTCTATGTCTATGAGGACCCGCGCATCAGCGAGGTCGAGGAACTCCTGCCCATGTCCAATTGCGGCGCCTGCGGCGCCGCCGGCTGTCGCAATTTCGCCGAGAAGGTGGTGGCCGGCGAGATCGTGCCCGGCAAGTGCACGGTCAACGCGCCGGAGATGAACGTCTACATCGCCAATTTTCTGGGCGTGGCGCTGGGCGAGGTGGAGAAGCGCGTGGCGCGCCTGGCCTGCGCCGGCGGCAGCCACGTGGCCTATGTGCGCGCCCACTATCAGGGCCTGGGCAGCTGTCGCGCCGCCGCGACAGTATCCGGTGGCGGCAAGGCCTGCGCCTGGGGCTGCCTGGGCCTGGGCGACTGCGGCGCGGTGTGCGACTTCGACGCCATCGCCATGAACTCCCACGGGCTTCCCGTCGTGGATGCCGATCTGTGCACCGCCTGCGGCGATTGCGTCGAGGCGTGCCCGAAGGACCTGTTTTCCTTGCAACCCGTGCGCCACAAGCTCTGGATAGCCTGCAAGAGCCGGGCGGACGGCGACGTTGCCGAGGCGCAATGCGAGGTGGCCTGCACCGCCTGCGGCAAGTGCGTCATGGATGCCGCCCCCGGTCTGATCCGCCTGGACAACAACCTGGCGGTGATCGACTACGCCAAGAACCACTTGGCGTCTCCCGTGGCGATCGAGCGCTGCCCCACCGGGGCCATCGTCTGGCTGGACGACGGCCGCGCGGTGAAAGGCCGCGAAGCCAAGAAGATCATCCGCGTGGAAGCGCTGCCAGTCAGCGCGAACGTTGTTTGAGAGGCTTCCCATCATGACCAAGAACCCCATTTCCAAACTCCTCGGCGCCATGCACCTGATCGAGCCGGGCACGTCCACCAAGACTGCCGCCAAGGCCGCCAGGTATCCCGGCGTGCGCGACGCCATCGACGGCAACACCGCCGTCATCCTGGTGGAGCGGGAGGCCTCCGACGCCGCCGGCGCCTATCCCATCACGCCGTCCACCAACATGGGCGAGTACTGGTCGGAAGCCGCCGCCGCCGGCCACGTCAACATTTCCGGCCGGCCGCTCATCTTCCTGGAGCCGGAATCCGAGCACGCCGCCGCCGGCGTCACCGCCGGCATGGCCATGTCCGGCCTGCGCGCGGTGAACTTCTCCTCCGCCCAGGGCGTGGCCTTCATGCACGAATCCCTGTATGGCGCCGTCGGCAAGCGTCTGCCCTACGTGCTCAACATGGGCTGCCGCGCCATCACCAAGGCGACGCTCAACGTGCACTGCGCCCATGACGACTACCACTGCGTCGACGACACCGGTTTCATCCAGGTCATGGCCAAGTCCGCGCAGGAGGCCGCCGACCTCAACCTGATCGCGCGCAAGACCGCCGAGCTGTCGCTCACCCCCGCGGTCATGGGCATGGACGGCTTCCTCACCACCCACCTGATCGAGCCGGTGCTGGTGCCGGAGCGCGAGCTGGTGGCGGAATTCCTGGGCCGTCCGGACGACCTGATCCCCACCCCGACCCCGGCCCAGGAAATGATCCATGGCCCAGTGCGCCGCCGCGTGCCGACCCTGTGGGACGTGGACGCGCCGGTGGTGTCGGGCGCCCTCGCCAACCAGGACGCGCACATGCAGGGCACCGCCGCGCAGCGGCCCTATTTCTTCCAGCACATCCCGGCCCTCCTCGACCAGTGCATGGCCGAGTACGGCGAACTCACCGGCCGCCGGTATCGCCGCGTCGATACCTATCGGTGCGACGACGCCGACTACCTCATCCTCGGCATGGGTTCCATGACCGTGCAGGCCGCCGCCGTCGCCGACTGGCTGCGGCAACGCCGCGAGATCAAGGTGGGCGTGGTCAACCTCACCTGCTACCGCCCCTTCCCCGGCGATCTCCTCAGCCACGTGCTCAAGGGCAGGAAGGGCGTGGCCGTGCTCGAGCGCACCGACCAGCCCCTGGCGGAAGACCTGCCGCTCATGCGCGAGGTGCGTTCCACCGTGGCCAAGTGCGTCGAGAACGCCGTCGACGCCAACGCCTATCCCGGCTACGCCGTGTACCAGGCCGGCGACCTGCCGCGCCTGTATTCCGGCTGCTACGGCCTCGGCTCGCGCGACCTGCAACCGGAAGCGCTGCTGGCCGCGGTGGAAAACATGCTGGAAAATGGCGCGCACAAGAAGTTTTTCTATCTTTCCATTGACTTCGTGCGCGACCAGGCGGCGAATCCCAAGCAGGAGATCCACCAGCAGGAAATCCTTGCCGCCTATCCCAAGATCAAGGAACTGGCCCTGCGCGGCTCCGAGAACCCCAATCTGATGCCCGCGGGCGCCATCGCCGTGCGCATGCACTCGGTCGGCGGCTGGGGCGCGGTGACCACCGGCAAGAATCTGGCCATGACCCTGTTCGAGCTCTTGGGCTGGGACATCAAGGCCAACCCCAAGTACGGTTCCGAGAAAAAAGGCCAGCCCACCACCTACTACCTTTCGGCGGCGCCGGAACCCATCCGCGTCAACTGCGAATACACCCACGTCGACGTGGTGCTCTCGCCCGACCCCAACGTGTTCGGCCACACCAACGCGGTGTCCGGCCTGAGCCAGGGCGGCGTGTTCATCATCCAGAGCAACCTGCCCTCGGCGGAAGCCCTGTGGGCCAGCTTCCCCATGCACATCCAGAAGACCATCGTCGACAACGACCTCAAGGTCTTCTATCTGGACGCCTTCAGCATCGCCCGCGAGGAATCCTCCAACCCGGACCTGCAGTTGCGCATGCAGGGCATCGCCTTCCAGGGCGCCTTCTTCCACGCCTCCGACGTGAAGGAACGGGTTGGCCTCACCGAGGACAGCCTGTTCAAGGCCATCGAGAACCAGTTGCGCGACAAGTTCGGCGGCAAGGGCGAGCGCGTGGTGCGGGACAACCTGCGCGTGGTCAAGCGCGGCTACGTCGAGATCCACGAGATCCCCGCCGAGGTGAAGAAGGTGGGCGCGCGCGCGCCCCTGGCCGGCCAGGTCGCCGCCGCCCTGCCCATCCTGTTGAAGCGCCTGCCGGAGAATGACGGTCGCCTGGCCAAGGCCGCCGACATCCACCGGTTCTGGGAACAGACCGGCAACTTCTATATCTCCGGCAAGGGTTCCGACAACCTGGCCGACCCCTTCATGGGCCTGGCCCTGATTCCCGCGGTCTCCGGCGTGTTCCGCGACATGACGCAAATCCGTTTCGAGTACCCGGTGTGGATCGCCGAGCACTGCACCGCCTGCGGCAATTGCTACACGCAGTGCCCGGACTCCGCCATTCCCGGCCTGGTGTCCACCGTGGCAGACGTGCTCAACACCGCCGTCACCAACATCGAGACCAGCGGCCGTATCACCCGCTTCCTGCGCAAGGGCATCCGGGCCATCGAGAAGAAGCTGCGCGGCGCCCTCGACAAGGACGGCCTCGACGTGCGCGCCCTGCTCAAGCGGGCCATCGCGGACGCCATGCACGAGGACCCCAACCAGGGCAACGCGGCCATGGAGGAGGAATACCACCTGCTGGAGAAGGAACTCGGCGCCTTCCAGTTCGCCGCCACCAAGCCCTACTGGACCAACAAGGAGAAGAAGAACAAGGGTTCCGGCGGCCTCTTCTCCATCACCGTCAATCCCTACACCTGCAAAGGCTGCGCCCTGTGCGTAAAGGTGTGCGACGACGATGCCCTAAAGATGGTCACCCAGACCCAGGACGGCATCGACACCCTGCGCGCCGACTGGAAATTCTGGCTCGACCTGCCGACCACGCCCAAGGAATACAGCCGCATCGACGACCTCGACGAGAAGATCGGCGCCCTCGACACCCTGCTGCTCGACAAGAAGAACTACCACTCCATGAACTGCGGCGACGCCGCCTGCATGGGCTGCGGCGAGAAGACCGCCATCCACCTGTTCACCTCCACCGTCACCGCCCTCATGCAGCCCCGCGTGAAAGCCTTCGTGGCGAAGCTGGACGGCCTCATCGACGGCCTGGAGAAGCATCTGCGCATGAAGCTCACCGAGACCGTCGACCTGTCCGACACCGACGCCGTCCTCGCCGCGGTGGAGGCGAGCAAGGGCCATGACCTGACGCTCGCCAACCTGTCGGCAAGCCTGAAGCAACAGACGCACGCGCAGCCCATCGACCCGCAATGGCTGAAGTGGATCACCCAGCTCCTGGCGCGTCTCAAGGACCTGCGCTGGCGCTACGTGGAAGGCCCCACCCGCCGCGGCCGCGCCGAGATGGGCATCGTCAACGCCACCGGCTGCACCTCGGTGTTCGGCTCCACCTTCCCCTACAGCCCCTACCCCTTCCCCTGGGCCTCGCACCTGTTCCAGGACTCGTCCTCGGTCGCCCTGGGCCTGTTCGAGGGCCACATGACCAAGATGGCGGACGGCTTCAAGGCCGTGCGCATGGCCGAGATCGAGCTGGGTTTGCGTGGTAACTCCGGCGGCTACAACCCGGCCGAGCACGACGCCGAGTTCACCTATTTCAACTGGGAGAAATTCTCCGACGAGGAGTGGAAGTTGTGCCCGCCGGTGGTGGCCATCGGCGGCGACGGCGCCATGTACGACATCGGCTTCCAGAACCTGTCGCGGGCGTTGATGACCGGCAAACCGGTGAAGATCCTCGTGGTCGACACCCAGGTCTATTCCAACACCGGCGGCCAGGCCTGCACCTCCGGCTTCCTCAGCCAGGTGGCGGACATGGCGCCCTACGGCAAGAAGGACCACGGCAAGAAGGAGATCCGCAAGGAAATCAGCCTGATCGGCATGGCGCACCGTTCCGCCTACGTCATGCAGGGCGCCATCTCCCATCCCACCCACCTGATCGAGAGCTACATCGACGGCCTCAACTCCCGCCGTCCGGCCCTGTTCAACGTCTATGCGGTGTGTCCGCCCGAGCATGGCGTCGGCGACGACACTTCCACCGCGCAGTCGAAGATGGCGGTGGAATCGCGCGCCTACCCGCTGTTCCGCTTCGATCCGGACGCGGGCGTCACCTTCAGCGAGTGCGTCAGCCTGGAAGGCAACCCCGAGCTGGACGCCGAGTGGCCGGTGTACACGCTGACCTACCAGGACGAGGACGGCGCCGAGCGGAAGATGGAGTTGCCCTTCACCTTCGCCGACTTCGCCTTGACCGAAGGCCGCTTCGCCAAGCAGTTTCGCAAGGCGCCGCCGGAAACCTGGAACGACGACATGGTGCCCGTCGCGGAATTCCTCAAGCTCCCCGTCGAAGACCGCGACGGCAAGTTCCCCTTCATCTGGGCGGTGGACAAGAAACGGCGCCTGATGCGGGTCATCGTCTCCGCCGAGCTGGTCCACTCCTGCGCGGAGCGCCAGCAGTTCTGGCAGCAGTTGCGCGACGTGGTCGGCCTGAACATGCCCGAGGTGGACGAGGAAGCCATCGCCGAGAAGGCCCGTGCCGAACTGTTGGGCCGGATCAGCGCCAGCCTGGCCAGCTTCGGCGCCGGCGCCCCGGTTGCCGCGGCGGCGGCCCGGCCCGCGGCGAACGCCGACGGCTACGAGCCGGTCTATGTGGACACGCCGGAATGCACGGCCTGCGACGAGTGCATCAAGCTCGCGCCGAAGACCTTCCAGTACAACGCCGACAAGAAGGCGATCGTCATCAATCCCCAGGGCAACAAGTACGCCGACCTGGTGAAGGCCGCCGAGAAGTGCACCGCCGGCTGCCTGCACCCCGGCACGCCCTGGAACATGAACGAGCCGGGCCTTGAAAAGCTGATGGCGCGGGCGGCGAAATACAACTGAGTGGAATTCGGGAAACGGGAAACGGGAAACGGGAAACGGGAAACGGGAAATGGGAAATGGGAAATGGGAAACGTGGTGCGGGTGGCGTAGCCCATTGCCCCAGCGCCGCTCCCTGCTCATGCGGACGCAGGCGTGATGTTGCGTTTCCCGTTTCCCGTTTCCCGTTTCCCGTTTTTTACGCGCAAGACCTTCTCTCGCGGGGTGCGCCCCGACGAGAACAAGAGCACCGCCGGTAGTCCGATTCGTCGGATGCCGTTCGCGTCGCGCATGATCCTCCCCCTCGCGCAACACATCGGCAAGCCGGCGGTGCCCGTGGTCCGGGCCGGCGAGGAGGTCGTGCGTGGCCAACCCATCGCGCGCGCCGACGGATTCCTGTCCGTGCCCATCCATGCCCCCGCCGACGGCGTGGTCGAATCCATCGAGCTGAAGCCCAGCGCGCGCGGTCCCTGGGTGGAATCCATCGTCATCCGGGTCTATGAAGCTTCCACCCAGGAAGTGCGCTGGGCCGAACCGCGCGACCTGGATGCCCTCAGCCCCAAGGAATTGCTGCAAGCCATCCAGGACACCGGCATGGTCGGCCTGGGCGGCGCCGCCTTTCCCAGCCACGCGAAGATGAGCGTGCCGGGCAAGTTCGCCATCCACACCCTGATCGTCAACGGCTGCGAGTGCGAGCCCTATCTCACCTGCGACCACAAGCTGATGCGCGAGCACCCGGCCGACCTCATGGTCGGCATCCGCATCGCCATGCGCGCCACCGGCGCCGGCCGCGCCCTCATCGGCGTCGAGGACAACAAGCCCGACGCCGCCGCGGCCATGCGCGCCCACCTGCCCGCCGACGGCGCCATCCGCGTCGAAGTGGTGCCGACCAAGTACCCGCAGGGCGCCGAGAAGATGCTGATCAAGGCCCTGCTGGGCGTCGAGGTGCCGCCCGGCAAGCTGCCCATGCACGTCGGCGTGGTGGTCAACAACGTCGGCACCCTGACCCAGCTTGGCCAGATCCTGCCCGCCGGCCAGGGCCTCACCGAGCGGGTGGTGACGGTGACCGGGCCGGCCATCCGCAAGCCCGGCGACTACTGGGTGCCCATCGGCACGCCCATGCGCACGGTGCTGGAATGGGCCGGCGTGCCAGACGTGTCCGAGCGCGAGGTCATCCTGGGCGGGCCCATGATGGGCCAAGCCGCGGCCTCCCTCGATGTGCCGGTGACCAAGGCGGTGTCCGGCATCCTGGTGTTCGACCACGACCACATCGAAGCGATGGCGCGGCGCAAGACCTATCCCTGCATCAAGTGCGGCGAATGCGTGAACGCCTGCCCCATGGGCCTCAACCCGTGCATGCTGGGCATGCTGGCGGCGCGCCGCGAGTACGACCTGATGGGCAGCGACTACCACATCGCCGAATGCTTCGAGTGCGGCTGCTGCACCTATGTCTGTCCCGCCCACATTCCCCTGGTGCAGCAGTTCAAGGTGGCCAAGACCATCCTGCGCGAGCGCGCCGCCCGCCGCGCCGCCCCCGCCGCGCCATGAGCCAACCGCCGCGCCTGGAACTGCGTCCCGCGCCGCACGTGGCGAAGGGCGCAAGCGTCGAGCGCATCATGCTCCACGTGGTGCTGGCGCTGCTGCCGATCTGCGCCTTCGCGGTCTGGCAGTACGGCCTGTCCGCCCTGGCCCTGATTCTCACGGTGACCGCCGCCTGTCTGCTCACCGAGCGCCTGTGCAACCGCCTGTCCGGCAGCGCCAGCACCCTGTCGGACTGGTCCGCCACCATCACCGGCCTGCTGCTGGCCCTCACCCTGCCGCCCAGTTTCCCGCTGTGGATGGGGGTGGTGGCGGGTTTCGCGGCAATCGCCCTGGGCAAGGCCCTGTTCGGCGGCATCGGCTGCAACGTGTTCAACCCCGCCCTGGTCGGGCGCGCCTTCGTCCAGGCGGCCTTCCCGGTGGCCATCACCACCTGGGCGCCGGCGTATTTCCCCAGCCGCTTCGCCGAGTTCATCCCCACCACCCTGACCGCGCCGCTGATGACGCCGCCCGACATCGGTGTTTGGGTCAAGGGGCAAGCGGTCGACGGCTTCACCGGCGCGACGCCGCTGGCGCGCTGGAAATTCGAGAACCAGGTGGCGGAATTCGGCGACCTGCTCTCCGGCGTGGCGGCCGCCTCGGTGGGCGAGACCTCCGCCCTGCTGGTGCTGGTCTGCGGGCTCTACCTCGCGGCGCGGCGCTGCCTCGACTGGCGCATTCCTGCCGCCATACTCGGCAGCGCCATGCTGGTCGCCTTGCTGTTCCATCTGGCCGAGCCCGGCCGCTACCCGCCGCCGTATTTCGTGCTGCTCTCCGGCGGCCTGGTGCTGGGCGCGGTGTTCATGGCCACCGACATGGTCACCTCCCCGGTCACCCCGCGCGGCGTGTGGCTCTACGGCATCCTCATCGGCGTCACCACGGTAATGATCCGTTACTTCGGCAGCCTGCCCGAGGGCATCATGTACGCCATCCTGCTGGGCAACGCCCTGACGCCGCTGATCGACCAGGTGACGCAGCCGCGCGTGTTCGGCGCGGGGAAAGGGAGGAAGGCATGAGCGAAGCCGCGCCGCCGCCCGCCACCTCCAGCGCGGCGATGATCCGCACCCTGGGCCTGGTGGCCACGGTGTGCGGCATCCTGCTGGTGCTCACCTATCAGAACACCCTGGACGCCATCAACGCGAACAAGCGCGTCGCCCTGGAGCGGGCGGTGTTCAAGCTGATTCCCGGCGCGCGCAGCATGAAGACCTTCCACGTCGGCCGTGCGGGCCTGGTGGCCGAGGGCGGCGCCGTGCCGGAAGGCGCGGTGAAGTTCTACGCCGCCTACGATGCCGCCGGCCGCCTCCAGGGCCTGGCCGCCGAGGCGGCCAGCATGGGCTACGCCGACATGGTGCGCGTGCTGTATGCCTACAACCCGGCCAAACAGGCCATCGACGGCTTCGGCGTGGTCGGCCACCGGGAAACCCCCGGCATCGGCGACAAGATCATCACCGACCGCGCCTTCCTGAAGAACTTCGAGGCCCTGGACGCGCGCCTCAATGCCGCCGGCGACGCCCTGGCCAACCCGATCAAGGTGGTGAAGAACGGCGGCAAGCGGCATCCCTGGGAGATCGACGCCATCTCCGGCGCCACCGTGACGTCGCGCGCCGTCGCCAAGGGCATCAACGACAGCGCGCAGAAACTGGCGCCCCTGCTGGCGCCGCACCTGGACAAGCTGCAAGGAGGACAGTGAGATGGCTATCCCCGGTCGGCCCCCCCCCACCAACCTGGACGAGTTCCTGGAAGGCATCTGGAAGCAGAACCCGGTGTTCGTCATGGTGCTGGGTCTGTGCCCGGCCCTGGCGGTGACGGTGTCGGCGGTCAACGCCCTGGCCATGGGCGCGGCCACCACCTTCGTGCTGCTGGGCTCGGCCCTGCTGGTGTCGCTGATGCGCAAGATGGTGCCGCGCGAAGTGCGCATCGCCACCTACATCGTCATCATCGCCACCTTCGTCACCATCGTCGATTACCTCATCGCCGCCATCAGCCTGGAGCTCCATGAAGCCCTGGGCGCCTTCATCCAGCTCATCGTGGTGAACTGCATCATTCTCGGCCGCG
>JBBIPL010000074.1:0-10772 GCA_037442845.1 Hydrogenophilales bacterium | reverse complement strand
TGCCGGGACCGGTGAGCGCCCGCGCGGTTATCATCGCCGGGCTTGTCGGAGGCATGGCATGGATTACCTGATCGCGGGATTGCTGGGCTTGGCCCTGGGTTTGCTGCTGCTGCTCTGGCAGCGCGGCCGATGGCTGGCCGAGCACGCCCGCCTGGCGCAACAGGCGGCGGCCCTGGAGGAGCGCCTGGCTGCCGAGCGGCGTCATGCGGAGGAGCGGCAATCCCTGTTGCGTCAGGCCGAACAACAGCTCGCCGACGCCTTCAACGCCCTCTCCGCGCAGGCTTTGGCGCGCAACAACCAGGCTTTTCTCGATCTCGCCCGCGAGAACCTGGCGGTGTTCCAGGAAGCCGCCAGGGGCGACCTGGCGGCGCGCCAGCAGGCGGTGGAGAGCCTGGTGAAGCCGCTGGCCGAGGAACTCGCCAAGCTTTCCGGCCACACCCAGTCCCTGGAGAAGGCGCGCGCCGAGAGCCATGGCCAGCTCAGCGAACAGCTCAAGGGCCTGCTCGCCGCGCAGCAGGATTTGCGCGGCGAGACCGGCCGCCTGGTCAACGCCCTGCGTCGGCCCGAGGTGCGCGGCCGCTGGGGCGAGGTGCAGTTGAAGCGGGTGGTGGAAATGGCGGGCATGCAGGACCACTGCGACTTCTATGAGCAGGAGACGGCGGCGGACGGCAAGCGGCCCGACATGCTGGTGCGCCTGCCCGGCGGCAAGACCCTGGTGCTGGATTCCAAGGCGCCGGTGGCCGCCTTCCTGGAGGCCGCCGAGGCCCTCGACGACGGCGCCCGCGACCGCGCCCTGGAGCGCTTCGCCCAGCACGTGCGCACCCACATCCAGCAGCTTTCGCAGAAGGCCTACTGGGAGCAGTTCGAGGACGCGCCGGAATTCGTGGTGCTGTTCCTGCCCGGCGAATCCTTTTTCAGCGCCGCCCTGCAGCAGGATCCGGAACTCATCGAATATGCCAGCGAGCGCAAGGTCATCCTGGCCACGCCGACCACCCTGCTGGCCCTGCTCAAGGCGGTCTATTACGGCTGGCGCCAGGAGGCCCTGGCCGACAACGCCCGCCAGGTCGGCGAACTGGGCGCGCAGTTGTACGAGCGCCTGGCCAAGCTGGGCGAGCACTGGGCCGGCGTCGGCAAGAACCTGGGCCAGGCGGTGAAGGCCTACAACGAGGCCACCGGCTCGCTGGAAAGCCGCGTCATGGTGTCGGCGCGCAAGTTCGAGGAACTGCGCGTGGCGCCGGAGGGCAAGAAGCTGGCTGAACTGAATCCGGTGGAGCAGGCGCCGAGAGCCTTGCAGATCGTCGAAGGGCAGGGCAGTGACACGCGTTTTCCCTCCCTTTCGTAAAGGGGGGAGCGCCGTGGCGGCCCGGACCTAGCCTTGGGCTCCGCCTGGATGCTGGCGGCGGGGCTGTGCTTCGCCCTCATGAGCGTGGCGGTGAAAAGCCTGGGCCAGGCTTTTAGCAGCGCGGAACTGGTGTTCTACCGCTCCCTGTTCGGCCTGGTCGCCATCTTCCTGGTACTGTCTGTACGCGGTGATGACTTGGGCTGGCGCCGCTTGCGGGGCGCGCATGTCGGCATGCATGTGCGCCGCGGCCTGGCGGGGTTCGCCGCGCTCGCCGCCTTTTTCCACGCCCTCATCCATCTGCCCATGTCCGTGGCGGTCACCCTGAACTACGCCTCGCCCCTGTTCCTCGCCCTGCTGATGCCCTGGCAACTGCGCGAGCGCCCCGGCGTCCGCCAATATCTGGCGGTGGCCGCCGGCTTCCTCGGCGTGGTCCTGCTGCTGCGCCCCTGGACGGCCGCCTCCGGCCAGCTTCTCGCCGGCCTGGTCGGCCTGCTCTCCGCCGTGCTGGCGGCCTTCGCCTATATCCACGTGCGCCGGCTCGGCCAACTGGGCGAGCCGGAGTGGCGCACGGTGTTCTGGTTCGCCCTGGTGGCCATGGCAGGCTCCGCCGCGCTCTCCAGCCTGACCGGCTGGCACGCGCCACGCCGCGAGGATCTGCCTTGGCTGCTGGCCCTGGGCGCCCTCGCCACGCTCGGCCAGTTGGCGATGACCCGCGCCTACAAGCGGGGGGATACCGTGGTGGTGGCCAGCTTCGCCTTCAGCACCGTGGTATTCAGCGGTATCCTTGACGTCATCGTCTGGCGGCAGGAGATGCCCGCCGTGGCCTGGATCGGCATGGCGCTAACCGTGGCCGCGGGCGTCTGGGCCGTACTACTCAACGCGAGGAGCGCGAAGTGATAGCCATCAAGAGCGAAGGCAAGCTGGTTTCCGTCAGCGTCATCGGCGAATTCACCCTGTCCGACTACAAGGAATTCGAGCAGGAGGTGGAGCACGACATCCAGTTCCAGGGCGGCGTCAACCTGCTCATGGACCTGCGCGACATGGTCAACTACACCCTCGACCTGGCCTGGGAGGAGATCAAGTTCTCGCGCCGGCACCGCTACGACTTCCGCAAGATCGCGGTGGTCACCGGCGACGAGTGGATGGTGTGGATCGCCTGGCTGAATCGATTGTTCGTCGACGCCGATCTGCGCGTCTTCGACGAACCGGGCATCGCCCTGGAATGGCTGGAAACGGAGGATAGCGCCTGATCGTTCAAGGTGCGGCCGACGCTTCCTCGATGATCTCGAAGTCGTGCGTCATCTCGGCGGTCTTGCCCAGGATGATGCTGGCCGAGCAGTACTTTTCGGCCGACAGCTTGATGGCGCGCTCCACCACCTCCGTCTTGAGGCCGCGGCCGCGCACGGTGAAGCGCATGTGGATCCTGGTGAATACCTTGGGGTGATCGTCGGCGCGCTCGGCGGAGACCTCCACCTCGCAGCCGGTCACGTCCTGACGGCTCTTCCGCAGGATCATCACCACGTCCACCGAGGTGCAGCCGCCGGCGCCCATGAGCAGCAGTTCCATGGGGCGGGGCCCCAGGTTGCGGCCGCCGATGTCCGGCGAACCGTCCATGATCATGGCGTGGCCGCTGCCGGATTCGGCCATGAAGCAGACGTTTTCGACCCATTTGACGCGGGATTTCATCGGATTTTTCTCCGGGGGTTGGTTGTGTTCAATCGCGGATGCGGTACCAGAGCAGGCCGATCCATTCGTGCAGGGCCACGTAGCTGGCCTCGATCCCTCTGGGCTGGGGCAGGAAATCGAGCGGGGTGAGGCGGGTCGCCAGGGTATAGCCGGCGCCGGCGGGGATGACCTGGAAACCGGCCGCCTCGAATTCGGGCACGGCGCGCCGCAGATGCCAGGCGTGCGTCACCAGATAGATGCGGCGGATGCCGGCCCGGTGCAGCATTTCCGCGGAATGGCGCGCGTTTTCCCGGGTGTTGCGCGAGGTATCCTCCACCCAGCGCACGGCGAGCCCGTATTCGTCGCGCAGCATGGCGCGCAGGATGTCGCCCTCGGCGCGGCCGCCGTCCGGGGCGCCGCCCGTCACCAGCAGGGGCTTGCGCCATTGCCGCGCGAGCCGCGCCCCATAGCGCGCGCGCTCCAGGGTGTAACGCCCGGCGGTGTCGCCGCCATAATCCAGGCTGTCGCGAACCTTGCCGCCGCCCAGCACGACGATGGCTTCCGCCTCCGTGCCGGTGAGCGCGCGGGGCGGCGGCTTCAGACTGTCGAGCAGGAGATTGCCGACGAGCGGCATGGAGAGCGCCCACAGGCCGGCGAAAGACAGGCCGATCAGCCATTTGCCCAGCCGGCGCCGGCGTTGCAGCAGGAGCAGGCCGATGCCGCCCGCCAGCAACAGGCTGAGCGGCGGCAGCAGGAAAGCAGCGACGAAATTGCTGAGCAACCACGAGTAGGACATGCCCGCATTATCCCCACGGCGGGACTCACATCAAGCCAGGTTTGACAGCCAGGTCCGGGCTCCATAAAATCCGCGTTTTTCCGTAGTCCCCCATTTTGGATCGCGACATGAAAACCTTCTCCGCCAAGCCCCACGAGGTCCAGCACGGCTGGTATCTGGTGGACGGCACCGACAAGGTGCTGGGCCGTCTGGCCTCCGAGATCGCCCGCCGCCTGCGCGGCAAGCACAAGGCCATCTACACTCCCCACGTGGACACCGGTGATTACATCGTCGTGGTCAACGTCGACAAGATTCGCGTCACCGGCAACAAGGCCGAGGACAAGGTGTACTACCGCCACTCCACCTTTCCCGGCGGCATCCGCGAAACCAACTTCGGCAAGATGCAGGCCCGCTTTCCCGGCCGCGCCCTGGAGAAGGCCGTGAAGGGCATGCTGCCCAAGGGCCCGCTGGGTTACGCCATGATCAAGAAACTCAAGGTCTATGCCGGCGGCGAGCATCCCCACGCCGCGCAGCAGCCGCAAACCCTGGAAATCTGAGGATCCCGAATGATCGGCACCTATTACTACGGCACCGGCCGCCGCAAGAGCTCCGTCGCGCGCGTGTTCATGAAGGCCGGTTCCGGCAAGATCGTCGTCAACGGCAAGCCCGTGGACGAATACTTTTCGCGCGAAACCGGCCGCATGATCGTGCGCCAGCCCCTCAAGCTGGTCGAGCGTGACGGCAACTTCGACATCATGGTGAACGTCAACGGCGGCGGCGAAACCGGCCAGGCCGGTGCCGTGCGCCACGGCATCACCCGCGCCCTCATCGAATACGATGCCGCTCTGAAGGGCAGCCTGAAGAAGGCCGGCCTGGTCACCCGCGACGCCCGCGAAGTCGAGCGCAAGAAGGTCGGCCTGCACAAGGCGCGCCGTCGCAAGCAGTTCTCCAAGCGCTGATTCATGGTTTGGAAGATCGAAAAGCCGCCTTTCCTGGCGGCTTTTTGTTGTGCACAAGGAGCAAGCTCATGATCAAGGCAGGCATCGTCGGCGGCACCGGCTACACCGGCGTCGAACTTCTGCGGCTGCTGGCCCAGCACCCGGACGTGGAACTGGCGGCCATCACCTCCCGCAAGGAAGCGGGCATGCCGGTGGCGGACCTGTTTCCCTCCCTGCGTGGCCGCGTCGCCCTGGCCTTCTCCACGCCGGAGGAGGCGCCCCTGAAGGCCTGCGACGTGGTGTTCTTCGCCACCCCGAACGGCGTGGCCATGCAGCAGACCCGGGAACTCCTGGACGCGGGCGTCAAGGTCATCGACCTGGCCGCCGACTTCCGCATCACCGACATCGCCGAATGGTCGAAGTGGTACGGCATGGAGCACGCCTGTCCGGATCTGGTGGCGGAAGCGGTGTACGGTCTGCCGGAGATCAATCGGGACAAGATCAAGGGCGCCCGCCTCATCGCCAACCCCGGCTGCTACCCCACCGCCGTGCAACTGGGTTTCCTGCCCCTGGTGGAAGCCGGCGTGGTGGATACCGCCTGGATGGTGGCCGACTGCAAATCCGGCGTCTCCGGCGCCGGTCGCAAGGCGGAGGTGCCCACCCTGTTCGCCGAAGCCAGCGACACCTTCAAGGCCTACGCCGTGCCAGGCCACCGGCACTGGCCGGAGATACGCCAAGGCCTCGCCCGCATGGCCGGCCATGACGTCGGCCTGACCTTCGTGCCGCACCTGACCCCCCTGATCCGCGGCATCCACGCCACGCTGTACTGCAAGCTGACCAAGGACGTGGATCTGCAGGCCCTGTTCGAGCAGCGCTATGCCAACGAGTATTTCGTCGATGTGCTGCCCGCCAAATCGCACCCTGAAACCCGCTCGGTGCGCGCCTCCAACCTCTGCCGCATCGCCGTGCACCGGCCGCAGGGCGGCGACACCGTGGTGGTGCTGTCTGTCATCGACAACCTGGTGAAAGGTGCCGCCGGCCAGGCCGTGCAGAACATGAACATCCTGTTCGGCCGGCCGGAAAACACCGGACTCACGCAGATTCCGGTGATGCCTTGATATTCGTGGCCGTATCCCTATTTACCCCGTGGTTGACGGGCGCCGACCCGGCGCCAATAATGCCCCGCACCTGGACCTCTGACATAGGAGTATCGCGATGAACGCCGCGACCGAAATGACCCCCCTCAACTTCACCGACAGCGCCGCCAACAAGGTCAAGGCACTCATCGATGAGGAAGGCAACACCGAACTGAAACTGCGCGTCTTCGTCACCGGCGGCGGCTGTTCCGGCTTCCAGTACGGCTTCACCTTCGATGAAGTGCAGAACGAAGACGACACCGTCATGCAGAAGAACGGCGTCACCCTGCTCATCGACGCCATGAGCATGCAGTACATGATGGGCGCCGAGATCGACTACTCCGAGGGCCTGGAAGGCGCCCAGTTCGTCATCAAGAACCCCAACGCCGTCTCCACCTGCGGCTGCGGCTCCTCCTTCTCGACCTGACATTGCGTCCCTCTCCCTCGCGGAGAGGGTGGCCGCAAGGCCGGGCGAGGAAGAGCGGCGCAAGCCGCTTTTTCTTATTGCGACAAAGTGCGACAGACCACGTTTTTTCTGCCTGGGCGGCCGATCCGGCTTGGCGGCCGTTCCGTTCAGAACGCCGCGGGCTGATCGACCTGGGGGAATGGGCGGCGGAGCGTTATCGCGTTGCGGTGGCCGACGATGCGCCCGGCGACGCGCTCGATCACAGGCCGGTGCGCTCGTAGATCTCGTCCAGGCTGAGCGTCGCGCTCAGGGTGCCGCAGCGCAGGGCGATGATGTCTTCCTCGTCCAGGGTCTGTTCCAGCCAGCCGTCGCCGTCGCGCGTACGCACGCGCGCATGGCGTTTCTCCGAGTCGATCAGCAGGTAATGGCGCAGGCTGGGGATGTCGCGGTAGTGCAGCCATTTTTCGCGTTCGTCGATCATCGCCGTGGTCGGCGACAGCACTTCGACGAGCAGGCAGGGCAGGGCGCGGAACAGCGGATGGTCGTCCTGTTCCGCGCAGGCGAGCATCACGTCCGGGTAATAGAAGGCGCGATGCGCCTCGACCTTGACCTTCATGTCGGCGATGAAGACCTCGCAATTCGCGGCACGCGCCGCCGCGTCCAGCTTGCTGGCCACATTCAATGAAATCCGGTTGTGGCGCGCGCTGCCGCCCGCCATCGCGTACGCCTCGCCACCGACGTACTCGCGCTTGCGCGGCGCGGATTGTTCGCTCGCCAGGTAATCCGCCTCGTCCAGGGTTTCGTGCTTCAGCGCCATGCCCATGCTTCGTCTCCGCTTCAGCGCGTCAGGGTCTGCACCCCGTCCGGCGTGCCCATCAGGAACACGTCGGCGCCGCGCTGGGCGAACAGGCCGACGGTGACCACGCCGACGAGCTGGTTGATCTCGGCTTCCATGGCCACCGGGTCGAGGATGCTCATGCCGTGCACGTCGAGGATGACGTTGCCGTTGTCGGTGGTGAAGCCGGCGCGCAGCACCGGGTTGCCGCCCATCTTCACCAGTTGCCGCGCCACGTGGGAGCGGGCCATGGGAATCACCTCCACCGGCAGCGGGAACTTGCCCAGCACGTCCACCAGCTTGCTCTGGTCGGCGATGCAGACGAACTTCTTGGCGCAGGCGGCGACGATCTTCTCCCTTGTGAGCGCGCCGCCGCCGCCCTTGATCATGGCCATGTGGCGGGTGATCTCGTCGGCGCCGTCGACGTAGACCTCCATCTCGCCGACCTCGTTCAGGTCGATGACGCGGATGCCGTGCTTCTTCAGGCGCTCGGCGGTGGCGACGCTGGAGGCCACGGCGCCGTCGATGCGGCCCTTGATGTGGGCCAGTTCGTCGATGAAGAAATTGGCGGTGGAACCGGTGCCGACGCCGATGATGCCGGCGGGCACGTACTCGATGGCGGCGCGGGCCGTGGCTTGCTTCATTTCGTCTTGGGTCATCATGGCGCGATTCGCTTTGTCGTTTGGTCGAAAACCCCGAGAATAGCGGCCTTTGCCGCCCCCATCAAACGCGAAGCATGACTGACTATCTGGAGCGCATCCTGCTCGCCCGCGTCTACGACGTGGCCCACGAAACCCCGCTGGAATCCGCGCCCAACCTGTCGCGCCGCTTGGGCAACAACGTCTTGCTGAAGCGCGAGGACATGCAGCCCGTGTTCTCCTTCAAGCTGCGCGGCGCCTACAACAAGATGGCCGGCCTCACCCGGGCGCAACTCAAGCGCGGCGTGGTGACGGCCTCCGCCGGCAACCACGCGCAGGGCGTGGCCTTGTCGGCGCAGGTGCTGCAGTGTGCAGCCACCATCGTCATGCCCGCCACCACCCCGGCCATCAAGGTGGACGCGGTCGCCAAGCGCGGCGCCGCGGTGGTCCTGCACGGCGATTCCTACGACGACGCCTACAAGCACGCCAAGGCCATCGCCCGCGCGGAGAAGAAGACCTTCGTGCATCCCTACGACGATCCGGACGTGATCGCCGGCCAGGGCACCATCGGCATGGAACTGCTGCGCCAGGCGCGCGCGCCCATCGACGCGGTGTTCGTGCCGGTGGGCGGCGGCGGCCTGATCGCCGGCATCGCCGTGTATCTCAAGCGCCTGCGCCCGGAGATCAAGGTCATCGGCGTCGAGCCGGAGGAAGCGGACGCCATGGCGCGTTCCCTGTGCCGCAAGGAACGCCTCGTCCTGCCGCAGGTCGGCATTTTCGCCGACGGCGTGGCGGTCAAGCAGGTCGGCGAGGAAACCTTCCGCCTTTGCCAGCAGTACGTGGACGAGGTGATTCGCGTCAGCAACGACGCGATCTGCGCGGCCATCAAGGATGTGTTCGAGGACACCCGTTCCATCCTGGAACCCGCCGGCGCGCTCGGGGTGGCCGGCGCCAAGGTCTGGGCGGAGCGGGAAAAGGCGAAAAACCGCAACCTGGTGGCCATCGCCTCCGGCGCCAACATGAACTTCGACCGCCTGCGTTTCGTCGCCGAACGCGCGGAACTGGGCGAGAAACGCGAGGCGGTGCTGGCGGTGACCATTCCCGAGCAGCCCGGCAGTTTCAAGGCCTTCTGCGCCCTCATCGGCGGGCGGGTCATCACCGAGTTCAACTATCGCTTCTCGGATGCCGCGGAAGCGCACGTCTTCGTCGGCATCCAGGTACAGAACCAGGCCGAGGTGGACAAACTGCTGGCGGCCCTGACCCGCCACCAGTTGCCGGTGCTCGACCTGTCCGACAACGAGATGGCCAAGCTGCATATCCGCCATCTGGTGGGCGGCCGCGCGCCGCAGGTGGAAAACGAGGTGCTCTACCGCTTCGAGTTTCCGGAGCGCCCAGGCGCCCTCATGCGGTTTCTCGACAGCATGAGCCGCGGCTGGAACATCAGCCTGTTCCACTATCGCAACCACGGCGCCGACTACGGCCGCGTGCTGGCGGGCATGCAGGTGCCGCCGGGCGAAAAGGCCGACTTCCAGCACTTCCTCGACGGCCTCGGTTACCGCTACTGGAACGAATCCCGCAATCCCGCCTACAAGCTGTTCCTGAAATGAAGAACGCCCCTTGTCGGGGCGTTCTCCGGGGTTCGCGCGCTTACTTGTCCGCGGGGCAGGTGCTCATGCCCAGCAGGGGGTAGAGCGGGCAGAACCTGACGATGCCGGTGGCCAGAGGCACCACGCCGATCCAGGCCCACACCGGGCCGCCCATGGCCGCCCAGACGATCAGGGCCAGCCCCGCCACGATACGCAGGATGCGATCGATACCGCCAACGTTTGCTTTCATGTCCATCCTCCTGTCAGGTTGCCGCAAGGTTTTCCCCGCGCGATGCCACGGGGATGTCTCCAGCATAGCGCCGCGCCGGGCGCCGTTCTGTGACCAAAGTTCCACAAGCGCTCGCGGGTGCTCGATCGACCGGTCCGGGTGTGCTCAGTTCCCGTCCGCCAGGCAGCGCAAGCCCGCCGGGGAGCGCACCTCGATGCGCTCGCGGCCGAGGCGCACCCAGTCCTGTTCCTCGAATTGCCGCAGCAGGCGGGAGACGATTTCCCGCACGCTGCCGAGTTCGTCGGCGATGGCCTGGTGGGAAACGGCGATGTGCGGCGCGCGCGCCAGCAGCCAGGCGGCGAGACGGCGGTCGAGCTTGCGGAAGGCCACTTCCTCGACCAGTTGCATGAGACCGGCGAGGCGCTCGGCGAACAGGTGGAAAGCCATGTCGCGGAAGGGCGGATGCTCGGCCACCAGGCGCAGGATGAGGGCGCGCGGCAGGGCCACGGCGGTGACCTCGTTTTCGGCGATGCCGGTGGCCGGATAGGGCTCGCCGCCGAGCAGGCAACTGACGGTGACGATGCACAGTTCACCCGGTCGCACGCCGTACAAACGGATTTCGCGGCCGTTCTCCGCCCGCTTGCTCACCTTGACGTGGCCTTCCAGCAGCAGCGGCAGGGCATGGCAGGCGGCGCCGGCATCGAACAGCAGCGTGCCGGCGGGCGCGCGCAAGTCGCGGGCATGAAGCTCCAGTTCCTCGCGCAGGGCGACGGGCAAGCCGGCCAGAGTGGGGTACAGGCGCAGCAGTTCCGGTTTCATGCTTCCTCCCGACGCGCCTGCAGGGCCTGCTTGACCGCCGCCACGCGGGCGGCGTGGATGGCGCCGGGGATGTCTTTCCCGGCGCTTGCGGCGATGGCGCCGGCATCGACCGCGCGCGCCGCGCGCAGCGCCTCGCGCAGGCGGTCGGCCTGCGCATAGGGCCGCTCGGCGTGGCCGGCGCGGCCGCGGAAATCGGCGGCGCAGGCGGCCAGGAACTCCTCGAAGCGCTCGGGCCGGCGGAAGGCGTCCAGGCGTTCGCACAGCTCCACCAGCGTCGCCGGGCGCAGTTCCAGGGCGCGATGCGCGTTGCCGTGGTCGCGCGCCACCAGGACGGCCAGGTCGCGGCATTCCGCCGGCGCCTTCAGGCGCTCGCTGACGGCCCGCGCCAGACCGCCGCCGCGCG
>JBBIPL010000073.1:0-10779 GCA_037442845.1 Hydrogenophilales bacterium | reverse complement strand
TGGTGGACCGAAAGGGGATCGAACCCTCGACCTCCGCATTGCGAACGCGGCGCTCTCCCAGCTGAGCTATCGGCCCTGACTTGAATCCGGCGCGCAGTATAGCGAAAAGCCCGGGGGGCTCCTAGCCGGGCGCGCGCCCTCGGGCGCGGGTCCATAGCCAGAGGCCGGCCAGGATCATGGGCAGGGACAGCCACTGGCCCATGCTGACCACGTCGGAATGGCCGAATATGCCGGGATCCGGGTCGCGGAAATACTCGGCGAGGAAGCGTAAGCCGCCGTAGCCCGCCAGGAACAGGCCCGAGGCGGCGCCCACGGGACGCGGCGCGCGGGTGTAGAGCCAGAGGATGACGAACAGCAGCAGGCCCTCCAGCCCGGCCTGGTAAAGCTGGGAAGGATGGCGCGGCAGGGCGTCGACCTGGGGGAAGACCATGGCCCAGGGCAGGGCGGGGTCGGCCGGGCGGCCCCACAGTTCGCCGTTGATGAAGTTGCCGATGCGTCCGAGCATGAGGCCGAGGGGAATCAGGGGGGCGACGAAATCGCCCACTTCCAGAAACGACCGGCCAGTCTTGCGCGCGTGCCAGGCCAGCGCCAGCAGCACGCCGAGGAGGCCGCCGTGGAAGGACATGCCCCCCCGCCAGACCGCCAGGATTTCGGCGGGATTGGCCAGGTAATAGGCCGGATCGTAGAACAGCACCTGGCCGAGGCGGCCGCCCACGACCACGCCGATGACGCCCCAGAACAGGAGATCGTCCAGTTCGGCGGCTTTCCAGCCCCGCTCCGGATAGGCGCGCGCGCGCCAGCGCCCGAGCAGGATGAAGGCGGCGAAGGCCAACACGTACATCAACCCATACCAGCGCACGGCGAGGGGGCCGAGGGCGATGGCGATAGGATCGAACTGGGGATGGACGAGCATGACGGCATGCCTGGGATAAAATGCCCTGGATTATAGCCAGCCGAGGTTTTCCCCATGCCCCAGTACCGCTCCCGCACCACCACACACGGTCGCAACATGGCCGGCGCCCGCGCCCTGTGGCGGGCCACCGGCATGAAGGACGGCGATTTCGACAAGCCCATCATCGCCGTGGCCAATTCCTTCACCCAGTTCGTGCCCGGCCACGTGCACCTGAAGGACCTGGGCCAACTGGTGGCGCGCGAGATCGAGGCGGCCGGCGGCGTCGCCAAGGAATTCAACACCATCGCCGTCGACGACGGCATCGCCATGGGCCACGGCGGCATGCTGTACTCCCTGCCCAGCCGCGAGGTCATCGCCGATTCCGTCGAATACATGGTGAATGCCCACTGCGCCGACGCGTTGGTGTGCATCTCCAACTGCGACAAGATCACCCCCGGCATGCTGATGGCCGCCCTGCGCCTGAACATCCCGGCCGTGTTCGTCTCGGGCGGGCCGATGGAAGCCGGCAAGGTCGTATGGGACGACAAGACCATCAAGCTGGACCTGGTCGACGCCATGGTGCAGGCCGCCGACAGCAAGTGTTCCGACGAGGAAGTGGCAGCCATCGAGCGCTCCGCCTGCCCGACCTGCGGTTCCTGTTCGGGCATGTTCACCGCGAATTCCATGAACTGCCTGACCGAGGCCCTGGGCCTCGCCCTGCCGGGCAACGGCTCGCTGCTGGCCACGCACGCCGACCGCAAGGCTCTGTTCCTGCGCGCCGGGCGACTGGCCGTGGAGCTGGCGAAGCGCTATTACGAGGGCGACGACGCCTCCGTGCTGCCCCGCGCCATCGCCAATTTCCAGGCATTCGAGAACGCCATGTGCCTGGACATCGCCATGGGCGGCTCCACCAACACCGTGTTGCACCTGCTGGCGGCGGCGCGCGAGGCGGGCGTGGATTTCACCATGGCGGACATCGACCGGCTCTCGCGCAAGGCGCCCCATCTCGCCAAGGTGGCGCCTTCCACCCAGCTCTACCACATGGAGGACGTGCACCGCGCCGGCGGCGTCATGGCCATCCTAGGCGAACTCGACCGGGCCGGGCTCATCCACCGCGAATGCCGCACGGTGCACAGCAAGACCCTGGGCGACGCCCTGCAGGTGTGGGACGTGATGCAGGCGCACGACGTGTCGGTGTTCGAGTTCTACAAGGCGGCGCCGGGCGGCGTGCCCACCCAGGTGGCGTTCAGCCAGGAACGGCGTTATCCGGAACTGGACCTGGACCGGGGCGCCGGCTGCATCCGCGACCAGGCCCACGCCTATTCCCAGGACGGCGGCCTGGCCGTGCTCTACGGCAACCTGGCCGAGGACGGCTGCATCGTCAAAACCGCCGGCATCGACGAGAGCATGTTCGAGGTGGAGCAACTGCGCTACACCACCAGCGTGCCCACCTCCACCCTGCGCGTGTTCCGCGGACCCGCCCGCATCTTCGAGAGCCAGGAAGCGGCGGTGGAAGCCATCCTGGCCGACCGCATCCAGGCCGGCGACGTGGTGGTGATCCGCTATGAAGGGCCGCGCGGCGGCCCCGGCATGCAGGAGATGCTCTATCCCACCAGCTACCTGAAATCCAAGGGCCTGGGCAAGTCCTGCGCCCTCATCACCGACGGCCGCTTCTCCGGCGGCACTTCGGGCCTGTCCATCGGCCACGTCTCGCCGGAAGCGGCGGAGGGCGGCGCCATCGGCCTGGTGCAGGAAGGCGACATCATCGAGATCGACATTCCCAACCGGCGCATCCATCTGGACGTGGCCGAGACCGAGCTGGCCCGCCGCCGCGCCGCCATGGACGCCCGCGGCGCCGAGGCCTGGAAGCCGGTCAAGCGCGATCGCGCCGTCTCCGCCGCCCTGCGCGCGTATGCCGCCATGACCACCTCCGCCGCCCACGGCGCGGTGCGCGATGTGTCGCAGGTGGAAAGGAAGGGCTGAGCGCGGCATTGCATCGCGCACAGGGGGCGCCCACGGGACCCCCTCACGTCGTACATCCGCGTTCCCAACCCATGCCTCCGCCAAACCCGGACCAACCCGACACCGCCGAAGATTCCCCGGCAGTCCGTCCGCGCTTCGTCCATTGGCAAGGCTTCCTGCTGGTCGGCATGCTGGTCAACGGGCTGTTCGTCTGGGGCATGTGGGGCGTCGCCGCCGACCCGGCCGCCGGTCCCTGGGTGAAGACCCTGAGCTGGCTGCCCTTCAACTTCATCGCCACGATGTTCTACCTCGTCTGCTATCTGAAGCTCACCACTCCGCTCTTCAGGTTGCCGGCCCTGGCCATGATCGCCGCCAACTGGATCGTTTTCTTCGCCGCGTGATGCGGCTTTCCTGCATTTCGACCAACCGGGAGACCCTGGCATGACCCTCGCCGACCTCAACGCCCGCTACGGCATCACCGACCAACTCAAGTTCATCGAAGGCCCCGGCGGCCTCGGTTTCGCCGAGATCGACAACGCCCAGGGCGCCGCCTACGTCTGCCTGCAAGGCGCCCACGTCACCACCTTCCGGCCCAAGGATCAGGCCGAGCCGGTGGTCTGGCTGTCCGACTACGCCAAATTCGCGCCGGGCAAGTCCATCCGCGGCGGCGCCCCGGTGTGCTGGCCCTGGTTCGGCCCGCACGCGAGCGAAAGCGGCTTCCCCGGCCACGGCTTCGCGCGCACGGTGATGTGGCAGGTCACCGCCAGCGCCGCGCTGGATTCCGGCGAGACCCGCCTCACCCTGATGCTCATGCCCAATGAGCAGACCCACGCCCAGTGGCCGCACGCCACCCGCCTGGAACTCACCGTCACCGTCGGCGCGAGCCTCAAGCTTGACCTGGTCACCACCAACCTGGACACGGAAGCAGTCAGCATCGGCGAGGCCTTGCACACCTATTTCCACGTCGGCGACATCGCCGACATCCAGGTCACCGGCCTGGAAAACACCGGCTATCTCGACAAGGTGGCCGGCTCCACCCGCCATACCCAGGCCGGGCCGGTGACCTTCAGCGGCGAAGTGGACCGCGTCTACGTAGACACCGAAGCCCCCTGCGAGATCGTCGATGCCCGCCTCAAGCGCCGCATCGTCGTCGCCAAGTCCGGCAGCCGCTCCACCGTGGTGTGGACGCCCTGGGCCGAGAAGGCCGACAAGATGGGCGACTTCGGCCCGGACGGCTGGCGGCGCATGGTCTGCGTGGAATCCGCCAACGCCCTGGAGAACGTGGTCGCCATTCCGGCGGGCGAAAGCCATTGTCTGAGCGTGGAGTACGCAGTCCGGCCGATTTGACCTCGGTCCAGTGCAGGGACGCCCCTTCGCGTTACAATGCGCGCCCTCAATGCCTTGATTTGACAGCGGAATGCAGCTTTTCGCCTGCGGCGTGAACCACCATACCGCCCCGGTCGCCATCCGGGAGCGGGTGGCGTTTCCGCCCGACATCCTGCCCAGGGCCCTGGCCGACGTGACCGGCCAGCGCCGCATCGCGCGCGAGGCGGCGATCCTGTCCACCTGCAACCGCACCGAGATCTACTGCAACACCCAGGAACCCGAGGGCGTCGCCGAGTGGCTGGCCAATTTCCACGGCCTGCCGCCCCGCGACGTGAAGCCCTACCTCTACCTGCTGTCGCATCAGCAGGCCGCGAACCACGCCTTCCGCGTCGCCTCCGGCCTGGATTCCATGGTCCTGGGCGAAACCCAAATCCTCGGCCAGATGAAGCAGGCGGCGGAGAAGGCCCACGATGCCGGCACCCTCGGCCTGCTGCTCAACAAGCTGTTCCAGCGCACCTTCTCGGTGGCCAAGGAAGTGCGCTCCGCCACCGAGATCGGCGCCAGCACGGTATCCATGTCCGCCGCCGCGGTCACCCTGGCGGAGCGCATCTTCCCCTCCATTTCCGAGCAGGCCGTGCTGTTCATCGGAGCCGGCGAAATGGTGGAACTGGTGGCCACCCACTTCGCCGCGCGCAATCCGCGCCGGCTCATGGTGGTCAACCGGACCATCGAGCGCGCCCGCAACCTGGCCCACAAGTTCGGCGGCGAAGCGGCGGCGCTGACCAGCCTGCCCGAACTGCTGCCCGAGTTCGACATCCTCGTCACTTCCACCGCCAGTCCACTGCCCATCGTCGGCCTGGGCCTGGTGGAGCGGGCGGTCAAGGCTCGCAAGCACCGGCCCATGTTCATGGTCGACCTGGCCGTGCCGCGCGACATCGAAACCGAGGTGGGCGAGCTCGATGACGTGTTTCTTTACACCGTCGACGACCTCGGCGAAGTGGTGCGCGCCGGCCAGGACAGCCGCGCCTCGGCGGTGACCCAGGCGGAAGCCATCATCGCCGCGCGCGTGCACGAGTTCATGCACTGGATCGACACCCGCCAGGCGGTGCCGGTGATCCGTTCCCTGCGCGACCATGGCGAGCGCCTGCGCCGGCACGAACTGGAAAAGGCGCACAAGGCCCTGCACAAGGGCGACGACCCGCGGGTCGTGCTGGAGGCTTTGAGCCGCGGCCTGATGAACAAGCTGCTGCACGATCCCAGCCACGCCCTCAATTCCGCCGGCGAGTCCGAGCGGGAAGAACTGGCCCGGCTGGTCTGCCGCCTCTACAACCTGCACGGAGAGTAGGTTGGGTTAGGCGCGCAGCGCCGTAACCAGACATCGACACAATGTCGGGTTACGCGATAAGGCCGCTAACCCGACCTACCCTGATCCCATGAAACCCAGCCTCCAGACCAAGCTCGAACAGCTCGCCCTGCGCCTGGAGGAACTCGACCGGCTGCTGGCCGACGAGCGCGCCACGGCGGACCTGGCGCAGTACCGCAAGCTCAACCAGGAGCACGCCGACATCACCCCGGTGGTGGAGCATTTCCGCGCCTGGAAGCTGGCCCGCGCCGACCTGGCCACCGCCGAAAGCCTGCTCTCCGATGCGGACATGAAGGAGTTCGCGCAGGAGGAAGTGGAGGCCGCGCAGGCCCGCCTGGCCGAGCTGGATGCCCGCTTGCAAATCCTGCTGCTACCCAAGGATCCCAACGACGAACGCAACATCTTCCTGGAAATCCGCGCCGGCGCCGGCGGCAACGAATCCGCCCTGTTCGCCGGCGACCTGTTCCGTATGTACGCGCGCTATGCCGAACGCCAGGGCTGGAAGGTGGAGGTGGTCTCCGAGAGCGAAGGCGAAGTGGGTGGCTACAAGGAAATCATCGCCCGCATCGTCGGCGCCGGCGCCTATTCCAAACTCAAGTTCGAATCCGGCGGCCACCGCGTCCAGCGCGTGCCTGAAACCGAGGCCCAGGGCCGCATCCACACCTCCGCCTGCACCGTCGCGGTGATGCCGGAAGCGATTGATGCCGGCGAGATCGACATCCATCCCGCCGACCTGCGCATCGACACCTTCCGCGCCTCCGGGGCCGGCGGCCAGCACATCAACAAGACCGACTCGGCCGTGCGCATCACCCACCTGCCCAGCGGCCTGGTGGTGGAATGCCAGGACGACCGCTCGCAGCACCGCAACAAGGCCCAGGCCCTGTCGGTGCTCGCCGCCCGCCTGAAAGACCTGCGCGACCGCGAAGCCCAGGCCAGGGAAGCCTGCACGCGCAAGAGCCTGATCGGCACGGGCGACCGCTCGGACCGCATCCGCACCTACAACTTCCCGCAGGGCCGGGTCACCGACCACCGCATCAACCTGACCCTGTACAAGCTGAACTTCGTCATGGAAGGCGAGCTGGACGAACTGATCCAGGCCCTCACCGCCGAGCACCAGGCCGAACTGCTCGCCGCCCTGGCCGGGGAAGAGTGAACGGATGAGGCGCGAGGCCGACGTTCTCCCCTCCCCCCCGGGGGGAGGGGCCGGGGGAGAGGGCCGGCCGGGCACGGCTTCCCACGTCGCCGACCTGATGCGCGAAGCCGCCGCGCGCCTGCAAGCCGCGCTCGGCCTCGAGCGCCGCGAAGCCCGCCTGGAAGCGCAAATCCTCATCGCCCGCGGCCTCGGGGTGGAGCGATCCTGGCTCATCGCCCACGACCGCGACGCGCTTACTCCGGACCAGGCCGGGGCCGTCGAGGCCCTCATCACCCGCCGCGCCGGCGGCGAGCCCGTCGCCTACATCCTGGGTGAGCGCGAGTTCTTCGGCCGCGTCTTCCGCGTCACGCCCGACGTGCTCATTCCCCGCCCGGAGACCGAATTGCTGGTGGAAGCCGCCCTCGAACGCCTGCCGCCGGACCGCCCCGCGCGCGTGCTGGATCTGGGCGCCGGCAGCGGCTGCATCGCCATCAGCCTGGCGCTGGAACGGCCGCGAGACGAAGTCACCGCCGTCGACGCCTCTGCCGCCGCCCTCGCCGTGGCGCGGGATAACGCGCGCCGCCTCGGCGCGGACCCGATCACCTGGATCTTGAGCGACTGGTATGCCGACCTGAGTGTAAAAAATTTCGACATGATCGTCGGCAATCCGCCCTACATCGCCGCCTGCGACCCCCACCTGCAACGCGGCGACCCGCGTTTCGAGCCGCCCCACGCACTGGCCGCGGGCGCGGACGGACTCGCCGCCATGCGCGCCATCATTGCCGGCGCCGTCACCCATCTCTGTCCGGGCGGCTGGCTCCTGCTGGAACATGGACTCGACCAGGCGCGGGCGGTCGCCGACCTGATGGCGCGTCACGGCTTCGAGGAAATCCAGACCCTGGCCGATCTCGCCGGCCTGGACCGGGTCAGCCTGGGCCGCCTGGCCGCCGGAGCGGCCTGATACACTGGCGCGCATCCTTCGCCGCAGCCCACTCATGAGTTCCCCCTCTCATCGCACCTGGCGCGTTCCCCCGCAGGCCGATCCGCTCCACCGGATCTGGGAAGACGAGGACGTGTTCTTCCATGGCGGCGCCGGCGACACCCATCGCCTGTCCGCGCCCGCCGCCCTGGTGCTGCTGCGCCTGATGCGGGGTCCGGCGGACGAGACGGCGCTGGCGGTCGAGCTGGCCGAGGCCGCCGCCTGCCGACCGGAGGAAGCCGGCCCCGCCCTGGCCGCGATCCTGCAAGAACTGGCGCGCCTGGAATTCGCGGAGCCGCTGGCGTGAAGCTGGGCGAGCTGTCCGCGCGCGAACTGCGCGAACGCCTGGCCGACAACGCCCTGGTGCTGCGCACCGGCCCCTTCGCCACGCGCATGCACAGTTCCCTGCCCCAGGTCGCCGACGGTCTGCTGCGGCTGTATGCCGACTTTCCCCTGGAGGATGGCGCGTTCTGCGACTTCCACGTGCGCGTCGGTCCGCCCAAGGGCATCCGGCGCTGGCTGAAACCGCAGATCAACTTCTGGTACGACGGCCATTCGCCGTTCAAGCCCCTGCCCGCCAACCACGCCTTCGCCCTGCTGGAATGGGGCATGAACTGGTGCGTCGCCGGCCACGCCCACCACTATCTGATGCTGCACGCCGCCGTACTGGAGCGCGGCGGACGCGCCCTGGTCATGCCCGGCGACCCCGGCGCCGGCAAGAGCACGCTCACGGCCGCGCTGATGCTGTCGGGCTGGCGCCTGCTGTCCGACGAAATCGCCCTGATCGACCGCGACGACGGCCTGCTGGTCGGCCTGGGCCGGCCGGTCAGCTTGAAGAACGCCTCCATCGACGTGATCCGCGGGCATTTTCCCGACGCGGTGATCGGCGCGCCCGCCCACGACACCCACAAGGGCACCGTCGCCCATCTGCGCCCAACCGCGGACAGCGTCGCCCGCGTCGGCGAGAAGGCGCGCCCGGCCTGGGTGGTCTTCCCGCGCTGGCGCAAGGGCGCCGAAGCCCGCCTGACCCCGCACTCCCGTGCCGAGGCCTTCCTGCACACCGCCAACCACGCCTTCAACTACAGCCTGCTGGGCGAACTCGGCTTCGAACTCAACGCGGCGCTGATGGACGCCAGTGCCTGCCGCGATTTCGAGTACTCCCGGCTTGAAGACGCGGTACGCGCCTTCGCGGAGCTGGCCGCATCATGAACGTGGCGGAGCGCTGCCAACCCCTGCTCGACGTACTACGCGAGCCCGCGCGCATGGCCGCGCTGGACCTGGGCGAATGGGATCGGCTGCTGCGCCAGGCCGGCGCCGCCGGCCTGCTCTCGCGCCTGGCCGTGCAGGTCGAGGCCCTGGGCCTGGACGCGCGCATTCCCGCCCGCGTGCGCCCCCACCTCACCGCCGCCCGCAGCGTCGCCGCCAAGCAGCGCCAGGCCGTGCGCTGGGAAGCGCGGCGGCTGGCCAAGGCCCTGGCCGGATTGGACGGCCCCGTGCTGTTGCTCAAGGGCGCGGCCTACGCCCTGGCCGACCTGCCGCCGGCGGCCGGCCGCCTGTTCGGCGACATCGACCTGCTGGCGCCCAAGGCGCAACTGGGCCGCGCCGAAGGCGCCCTGATGCTGGCCGGCTGGCACGCCAGCGGCAAGAGCGAATACGACCAGCGCTACTACCGGCGCTGGATGCACGAACTGCCGCCGATGATCCACCTGCGCCGGGGCACGGTGCTGGACGTGCACCACAACCTGCTGCCGGAAACCGCGCGCATCCGCACCCGCGCCGAGCCCATCCTGGCCGATGCGCGACCGCTGCCCGACCTGCCCGGCCTGTTCGTCCCGCGCGACACCGACCTGGTCCTGCACTCCGCCTGTCATCTGTTCCATGAGGGGGAATGGGGCCACGGCCTGCGCGATCTGGTCGACCTGGACGCCCTGCTGCGCGCCTTCGCCGGCGCCGCGTTCTGGCCGCGACTGCTGGCCCGCGCCGCCGACCTCAACCTGGGCCGGCCGCTGTATTACGCCCTGGACTGCTGCCGCCGCTGGCTGCGCACCCCGGTTCCGGAAGGAATCCTCGCCGCCTGCCCGGCGCGGCCGCCGGCCTGGCAGCGTCCCCTCATGCGCGTCCTGTTCGACGCCGGCCTGGCCTCGGCGCATGCCGGCTGTCGCCCCCCCGGGGCTGGCGTGGCCCTGTTCCTGCTGTTCGTGCGCGGGCATTACCTGCGCATGCCCTGGCGCCTGCTCCTGCCCCATCTGCTGCATCAAGCCCTGCATCGTGATCGGCCGCAGGACTGACGCAAGTCCGTCGGAATTATTTACACCTGCGGCGACGGCATGCTGGTAAGCTGTTGTTTCGTCAGGAAACACCCACCGTGGCACATAAATTGCTACTTATATGGGTAATCACGTGAAGGAATCACGCCATGAACACACCCCAAGAACCCAACACCCCTGCAGGGGGCAAGTCCCCGGAAGTTCGCCCGCAAGTGGACGAACAACGCCGCCGCCTGACCAAGGGTGGCCTTGCCGCGCCCATCGTCATGGGCACCCTGCTGAGCCGGCCGGTGCTGGGGGCCGCGCCCTACCACTGCACGATTTCCGGACAGATATCGGGGAATATTTCACCGCGGCCGGGCGCCGGGGAGAATTGCAAGACGCTGGGACGTTCGCCGGGTTACTGGAAGAACCACCAGACTTGGCCTACTCCATTTGCTTGGGGAGCACCCGCACAAGGAGAATGTCCTGGCCAGAACACTACCGGGACGCTTTTTAATGGCTTTACTATCAACGGCGCCACTCTGGAGCTTGCATTCAAATGCAAGGATGGTGCTGTTTTGGACCCTATGGACACCAACTTTGACACCGTAACCTCTGCTGCCACCATGCTGCAGGTCCTCCAGGTAGGGGGTGGGTCAAACGATACCGGCATCAAAGCTTTGGGTCGCGCGACTGTAGCCTCATTGCTGAACGCACGTCAGTTTGGCACCGACTATCCGTTAACTCCAGAACGTGTAATTCAGATGTTCAACGCTGTTTACAAAGGCGGCACCTACCAAGTAAATGCCACAACTTTCTGGAGCAGGGATCAAGTTAAGACATATTTCGAAAGCCTCTACGGCGCTATGTAATTAG
>JBBIPL010000072.1:0-12040 GCA_037442845.1 Hydrogenophilales bacterium | reverse complement strand
TCCCGCTTGCGGGAGAGGGGAGCTTCGAGAATCGCTTGCGCGATTTTCACGTTAAAAGGCGATAGCCGGCGCCAGGCCGGCTAACGGGTGTTGCGGCGTTATTCCACCTTGGCGGTGGCGCGCAGTTCCTGCACGAACCTGCGCAGTTGCTGCTGCTGCATTTGCCGGACGATCTGTCCCTTCAGCTTGTCGTAGGCGGGGAAGTCCAGGGTGCGCATGTCGTCCAGGCGGATGACGTGCCAGCCGAACTGGGTTTTCACCGGCGCGCGGCTGGTTTCGCCTTTTTTCAGCTTGGTCATGGCGCTGGCGAATTCCGGCACCAGGTTGGCGGGCAGCACCCAGCCGAGGTCGCCGCCGTTGCCGGCGCTGGTGTCCTTGGAGTGTTTCCTGGCCTCGTCCACGAACTTGGTCTTCTTGCCGGTGGTGAGCCGGGTGATGATGTCCTTGGCTTCCTTCTCGCTGCCCACCAGGATGTGACGCACACGGTATTCATCGCCGCCGGCCTGGGCCTTGGCCTTGTCGTATTCGGCCTTGACGACCTCCTCGCCGATCGGGTTGCGGCTCAGGTATTGATCGATCGCGGCCTGGGCCAGGATGTCCTTTCTCTGGTATTCGAGCGCGGCCATCACCAGCGCGTTCTTGTCCAGGCCTTTTTGCACCGCTTCCTGCGACAGCAGTTCGACGGTGATGAGGGCGTCGCGGATGGACTCCTCGGTGAGGGCCTCGGGGTTGGCGCCGCGGGACAGTCGGCCCTGACGCACGAAATTGGCGTAGACCGCCGGCACGGCCACGCCGTTGACCACGGCGATGGGCGGCTTGGCCGGGGCCTGGGCGGGTGGCGCGGACGGCTCCGCCGCCAGTACGTTGCAGGAAAGGAGAGCTGACAGGAGCAGGATCTTTTTCATGGAAGTCTCGGGGTTGGAAGAGAAAAGGCGGGGTGCGGACATGGAGTCGCCCCCCGTTGTGGAGTTCCGGCGCGCGCTCACAACTCGCCCGGCGCCAGCGCGGTGATGGAAAGGGCGTGGATGGGCCCTTGCATGAGATCGCCGAGGGTCTGGTAGACCAGGCGGTGACGGGCCAGGGCGTTGAGGCCGGCGAAAGCGGGCGAAACCAGGGTGAGCTGGTAATGCCCGCCGCCGCCGCGGGCGCCGGCGTGGCCGGCGTGCAAAGCGGATTCGTCGACGATTTCCAGATGCTCGGGATGCAGGGCGGCGAGGCGCGCCTTCATGGTCTCGGCGGTGATGCTCACGGCAGCACCCGCTTGAAGGGTTTCACCGTGACGCGCGCATAGACGCCGGCGGCCACGTAGGGGTCGGCATCCGCCCAGGCTTGCGCGGCTTGCAGGCTGTCGAAGTAGGCGACGATGAGGCTGCCGGAAAAACCCGCCGGTCCGGGGTCGGGGCTGTCGATGGCGGGGAAGGGGCCGGCCAGCAGCAGGCGGCCCTCGTCCTTGAGCTGGTTGAGGCGCTCCAGGTGGGCGGGTCGGGCGGCCAGGCGCCGCTCCAGACTGCCGGCGGCATCCTCGCCGACGATGGCGTAGTAGAGGTTCACGGCTCTTCCTCGATGTGCTTCGACAGATAGAAGGTCTGCGCGACGATGAACAGCAGCATCAGGCCCAGCGAGCCGAACATCTTGAAGTTCACCCAGGCGTCGGTGGAGAAGCTCATCGCCACCCACAGGTTGGCGATGCCCATGAAGGTGAAGAAGCCGGCCCAGCCCAGATTCAGGCGGGTCCACACCGCGTCCGGCAGGCTGATCTGCTTGTACATCATCAGGCGGATCAGGTTGCGCTCGAACAGGATGGGCGCCAATCCCAGGGTAAGGGCGAACAGCCAGTACAGCACGGTGGGCTTCCACTTGATGAAGGCCTCGTCGTGCAGCAGCAGGGTGGCGCCGCCGAACACCACGATGAGCGCCAGGGAAATCCACAGCATGGTCTCCACCTTGCGGCGCCTGAGCCGGACCCAGCCGATTTGCACGAAGGTGGCGAGGATGGCCGCCAGGGTGGCGAGGAACACGCCGGGCTTGACGCCGCTTTCCAGGATGATGCCGAAGGCGGAGAGCCAGGCGGCGGCGGCTTCCGGATTCTTCTCGCCGAGCTGGTAGGCGACGAAGAACAGGATGATGGGGAACAGATCGAACAGGACTTTCACAGGCGGGGGCGTTGCGGCGGGGGAGGGCGACGGGCATTTTGCTATGATTCCCGGCCATTCCTCAACCTTGGAGCCTGTTCCAGCAGGAATCTAACAGGCTCTCGCCCATGACCGTTTACGATCTACACTGCCATTCCACCGCCTCGGACGGTGTGCTCGCGCCCCGACAACTGGTGGAACGGGCCGCCGCCATGGGCGTGGGCGTACTCGCCCTGACCGATCATGACGAGCTGCGCGGCATCGAGGAGGCCGACGCGGCGGCGGCGGAGTTCGGCATCCGGCTCGTGCATGGCGTGGAGATTTCCGTGACCTGGGGCGGCCATACCGTGCACATCGTCGGTCTGCGCGTCGATCCCGACGACCCCGTCCTCGCCGGCGGACTCGCGCGCAACCGCGACGGACGCGCCGAACGCGCGCGCCGCATGGCCGACGAACTGGCGCGCCTGGGCATCCATGGCGCCCTGGAGGGGGCCTACCGCTTCGCCGGCAATCCCGCCCTCATCGGTCGCACCCACTTCGCCCGTTTCCTGGTGGAGCGCGGCGTGGTGAAGGACGTCAAGACCGTGTTCAGGAAGTACCTGGTGAAGGGCAAGCCGGGCTACGCCCCGCACGAATGGGCCGGCCTGGCGGAAGCCCTGCTGTGGATCCGCGCCGCCGGCGGCTTCTCCGTGCTGGCGCATCCGGGGCGCTACCAGATGGGGCGCGAGAAGATGCGCCTGCTGCTGTCCGAATTCAAGCACCTGGGCGGCGACGCCATCGAGGTGGTCAGCGGCAGCCACACGCCCGACCAGGCGCCGGTGTTCGCCGGACTGGCGGAGGAATTCGACCTGGCCGCCTCGGTCGGCTCCGATTTCCACGCGCCGAGCGAGGGCGGTCGCGAACTGGGTCGCCTGGAGCCCCTGCCGGCTCGCTGCCGTCCGCTGTGGAGCGCATGGTGAGCCTGTTCCTGACCATCCACGCCGACAACCCGCAGGCGCGCCTCATCCGCCAGGCCGTCGAGGTCGTGCGCAAGGGCGGCGTCATCGCCTATCCCTCCGACTCCTGCTACGCCCTGGGCTGCCAGATCAACGACAAGCACGCCATGGAGCGCCTGCGCGAGATTCGCCAGATCGACGACCGCCACTTCCTCACCCTGGTCTGCCGCGACCTTTCCGAGGTGGCCCGCTACGCCCGCGTCGACAACGTGCAGTACCGCCTGATGAAGCACGGCACGCCGGGGCCCTTCACCTTCATCCTCGAAGCCACCAAGGAGGCGCCGCGACGGCTGTGGACGCGGCGCAACACCATCGGCCTGCGCGTGCCCTCGAATCCCATCGCGCACGCCCTGCTCACCGAGCTGGACGAGCCCCTGCTGTCGGCCACCCTGCACCTGCCCGGCGACGAATATCCGCTGTCCGATCCCTGGGAGGTAGACGAGCGCCTGTGCCACACGGTGGACGTCATCATCGACGGCGGCCACTGCGGCCTCACCCCGAGTACCGTGGTGGACCTCACCGACAAGGGGCCGTCCATCATCCGGCGCGGGCTGGGGGATCCCGCCCTGCTGGGACTGGAATGACGCGATGGAACTGAACCTCATCCAGAAGATCACCGTGTTCGCGCTGCCGGTGGTGTTCGCCATCACCCTGCACGAGGCGGCGCACGGCTACGCCGCCCTGCGCTTCGGCGACCGCACCGCGCAGATGCAGGGCCGCATCAGCCTGAATCCGCTGCGCCACATCGACCTGGTCGGCACCATCCTCGTGCCCATCGCCATCCTGCTGCTGTCCAAGCTGGCCGGCGGCGGAGGCATCCTGTTCGGCTGGGCCAAGCCGGTGCCGGTCAACTTCAACAACCTGCGCCGGCCCAGGCAGGACATGATCTGGGTGGCGGCGGCCGGTCCCGGCGCCAACCTGCTCATGGCGCTGATCTGGGCCGGCATGATCAAGGCGGCCTTCCTGTTGCCCGAGGGCATCCGCATTCCCCTCGCCCTCATGGGCGGCGCCGGCGTCTTCATCAACGCCGTGCTCATGGCCCTCAACCTGATCCCGCTGCCGCCCCTCGACGGCGGCCGCATCGCCGTCGGCCTGCTGCCGCGCGGCATGGCCTACGGCCTCGCGCGCATCGAGCCCTATGGCATCTTCATCCTGCTCGGTCTCATGTTCCTGGGCGTGCTGGGCTTCTTCCTGTGGCCCCTGATCAACGCCCTCATCACCCTGGCCGCGCTGGTGTTCGGCATGAGCCACATGGAGCTGCTGGCCATCATCCAGATCGTTCTCAACTGACGGAAAACCCATGTACGCGGATCGAGTCCTCTCCGGCATGCGCCCCACGGGCAGCCTCCACCTGGGCCACTACCACGGCGTCCTGAAAAACTGGATCAAGCTCCAGCACGAGCACGAGTGCCTGTTCTTCGTCGCCGACTGGCACGCGCTCACCACCCACTACGACAATCCGCTGGGCATCGAGGACGCCACCAGGCAGATGGTCATCGACTGGCTGGCGGCGGGCGTGGATCCGTCCAAGGCCACCCTGTTCATCCAGTCCCAGGTGATCGAGCACGCCGAACTGCACCTGCTGCTCTCCATGATGACCCCCCTGGGCTGGCTGGAACGGGTGCCGACCTACAAGGACCAGCAGGAAAAGCTCACCGAGAAGGACCTCTCGACCTACGGCTTTCTCGGCTATCCGCTGCTGCAATCCGCCGACATCCTCATCTACCGGGCCAACCAGGTACCGGTCGGCGAGGACCAGGTGCCGCACATCGAGTTCGCCCGCGAGATCGCGCGCCGCTTCAACCACCTCTACGGCAAGGAGCCGGGCTACGAGGAGAAGGCGGAAGCCGCGGTGAAGAAGCTGGGCGGCAAGAAGGCCAAGCACTACAAGGAACTGCGTACCCGCTACCAGCAGGAGGGTGACGAGGCCGCCCTGGAATCCGCCAAGGCCCTGCTGGCGGAAACCCAGAACCTCTCTCTGGGCGACAGGGAGCGCCTGTACGGCTTCCTGGAAGGCGGCGGCAAGATGATTCTCACCGAGCCCGAGGCCCTGCTCGCCGCAGCCTCGAAGATGCCCGGCCTGGACGGCCAGAAGATGTCCAAGTCCTACGGCAACACCATCGCCCTGCGCGAGGATCCGGAGGTGGTGATGAAGAAGATCCGCACTATGCCCACCGACTCGGCGCGGGTGCGCCGCACCGATCCCGGCGACCCCGCGCGCTGCCCGGTGTGGCCACTGCACGAGGTGTATTCCGGCGCGGATACGAAGGACTGGGTGCGCCAGGGCTGCACCAGCGCGGGCATCGGCTGCCTGGACTGCAAGCAGCCGGTGATCGACGCCATGCTCAAGGAACTTGCCCCCATCCAGGAACGCGCCCGCGCCCTCACCGAGGACCCCGCCACCGTGCGCAACATCATCGCCGACGGCTGCGAAAAGGCCCGCCACCTGGCCCGGGAGACCATGCGCGACGTGCGCGAGGCGATGGGACTGAACTACGCTTGACGGGGCGTGCCGACACAGCCTGAACGGCTGATTCAGTGTCCGGGCAACAAGCCGGCAGCGGAGAGCCGCAGCCACACCACGTAGTCCCGTCAATACTCTCAGCTGCTGATACAATAAGCCATGCCGGCCAAGCGTGACCACAGCCTCGACACCCTGCTGGAGCTGGACCGCCTGACCCTGGTGCTTGAGGACGGCTGGTGGGTGAAATGCCGGGTCTGGCTGGTCGAACCGGACGAGGGCCGCCGCACGGCATCCGCTACGAGCTGACCCTGCATGACCGGAGCAACCGGCGGATGTTCGGCTATGACAATGCCCACGCCGTGGAAAAGCCCGGCGGCCGGTTTGTGGAACAGCCCCGGGAGTACGACCACGTCCACCGCGGGCCGAAGGACCCCGGCCAGCCCTATGCGTTTGGGAGTGCGGGCCGGCTGGTGGAGGATTTCTGGAAAGGCGTGTACGCCATCATTGGAGAACACACATGAGCGCAACCAAGGTCATCCGCGTCGGCATCATGCCCATGGATGCCATGCGGGCCTACACCCTCGCCATCGCCCGCGGCGAGCACCAGCCCAGGGCGGACGAACCCAAGGTCTGGTTCACGTCCATGAAGTCGTTCGCGGCAGTGCTGTCAGACGAGAACCGCGACCTGCTGCGTGTCATCTTCGACCGCAAGCCGGAGTCCATCAGCGAGCTGGAACGCCTGACCGGGCGCAAGGCCAACAACCTCTCGCGAACCCTGCACACCATGGAGCGTTACGGCCTGGTGCGCCTGGAGGAGGGCCCCAAAGGGCCCGGCCGCCGGGCCGTGCGGCCGGTGGCGGCGGCGCGGGCGGTCAGGCTGGAGGTGGACATTGCGGGCGGGGCGCCAGGGCGCGGCAGACCGGCAACGCCAGATGAACAGCGGGCGGCGGCGTGAGCGCGCGGAATCCATGACGGCCATCCCCGTAATTGACCTTTTCGCCGGCCCTGGCGGGCTGAGCGAAGGGTTTTCCGCCCACCGGGGCACATGCGGGTTCCGCGTCGCCCTCTCCGTGGAAAAGGACGCGGCGGCCCACCGCACACTGGAGCTGAGGAGCTTTTTCAGGCAATTCGCATCTGGCCAGGCGCCGGAGTTCTATTACCGGTACATCCGGGGCGAGGATGTCACCCGTAATGAACTCTTCGGGGCCTTTCCCGATGCCGCCCGAGCTGCCCATGGAGGCGGATAGGCTGCGTTTTATACCCGGCGCCGGGTCTATCCCCGCCTGGGCAGCCGGTTGATGTTGCCGGGGCCCACGCTGGTGTGGATCGAGATCGACGACCTGCGGGTGGCCACGACCCCGTCGTGAACCCGGTCGCCATGGCCTGACTGGGGGGTTAACGTGAAAGTCGCGTCAGCGACTCTCGAAGCTCCCCTCTCCCGCAAGCGGGAGAGCACCCTGAAGGGCATAAAGGGCTGGGGGTGAGGAAAACGGACATGACTTTCATGCTACGGGATGTCTGACAAAGTCATGTCCGTTATCTTGAAACCCGCCGCTTAGCCCCTACTCATTTACATGAAATCACACCGCACACAGGCATGAGTGAAGAGCAAACCCCCATCGAAGGCGAAATCGTCCATCCCGGCAAGGCCGGCGCCACGCCCAACCTGCCGGCGCAAACGCTGCCGTCGAACATCCATATCCTGCCGCTGACCGAGAAGCCCTTCTTCCCGGCGCAGACCCTGCCGCTGATCATGAACGAGGGGCCGTGGCTGGAGACGGTGAAGCGCATCGGCGACGCGGGTCACCAACTGGTGGGTCTGGTGTGCGTGCATGGCGACGATTCCGACAATGCCCGGCCGGAGGATTTCCACCGCGTCGGCACCCTGGTGCGCATGCATCATCCGATGCGTTCGGACGGCAAGATCCAGTTCATCGCCGAGGGCATCCGCCGTTTCCGCGTCGCCGAGTGGATTTCCGGCCAGCCGCCTTACTTCGCCCGCGTCGACTACCCGGCGGAGACCCGCCAGGCCACCTCCGGCGAGGAGATCAAGGCCTACGCCCTGGCCATCATCAACGCCATCAAGGAACTGTTGCCCCTCAACCCGCTGTATTCCGAGGAACTGAAGTTTTTCCTCAACCGCTTCTCGCCCAACGAACCGGCTCTGCTCACCGACTTCGCCGCCAGCCTGACCACCGCGCCCAAGGAGAAGCTGCAGGAGGTGCTGGAGACGTTCAATCTCAGGAAGCGCATGCAGAAGGTGCTGGTGCTGATCAACAAGGAGCTGGAGGTCGCCAGGCTGCAAACGCAGATCCGGGAAAAGGTCGAGGAGAAGATGACCCGGCAGCAGCGGGAGTTCTTCCTGCGCCAGCAGCTCAAGGCCATCCAGCAGGAGCTGGGCATCGCCAAGGACGACCGCACCATGGACCTGGAGCTCTACCAGCGCCGGGTGAAGAAGCTGAAGCTGCCGCCGCACGCGGAAAAGAAGATCGGCGAGGAACTGGACAAGCTCGCCGGCCTGGAACACGGTTCGCCGGAATACACCGTCACCCGCAACTACCTGGACTGGCTCACCAACCTGCCCTGGGGCAAGTACAGCAAGGACAAGCTGGATCTCACCCGCGCCCGCCGCATCCTGGACCAGGACCACGACGGCCTCGACGACGTCAAGGAGCGCATCGTCGAGTTTCTCGCCGTCGGCGCCATGAAGGGCGAGGTGGCCGGCTCCATCCTGCTGCTGGTGGGGCCGCCCGGGGTGGGAAAAACCTCGATCGGCAAATCGGTGGCGCGCGCCCTCGGGCGCAAGTTCTACCGCTTCTCCGTGGGCGGCATGCGCGACGAGGCGGAGATCAAGGGCCATCGCCGCACCTACATCGGCGCCCTGCCGGGCAAGTTCATCCAGGCCATCAAGGAAGTGGAGTCGCAGAACCCGGTGATCATGCTGGACGAGGTGGACAAGATCGGCGCCTCCTACCAGGGCGACCCGGCCTCGGCCCTGCTGGAGGTGCTGGACCCGGAGCAGAACACGGAATTCCTCGACCACTACCTGGACGTGCGCTTCGACCTGTCCAAGACCCTGTTCATCTGCACCGCCAACCAGCTCGACACCATTCCCGCGCCGCTGCTGGACCGCATGGAGGTGATCCGCCTGTCGGGTTACCTGCTGGAGGAGAAGCTGGCCATCGCCCGCCATCACCTGTGGCCCAAGCAATTGAAGAAGTCCGGCCTCAGGCGCGGGCAGGTGAGCATCACCGCCGCCGCCATCCGCAAGGTCATCGATGGTTACGCGCGCGAGGCCGGCGTGCGGCAACTGGAGATGAACCTGGGCAAGATCATCCGCAAGTCGGTGGTGCGGATCGTGCGCGGCGAAGCCGAGCGGCTCCAGGTCAACGCCGACAACCTCGAACATTTCCTCACCGATCCGCCCTATCAGCTGGAAAAGCCCATGACCGGCATCGGCGTGGTCACGGGCCTGGCCTGGACCGCCCTGGGCGGGGAGACGCTGACCATCGAGGCAAGCAAGGTGCACACCCTGAACCGGGGCTTCAAGCTCACCGGCAAGCTGGGCGAGGTCATGAAGGAATCCGCCGAGATCGCCTACAGCTACATCACCAGCCACCTGAAACCCTTCCAGGCCGACGAGAAGTTCTTCGACGAGGCCTTCGTGCACCTGCACGTGCCGGAAGGCGCCACGCCCAAGGACGGCCCATCCGCCGGCATCACCATGGCCACGGCCCTGCTGTCCCTGGCCCGCAACGAGAAGATCAGCCGGCCCCTGGCCATGACCGGGGAGCTGACCCTGACCGGCCAGGTGCTGCCGGTGGGCGGCATCCGCGAGAAGGTCATCGCCGCGAAAAGGGTGGGCATCCACGAACTCCTCCTGCCCCAGGCCAACCAGCCGGACTTCGATCGCCTGCCGGATTTCGTCAAGGCCGGCCTGGAGGTGAGCTTCGTCCGCCATTACCGGGACGTGGCGAAGCTGGTATTTGAGTCTCCCCTCTCCCCGCGGGAGAGGGGCCGGGGGTGAGGGAGCAAGGCGTTCTCAGCCTGGGGCATTTTTTTCACCCCAGCGGCGGCCTGCTCTACCACCTGCGCGCCTGGCGCTGGCGGCGCACCCTGTGGGCCCCCTTCCATAATCAGGTGCGGCGCTGGCTCACCGATTGGCGGCCCGATGCCGAGCATCTGCTCCTGGTCGGTCCCAGCGGCGGCTACGCCCTGAGCAGCCAGTTCCTGCAGCGCTTCTCTCGCATCACCGTTCTTGAACCCGATGCGCTCGCCCGCCATATCCTCGCCCGCCGCTTTCCGGCGCAGCGATTCGACTGGCAAGCGGCTGATTTCCTCGCCGGCGCGGCCGGCTTCCGCCGGCTCGCCGAGACCTGGCCGGAGGCCGCTTGTCTGTTCTGCAACCTGCTCGGCCAGACGCCGGTGGGGGGCGGGCCGGAGTTCCGGCATCGCGCCTGGCTGGACGGGCTGGAAGGCGCGCTCGCCGACCGGTCCTGGGCGAGCTGGCACGACCTGGCCTCGACGGCGCGCCCGCCGGACCGGCATGGCTGCCAGGCCGCCGCCTCGGCGGAACCCCTGGACGCGGTGCTGGCCCGCTTCTGGCACGGCGGCGAGCTGGCCATCCACGACCACGACAGCGCCGGACTTTGTCCCGCGTCGGCCCGCCAGTACACGGTCTGGAGCCTGACGCCGGAAAGCCATCACCTGATCGAGTGGATTGCCCGCTGAGGGGGCAATGCGGCGAGAGGAGCGGGCAAGCCCCACTCCTACGGCTTGTGCAACCGCCGGGATGGGCTACCGCGCGACTTACATCTTCTCGCAGAGGTACTCGCCCAGCCGCCCGTCGGCGGTGAGAATGTGCTCCGAGAGCCAGCGTTCCAGGAAGCGGAGTTGCTCCTCGGCGATGGGTTTGTCCCTTTGCAGGATGGCCTGCTGCAATTCCTTCGCGCTCTGGATGAGATCGCTGTGTTCGGTCTTGTGCGCTTCGGCCTCCGGATGGCGAAACTTGAGCATCAGCCGCTCTTCATGGCTGAAATGCCAGACCGTGCATAAACCTAAAAACTGCGGTGGTCCTCGTCGATTTCATCCACGCCGATGCTGAGTATGTTGTCCCACACGATGTCTTTCACGGCTGTTCTCCTGCTTGAAATCCTTGGCTACTTTACTCTTCCTGGCTGCGCCCGGCCGCTCTTAAGCGGTCGCGAGCAGAGCATAGGGAAACAGAGGAAAACAGGGACAGACCCCTATTTACTCTGAGGGGGACGCGCCGTCGTCGGCGCGCCGCGGCTCAGGCGGACGCGTTGCGGCGCGCGCGCACCGCCTCGGCCAGACCGTTCAGCACCGGCAGGGTTTGCTCCAGGCTGATGCAGGCATCGGTGACGGAAACGCCGGGCCGCAGCGGCTGGCCGGGCACGATGTCCTGGCGGCCTTCGTGCAGATGGCTTTCGATCATCACGCCGACGATGCGGCGCTCGCCGGCGGCCACCTGGGCGGCCACCTCGGCGGCCACCTCGATCTGGCGCCGGTGTTCCTTGCCGCTGTTGGCATGCGACACATCGATCATCACCTGCTCGCGCAGGCCCCGCGCGCGCAGGAGGGCGCAGGCGGCCTCGACGTCGGCGGCGGCGTAGTTGGGCTGTTTGCCGCCGCGCAGGATGACGTGGCAGTCGTCGTTGCCGCGCGTTTCGAACACGGCGGCCAGGCCCATCTTGGTCATGCCCATGAAGGCGTGCGGCGAGCGCGCGGCGACGATGGCGTCGGCCGCCACCTTGATGCCGCCGTCGGTGGCGTTCTTGAAGCCGACCGGGCAGGACAGGCCCGAGGCCAGTTGCCTGTGGGTCTGGCTTTCGGTGGTGCGCGCGCCGATCGCGCCCCAGCTCACCAGGTCGCTGATGTACTGGGGACTGAGCAGATCAAGGAATTCGGTACCCACGGGCAGGCCCAGGGCGAGAATGTCGAGCAGCAGCCGGCGGGCCTTTTCCAGGCCCTCGTTGATGGCGAAGCTGCCGTCCAGATGGGGGTCGTTGATGTAGCCCTTCCAGCCCACGGTGGTGCGGGGCTTCTCGAAATACACCCGCATCACCAGCAGCAGTTCGCCGGCCAGGTCGCGCGTGCGCTCGATGAGCTCGCGGGCGTAGCGCATGGCCTGGTCGTGGTCGTGGATGGAGCAGGGCCCCACCACGACGATCAGGCGATCATCGTTGCCATGCAGCACGCGCGAGAGGGCGACGCGGCTAGCCTCCACCGTACCGCGCGCGGCGTCGTCGGCCGGCAGCCTTTCCTCCAGCAGGGCGGGCGTGATGAGTGGACGTACCGCCTTGATGCGCAGGTCGTCGATGCGGGTGGAGTCGAGGGTAGGGGGGTGGGCGGGCATGATGGATGGCTTGGAACCTGGCGGAGAGAGGGGGATTCGAACCCCCGATAGTGCAAGCACTATGCCGGATTTC
>JBBIPL010000071.1:0-12091 GCA_037442845.1 Hydrogenophilales bacterium | reverse complement strand
ATGCCTCCGACAAGCCCGGCGATGATAACCGCGCGGGCGCTCACCGGTCCCGGCAAGCGCGAAAAATCAGCGCGCGCCCAGGGCGGCGAGGACGGAGGGATGATCGAACGGCTGCCGTGCCATGACCGGCACGGCCAGGGCCTCGGCCCGGCGCAGGGAGGCGGTCAGACCGGCGTCCGCATGGTAGCGCAGCAGGCCGCGGGTGGCGGACAGCAGCCGCGCCGAGGCCGACGGCAGGGCGCCGTCGGCCAGCGCGGGATCCGGCCGCAGGGTGGCCAGCAGCGGCTTCTCCTCGCGCCGCCAGCCCGCTTCATCGAAGAAACGGCGCCAGGCCTGCGCCGCCAGCCGCCGGGCCGAATCGGCCGTGGCCCGGTCGCCGAAGGCGTCGGCGTAGTCGGCGAGGCCGGCGATGACATAGGCGTAATCGTCCAGTTCGGCGTCGCTGAACGCCCGTCCGCCGGCGCGGGTCTTCACCAGTCCGTCCGGCGTCAGCATGCGGCCGCCGAGGAAGGCCGCCAGTTCGCGCGCCGCTCGCTGGTGACGCGGCACGCCCTTGCCGGCGCGCACGAAGGCGCTCAGGGCCAGGCCGTTGAGGCCGGCGTTGATCTTGGTGTCCAGCGGCGCCTGGCGTTGCCGGCCGGCGGCCTTGAGCGAGCCCAGGACGGCGCGCAGCCGCTCGCGTTCGGCCGCGTCGAGTTCGATCCATTCCAGGGGCAGATGCCCCTCGGCGAACTCGGCCGGGCGCTCCAGCTTCCAGGCCCGCGCCGCCAGTGCGTAATCCGCCGGCGAGAGCCGTTGCTTCAGTTCCGCCGCCGACCACAGGTAGGCGCCGCCTTCGCGGCCTTGGCGGTCCAGGGCGGAAGTGGCGGTGTAATAACCGCCGCCGGGCGCGGCCAGGGTTTCGCGCAGGAAATCCAGGGTCTCGTCGGCGACCCGGCGATAGTCCGGCCGGCGCAACAATTCGGCGGCGCGGTCGTAGACCGGGGCGAGCTGGGCATTGTCGGCCAGCATCTTCTCGAAATGGGGAATGTGCCAATCCGGGTCCACGGTGTAGCGGAAAAAGCCGCCGTGCACGTGGTCGCGCAGGCCGCGCCGGGCCATCTGGTCCAGAGTGAGAGTGAGGAACTCGCCCAGACGCGGGTCGCGGTCACGCGCGTAGATCTCCAGCAGCCGGGCCAGATGCGGCGCCATGGGGAACTTGCTGACGCGGGCAAAGCCGCCCTGCAGGGTATCGGCGTGGCGCCAGACTTCCGCCAGATAGGCGCGTTCCAGTTCCCTCGCCAGTTCCGGCGTGGGCGCTTGCGCGCGCGCCGGTCGCGGCGCGGGCGCCGCCTCGCGCGCGGTGGCGCGGATCTTGTCGGGCTGCGCACGCCAGTTGCCCGCCAGCCGTTCGAGCAGGGCCTTGAATTCGGCGGGCGGTGCGTAGAGCACGGCATAGGCCGGATAGCCCTCCGGCGTGACGAAGGCGTTCAGCGGCCAGCCGGAGACGCCCTGCAGGCGGTGGACGAATTCAATCAGGGCGGCATCGAGGGCGCCGTTGAGTTCGCGGTCCACCTTCACGGGTATGAAGTGCCGGTTGAGCAGCGCGGCGATGGCTGGGTCGCGGTAGCTCTCGCGCTGCATGACGTGGCACCAGTGGCAGGAGAAATAACCGACGGAGACGAACAGCAGCTTGTTCTCCCGCTTCGCCCGCGCCAAGGTCTCGGCGTTCCATTCCTGCCAGGCCACCGGGTCCTTGCCGTGCAGGGCCAGGTAGGGCGAGGCGTGGCCCGCCAGGGCGTTCTTCAATGGCGCCGCCGCCCCGGGCACCGCCTGCCCCAGCAACAGGGCCAGGCAGAGAATCAGGAGGGGGCGGCGGGTCATGGCGTCAGTTCACGGGCAAGTAGACGGCCTGGGCCGGGGCGGCACCCCACAGGAAAGCAACGGACAGGATCAGGGCTTGCAGGGCCTTGCTCATGGACATGGGCTCTCCAGTTCGGTTGGTAGAAGCTTAAATAACACGGCGTGGCCGGTCCATGGGCCGGTCGCACCACAAGGCGAGGATATTCGCACCCCTCAGGCCGACGCGGGATTCAGCCGGGGATGGGTTTCCTCTCCCACCCACCAGACCAGGGCGCCGGACACGAACATGGCGCCGGCGGTGAACCAGAAGCCCGCCTCGATATGTCCCGCCAGGCTGGCCACGGCCCCCAGCAACAGGGCGCCGATGCCATAGCCCAGGTCGCGCCAGAAGCGGTAGATGCCGATGGCGCTGCCGCGCCAGTTCGGATGCGCGATGTCCGCCACCGCCGCCGACAGGTTGGGATAGAGCAGGGCCATGCCGAAGCCGGCAACGGCGGCGGCGAAGGACCACCACTACTCCCCCTCCCCCAGCAGGGTCAGGGCCACGCCGCCACCGCACAGCCACATGCCCCAGACGAAGCCATAGATCCCGACGACCCAGCCGATGCCCGCCACCGCCACGCCGAAGTAGCCGGAGAACTCGTTCAGGCCGATGGTCAGGCCCCGCTGCTCGGGCCGCGTGAGGTCCAGCTTGGCGGTCTGGGTCATGGACCAGGTGAAGCCCTGGTTGATGCCCAAGAGCACCGTGGCGGCCACGATCCAGTTCCAGGAAGGCGCGTAGAGGATCATGAAGGGGATGGGCACGGCGGCCAGCCAGCCCCAGAACAGGACCTGCTTGCGCCCGTGGCGTTCGGACAGCCGCCCGGCGACGAAGTTGAGGGCGCCTTTCACGAAGCCGAAGGCCACCACGAAGGCCATCAGCATCATGAAGGAGCCCTTGGCCACGCCGAATTCGGACTCGGCCAGGGCCGGCACCACGGTACGGGTCATGCCGATGGTGAGGCCCACCAGGAACACCTGGATGAGCTGGTGGGCGAACTGGGCCAGGTTGTGGCGGATGCCGTAGAGGTGGTCCGCCGCGCTTTGGGTCCTCTCTTGCGATACAGCCACCTCATGCGCCCAGGTTGAACGCCACCATGCGGTCCATCTCCGCCGGACGAGGCGGGATCTCCTTGGTCAGGGAAGCGACGAAGTCGTCCTTCTCCAGGGCCAGGATGGGGTTCCAGCGCTTCTCGAAACCGATGGTGGAGCCGGGCTTGCCCGACATGCCGGCGCCGCACACGCTGCCGGAGGCGTGGCCCGGATAGACCTCCACCTCGGGGAGCAGGCACAGCAGGCGCCGGTGGAGGGATTCATGGATCTGTCCCGCCATCTCGGTTTCCCCGCCCGCCAGGTCCGGCCGGCCGACCGCATCGATGAACAGCGTGTCGCCGGTCAGCACGAACCACGGCGCCTCGCCCCGGCGCTTGTCGGTGACCAGCAGGCAGATGGAGTCCGGGGTGTGGCCCGGGGTGTGCAGCACATCGATATGGACGTTGCCCACGTCGATGCGCTGTTTGTCCTTCAACAGCTCGAAGGGATGCTTCACCCGGCCCGCATTCGACTCGTGCAGGCAATATCTGGCGCCTGACTTCTCCGCCAGAGCGCGGCCGCCGGAGTAGTGGTCGGCGTGGACATCGGCCCGCTCGCCCGCACCCTGGCGGCGCGCAAGCGCGGCGGCGACTAATGCCGCGCGCCGACACCAGCGAACTGGTCCACCACCATGATGGCGAAGCCGGATCGGTCGCCGGAGGCGCGCCAGCGGTACATCCAGCAACAGCGCGACCCGGAAGGCTATGTGCTGTGCCGCAGGCGCGAGACGTAAAAAAGCCGGGCGTGAAAAAAGCCATCGCGGCGCATCATCAACGCCACCATCGTCGTGCTGACGGGCTTCGTCCTGGCGCTTTCGGGCGGGGCGGCCTGGCATGCCTGGCAGGAGCATCGCGTGGCGCGGGACGTGTCCTTGGCCAACGCCATGGCCGATGCCCTCATCCAGGCCGCCAGCCTCCACGCCATGGAAAGGGGCTTGTCCGCCAGCGCCCTGGGTGCCGTTCCCCGCCCGGCTGCCGGCCAGACCGCGAGCATCGCCGACCTGCGCCGGCAGGGTGATGCTCACTGGCGGCAGGCCATGGACATGGCCCGTTCCTTGCTGGACAGAATGTCCGATGGCTCGGAATTCGCGGAGAAATACGCGGCGTCCCAACAGGCCCACGCCGACCTGTCCCGCGCCAGGGTCCGCATGCCTGCCTGGCGGGCCAGCCCTGTACCCTGGACGGCCCCGCCTGGATCGAGGCCATTACGCGTTTCATCGACCGTTCCGCGCTGCTGCGGGAGTCGGCCTTCCTGCCTCTGGACACGCCGCGGCACGTGGCCCAGATCAACCTGGCCCTGAAGCGCTGGGTGTGGCTGGCCAGCGAATACGCCGGTCGGGAACGGAGCACGCTGGCCTGGTACGTGGCCACCCGCCGCCCCCTGCCGGCGGAGAAGGGCAAGGAACTCATCGCCTTGCGCGGGGTGGTGGAACGCAGCGTGCATGACATCCGTGCCCTGAAGGAACTGCGCCATTCCGATCCGCGCATCCTGGCGGCCATCGCCGGCATGGAGCAGGGTTTCCTGAACGATTACGAGATCAGCCGCAGCGAGGCCTACGCCGCCGCGTCCAGCGGTGATTACCCCTTCGACGCGGCCGAATGGATGCACCAGGCCACCCTCGGCATCGACAGCCTCCTGGCGGTGGCCACCGCGGTGAGCCGGGTGGCCGACGAGCAGGCCGAGGCGGCCATGCGTGAAAGCCGGCACAAGCTCTTCAGGCACGCCCTCATCGGCGCCCTCGCCCTGGGCATGGCCCTGCTGGGCGTCATCCGGGTGCGCCGCACCGCCAACGACCTGTTCCGGCAGAAGGAACTGGCCGAGGTGACCGTTCCTCCATACCTACGCAAAGCTATCCATAGGTAGCTTTGCTGCTGGATTCCTGCTTCGCCGAGGCTGGTTTCGTCTTGAGCTTGCGCCCAAGGCCAGAGTCTTCCTCTCCACAGGCTGACGCCGTGGAACTCACGGCCAGATTTTTCAAATTGATTGCCCCGTTCACATCGCGGTTGTGAATCACGCCACAGTCCGGGCACGTCTTGCTGCTGGGATACCAGCGGTCGGCCACGACGATCATGCCGCCGTGCATCGCCGCCTTGTACTCCAACTGCCGCCGGAACTCGAAGAAGCCCATATCCGACACGGCGCGTGACAAGTGTCTGTTTTTGACCATGCCGCGCACGTTCAGATCCTCGATGCCGATGGTGTGGAACCGGCGCGTCAGATTCGTTGTGAGTTGGTGCAGGGCATCCGCACGGATAGCGGCAATACGGGCGTGCAGCTTTGCCAACTTGCCTTTGGCCTTCTTGCGGTTGGCCGAGCCTTTTTGCTTGCGACTCAGGCTGCGTGAAAGCCGTTGCAGGCGGGCCAGCAGTGCCTTGTGCGGCTTACGGCGTGGGCCGGCCGGTGCCCATGGCGGATTATCTGCGGTCGGCGGAAGGCCCCTGAAAGGGCATCGGGCGACCGATCACGCCCCAGGCTCGCCGCCGTGGCGCCTCAAGTCTGGAATTGGGCCAGACGGCCGTGCAACGTTTCGCTCAGGCGGGTCATGCGATCGGCGCTGTCGATGATTTCCGCCGCCGACGCGGCGTTGGCTCGGGCGGAGTCCTGAATGCGCGCGATCTGCCCGACGATATGTTCGACGCCGCCTTGCACCTGGGACGACACGGCGGCGGTGCGCTGCACCATGTCCGCGACGCCGCTGACCCATTGCGCGGTGCTGTCGATGACGTCCTCGACACTGTGGGAGGCGTTACCGAGGCCGCGATAGACCTCGGACTGGCGCTCCATCTCGCGGGTGACGTCGGCCACCGACTGGTTGATTCCCTGCAGGGTTTGGGCGATTTCCGCGACGCTGCGCTGGGTGCGCTCGGCCAGCTTGCGGACCTCATCCGCGACGACCGCGAAACCGCGCCCCTGTTCTCCGGCACGCGCGGCCTCGATGGCTGCGTTGAGCGCCAGGAGGTTGGTCTGTTCGGCGACCTCGGATACCGAGGTGAGTATCTGGTTGACCTGGGCCGCTGAGTCGGTGAGCCGGTTCAACTTCTCCGCCATGGCATCGCCGGTGCGCGTGCTTTCCGCCACCTGCTCGATCATGGCGCCGACCTCCTTGCGGGCGCGCGCCAGGTGCTGGCGGGCGGATTCCATGTCTCGGGCGGTGCGTTCCGCGTCGCTGGCGAGCCCGGTGACGGCCGAAGCGATCACTGCGGCGCTGTCGGCGGCTTGCGTGGCGAGGACGGTTTCCTCCTCCACACGCTGGCCGATCCGGCGGGAGGCCTGGCTGAAGGACGCCGAGGCGACGCCGCTTTCCTGGGAGGACAGTTTGACCGCGTTGAGGGCGATGCGGATGTTCTCCCGGAAGCGATCGATCACTGCCAGCATGTCATCCACCTCCCGATTGAAGCGGACATCGATGCGTGCCTCCCGGGACAGGTCCTTGTCGCTGAAATGGGCCAGATAGGTGGAAACCTGGCGCACGGTATCGACTCCCCAGCGCTTCTCGTCGATGTCGTGCAGCAGTATGACCAGGGCGACCACGTACTGGACGATGGCGCCGATCAGGTTGTCGGTGAAGAAAGTGGCATTGGCCAACAGCAGGGCCACGCCGATCCAATGCACCAAGCGCATGCGCAAGAACAGAGATTTCATGTTGAAGCTCCAGCGACCGTGAGAGGGGAAGGCGCCCATGTCGGCGCCTTGGCGCCCTTAACGGCACCATGGGCACCTGTCTTTAACGGCCGCGGGCGTGCGCCCATGCTGGGCGCACAAACACGAAGGGGGGCCTGAGCCCCCTCCCTCACCCCGGCCCTCTCCTCCTGGGAGAGGCTGCGTTCAGAGCACCATGCCCGGGTTGCCGCCCATGCCCAGCACCTTGGGCTGGTTCAGCTTGACCGGCTTGATCACCTTGACGTCGCGCAGGTACTCGGCCACCACATCCCAGATGGGCGCGCCCTGCACGCCCTCGCCCACGGGGGCCCAGCCGGCCACCTTGTAGGTCTTGGCGGGGTCCACGGGCTTGCCCTTGAGGGTCATGTTGGTAATGCGCTTGCCGATGGTCTGGTTGGGATCGATGGTGTACTGGATGCCGCCGACGCGCACCATGTCGCCGCCCTGCTGGTAGTAGGGATCGGCATTGAACAGGTTGTCGCACACGTCTTCCATGATGGTGTGGATGGTCTCGCCGCTCATCTCGGTCAGCGTGGTCTGCGGATAGGTGATGGCCACCTGGTCCATCAGCCTCTCCATGGTGATGACGTCGCCGGAGAGCAGGCTGGTGCCCCAGCGGAAGCCCGGGGAGAAGGCGGCGTCGGCGCCCTTCACCTGCATCAGCGCGTCGCAGATCAGCTGGTCGTAGGTACCGTTGAAGTTGCCGCGGCGGTAGAGCACGCCCTCGGTGACGGCCAGCTTCTCGTTCAGCTTGCTCTCGAAGGGGGCGCGGATCTTCTTGATCAGCGCGTCCATCTTCGCGTCGGCCGGCAGCAGGTTGGAAAACACCGGCATGAGGCGGTACTTCCAGCCCTTGACCTTGCCGCCCTTGACGTCGAAGTCCATGACGCCCAGGAACTTGCCGTTGGAACCGGCGTTGGTCACCAGGGTGACGCCCTTGGCGTTCTTGACCTGGACCGGCTGGGGCACGCCGTCGTGGGTGTGGCCGCCGAAGATGGCGTCGATGCCGGTGACGCGGCTGGCCATCTTGATGTCCACGTCCATGCCGTTGTGCGACAGCACCACCACCACCTGGGCGCCCTTGCCGCGGGCCTCGTCCACCCACTTCTGCATGCCGTCGTCGCGGATGCCGAAGGACCAGTCGGGCACCATCCAGCGCGGATTGGCGATGGGGGTGTAGGGGAAGGCCTGGCCGATGATGGCGACCTGCACGCCGTTGATGTTGCGGATGACGTAGGGCTTGAACACCTGGTCGCCGAAGTCGTTGGTGACCACGTTCTGGGCGACGAAGTCGATGCCGGCCTTCTTGAAATCGCCCTCGACGATCTCCTGCACGCGCTCGGCGCCGTAGGTCATCTCCCAGTGCGGGCACATCACGTCCACGCCGAGGGCGATGCAGGCGTCCACCATGTCCTGAGCATTGGTCCACAGGGCGGTGGCGGAACCCTGCCAGGTGTCGCCGCCGTCCAGCAGCAGGGAACCGGGCCGGGAGGCGCGCACCTTGTCGACCAGGGTCTTCAGGTGGGCGAAGCCGCCCACCTTGCCGTAGGTGCGGGAGGCCGCCTCGAAGTCCAGATAGGTGAAGGCGTGGGCATCGATGGAGCCCTTCTTGATGTTGAAATGCTTGAGCAAATGCTCGCCCACCAGGTGCGGCGCCTTGCCCAGGGCCTCGCCCACGCCCAGGTTCACGTTGGGCTCGCGGAAGTAGATGGGCAGCAGCTGCGCGTGGCAGTCGGTCATGTGCATGAGGGAGCAGTTGCCGAAGGCGGGCACGTCGTAATAGCCGGCGGGCGCCCTGCCGGCCAGCGCCAGGCGGCTGTCGAGAGCGAAGCCGCCGGCCGCGGCGGCGGCGAGCACTTGCAGAAATTCACGACGGGACATGGACATGAAGGTGTTCTCCTATTGAGGCGTGGGGTGCGGCGCATTCTTGCGAGTCGGCCCGCCGCGGTAAATGGTAGCGATGGCCCAGACCGACGCGCGAATCGCACCAAGGGCCGGCCGCGGCCTACTTCCTGAACACCGACGCGCGCAGCGGCAGGCCGTTGCTGAGATAGGAATGGAAGTATTCGAGATTGTTGTAGCGCGTGCTGCCGAGGGCATCCGGCACGTGCCGCGCCAGGCGGTGGCAACTGGCGTAACGCGCCTGCAGGGTGAGCAGCTGATCGCCGCCGCGGAACACCGGCCAGTGCGTGGCCTGGCCGATGGCCGGCGAGAGGATCTCGCCGCGCAGGCGGTTGCCGGCATTGTCGACGTGGCAACTGGCGCAGGAGAAGTTGAGCTGGCCCACACGCGCATAGAAGGTCTTCCTGCCGTCCTCGAAGGCGCGGCGGGCGCCTTCGCTTTCCACCCGGATGTTCATCTTCATGCCATCCGACAGGCTGCGCAGATAGGCGGTGAGCGCCCCCATGGTGGCGGGGTCGCCATGCTGGTAAGGCGCCTCGTTGTTGGCGACGCGACAGGCGTTGATGGCATCTTCCAGCGTCACCACCCGGCCCTTGGTCTCGTCGAACATGGGGTAATTTCCGGCGATCATGCGGCCGCCGTTGGGCAGGCAGTCGGCATAGGTCAGGGCGGACTGCATGGGGGTACGCCAGAGGAGTTCGCCTTTCTCCACCTCGCCGGCGAAGGGCGGGAATTCCATGATGCTGCGGTATTGCGCCATGGCCTCGGGGTCGAACAGCATGGCGCCGTGCACGTACTGCTCGGCTTGCAGATCGGGAAACTGCTTGCGGAAGAAGGTTTCCAGCCGCAGGCGATCGTCCTCCGGCTCGGCGAACGCCGCGCCCGCGCCCAGGCAAGCCAGCAGCGCGGCCAGGCCGCCCAGCAGGATGCGCCGGATGCGTCCGCGCATGGCTTACAGGCCGAGGAGGAAATCAACCACCTGGTCGATCTCCTCCTCGGTGAGAATGCGATGCCGGCCGAAGGGCGGCATGAAGGCGGCCGGGTTGCCGGCGCCGGCATCCCAGATCTTCGCGCGCAGGGCGGCGCGGTCGGGAAAGCGCGCCGACATGGCGATGATGGGCGGACCGCTGTTGCCGGTCTGTTCGGCGTCGGCCAGGGAAGGAAAACCGTGGCAGCTCAGGCAATTCCCTTTTTCCTGGCTGAAGGCGACGGCCTTGCCGGGCGGCGATTTGTCCGCCTTTTGCGCCAAAGCGGGCAGTACCGGTGCAAGGGCAAGCATGCCGATCATGAAAAAAGCGCGGAAGCGCATGCGAATTCCCGGGTCGATCTGGTTTCAGGCTACCCGGCATTTCGCGCCGGGCATGCGGTGCGCGAGCATAGGCGCAAGCCCCTGCCGGCGACAAGGGGCATCGCGCGGCGCCGACCGGCGGCTGGGATGTTGCTGTACCTCACTTGCCCTTGCGCGCCATCTCGGCCGCTTCCTTGCTCTCGATTTCACGCAGTTCGCGCAGGCGGGCATCGATGATGGAGAGCGTGTAGAAGTCGGCGTTGCCGGCCCGTTGCGCCAGGCGCAATTGTTCGATGGCGGCGGCGATGCGGTCGCTCAGCGCGTAGGCCTCGGCCTGCGCCAGATGCGCCTTGGCGTTCTGCCCGGCGGCCCCGTAGGACTCGGCCAGCAGCAACTGGAATTGCGGGTCCGAGGGCCAGTCGCGCCGCCGCTCGTCGAGAAAATCCAGGGCCTCCGCAAGCCGTTTGGCGCGCAGCAGGGCGCGGGCATACAGGTAAGCGAGCGGGCGATAGCCCGGATGCTTGGCCAGTCCCGCGCGGGCCTGCCGAATGGCTTCTTCGGCATGGCCCTCGGCCAACGCCACCTCCACCGCGGCCATGGCCGGCAGGGGCGAGCCGACGGCGTCCTTGCCCAGCTTGCCCAAGGCGCGCCGCGCCCGCTGCGGGTCGCCGGCGCGCAGGCTGGCCTGCAGCAGCCCATACCAGGCGGCGGCATCCTCCTGCTCGCGCACTCGCGCCTCGAACAGCGTCACCGCGTCGCGCGCCTCGCCCTGGGCGGCCTGCACCCGCGCGCGCACCAGCTTGAAGTCGACGCTGTCCGCATGCTGGCGGTAAGGCAGTTCGCCGACGCGGTTCTGCATGTCGGCGATGCGCTCGAAGGTCAGCGGATGGGTACGCAGATAGGCTGGCGCGTTGTTTTCGTAGAGACGCCCCTGCGCCTGCAGGCGCTCGAAGAAGCTGGCCATGCCCTGCGGCGCGAACCCGGCCTGATCGAGGATGCGCAGGCCGACGCGGTCGGCTTCGCGCTCGTTCTCGCGGGTGAAATCAAGCTGATTCTGCATGCTCAGGGCGGCGCCGCCGGCCAGCGCCGCCTCGGCCACCTGGCTGTTGGAGCGGGCCGCGAGAATGGCCACGGCCAGGGCGGCCAGGGAGATGAGGCTGGCGTTGCGCTGGTTGTCCACCATGCGGGCGATGTGCTGCTGGGTGACGTGGGCGATTTCGTGCGACAGCACGCCGGCCAGTTCGGATTCATTGCGCGCCGCCGAAATCAGGCCGGTATGCACGCCGATGTAGCCGCCGGGCAGGGCGAAGGCGTTGATGCTGGCATCGCGTACCGGGAAGAACTCGAAATGACGGCCGGGCGCGGTGGACGCCGCCACCAGGCGATCGCCGAGATTGGCCAGGTAATCGGCCACCACCGCGTCGTCGAGGTAATCGCTGCTTTCCCGGATCTGCCGCATGATCTCGCGGCCGATGCGTTCCTCCTGGTTCTCCGACAGGGCGCCGCGCGAGGCATCGCCGAGATCGGGCAGTTCGATGGCGGCGGCGGGGGCGGCGAGTATGCCGGCAAGCGCGAGCGGCAGGGCGATGGAGCGGAACCAATGCATGCGGCTATGATACTTGCCCCTGCCACCAGTTCCCCCCCGAAGGGGGGCAAGCGCCGCCGCCATGAACGAACTCACCCACTTCGACGAACAGGGTCGCGCCATCATGGTGGATGTCGCCGAGAAGGCGGAAACCCGTCGTCTGGCGGTCACCGCCGGCCGCATCGTCATGCGTCCGGAAACCCTCGCGCTGATCCGCGACGGCGCCGCGAAGAAGGGTGACGTCCTCGGCGTCGCCCGCCTGGCCGGCATCATGGCGGCAAAGCGAACGGCCGAGCTGATTCCCCTTTGCCACCCCATCCCCCTCACCCGCGTCACGGTGGATTTCCGTCTGGACGAGACCGCCCACGCCATCGAATGCAGGGCGACGGCCGAATGCGTCGGCCGCACCGGTGTGGAAATGGAAGCCCTCACCGCCGCCAGCATCGCCCTGCTCACCATCTACGACATGTGCAAGGCCGTCGATCGCGGCATGGTCATCGAAGCGGTGCGCCTGCTGGAGAAGCTGGGCGGCAAGTCGGGACACTGGAAAAGCGGCTGATACGCGCACATGCCGCCTCACTCGCCCCGTTTTCTCAAAAGGGCGCGGATATCCACGCCAAAATTTGGCGCCTCGGCGTTCACGGTGGACGCAGAGGCCTGAGCACGCGACCTGGATTTCTCAT
>JBBIPL010000070.1:0-12256 GCA_037442845.1 Hydrogenophilales bacterium | reverse complement strand
ATCATTTCAGTCTCCTGGTGATGCGCTCCGGCCGCACGGGTTTGTGCAGCACGAAAAAAACGATCCATTTGGCGACGATATCGTCCGCCCTGGCCGAGACCACTTCCTCGAAGTAACGCAATTCCTGGAGCGTGAGCGGCGGCCTTCCGGGTGTCGCCGCGTATCGTATTTCAACCACCGCCCCGTTCACCACCAACGGTTCCGCCCTGGTCTCCCGCCCCTGGCGCTTGCCGTGCGCACCGGTTCGTGCTCGTTGGCATAGAACAAGACGATCAGGCCGAAGTACTCATAGAGCTTGGGCATTTCCCACCCCGGCCGGAAGAGGATTTACTCGAACGGATGCCGCCGCACGATGGTCTCCTCGCGGTCGGGGCCGGTGGAGATGATGTCGGCGGGCACGCCGCAGAGTTCCTCCATGCGCTTGAGATACGACTGGGCGTTGGCGGGCAGTTGCTCGAAGGTCTTCACGCCCACGGTGCTGTCCTTCCAGCCGGGATGGTCCTCGTAGATGGGCTCGCAGTCGGCCAGCGTCTCGGAGCCCACCGGCAGGATGTCGCAGACCTCGCCGTCCAGCTTGTAGCCGGTGCAGATGCGGATGGTGTCCATGCCATCGAGCACGTCCAGCTTGGTGACGCACATGCCGGTGAGACCGTTGATCTGGATGGAACGCTTCAGCGCGGCGGCGTCGAACCAGCCGCAGCGGCGGGCGCGGCCGGTGGTGGCGCCCACCTCGAGGCCCTTTTCCGCCAGCCATTTGCCGTTGTCGTCGAACAGTTCCGTGGGGAAGGGGCCTGAGCCGACGCGGGTGGTGTAGGCCTTGGTGATGCCCAGGATGTAGTGCATGGACGAGGGGCCCATGCCGGAGCCGGTGGAGGCGCCGCCGGCGGTGCAGTTGCTGGAGGTGACGAAGGGATAGGTGCCGTGGTCGATGTCCAGCAGGGTGCCCTGGGCGCCCTCGAACAGCAGGTTCTCGCCGCGTCTGTTGGCTTCATAGAGCTGGCGCGGCACGTCGCCGATCATGGGCTTGATCTTCTCGGCCAGTTCCATGGCGCGGTCCAGGGTCTGGTGGAAGTCCACGGTCTCCCACTTGAAGTAATGCTTGAGCACGTAGTTGTGGTAGTCCAGCACCTCGCCCAGCTTGGCGGCGAAGCGTTCGCGGTGCAGCAGATCCTGCATGCGGATGGCGCGGCGGGCGATCTTGTCTTCATAGGCCGGGCCGATGCCGCGGCCGGTGGTGCCGATCTTGCCGGCGCCCTTGGCGGCTTCGCGGGCATGGTCCAAGGCGACATGGTGGGGCAGGATGAGGGGACAGGCCTCGGACAGGGTGAGGCGGCTCTGCACGTCGATGCCGCTCTTCTCCAGCATCTCCACTTCCTCGATCAGCGCCTCGGGGGAACAGACCACGCCGTTGCCGATGTAGCAGTGCACGTCGTCGCGCAGGATGCCGGAGGGGATCAGGTGCAGCACCGTCTTATTGCCCTTCACCACCAGGGTGTGGCCGGCGTTATGGCCGCCCTGGAAGCGCACCACGCCCTTGGCGCGGTCGGTCAGCCAATCGACGATCTTGCCCTTGCCTTCGTCACCCCACTGGGTGCCGATCACGACTACGTTCTTGCTCATGGTCTTTCCCTTGTTGAAAAAGCCCGGACCGGCGCCCGAACGAAAAATTCAGCGTGAGCGCACCACCCAGTCCGTGCCCTGCTTCACCAGTTCCCGCTCGCAGCCCAGCTCCGCCACGTGCGCGTCATGGCCGGGCAGGACCGCCACCACGCGCTCGCCGGCGGCGCGCAGCTCGGCCACCTTGGCGGTCAGGGCGGCATCGTCCGAGGCGGGCGCGAGGATGCCGCCGCCGGCCGCCGGCTCCGGCAGGCAATCCAGGATCTGGCGCAGATCGAGGGAGAAGCCGGTGGCGGCGCGGGCGCGGCCGAACACGGCGCCGGCCCCGTCGTAGCGGCCGCCCAGGGCCACGGCGCGAGACTGACCGCCGGCGTAGGCGGCGAACATGACGCCGTTGTGGTAGCCGTCGCCGCGCAGGTCGGCGAGATCCACCGCCAGGTCGGCCCCCTCCCCCGCCGCCAGCAGGCGGGCCAGATCATCGAGGGCGTCGCGGATAGCGGGCAGGTCAGGCAGGGCGGAACGGGCGCGCTCCAGCGCCTGCGGGCCGCCGTAGAGATTGGGCAGGGCGCGGAAGGCGGCCTGCCAGGTTGCGCCGAGGCCGGCGGTCAGCGCCTCGACTTCCGGCACGTCCTTGTCACGCAAGGCGGTGAACAGGGCGGCGGCCTGATCCGGGGGCAAGCCGGCTCCTTCGGCCAGGGCACGGAACACGCCGGCATGGCCCAGGCTCAGGCGCGGCCCCGGCACGCCGGCAACCTTCAGGGCGGCCAGCAGCAGGCCCTGGATTTCGAGGTCCGCCTCGATGCCGGCGTGGCCGAACAGCTCGGCCCCGACCTGGAAGGGCTCCCGGCTGCCCAGGCCGGCGGGCCGGGTACGCAGCACCGGGCCGGCGTAGCAGAGCCGGGTGGGACCCTGGTGGTTGATGAGATGGGCGTCGATGCGGGCGGCCTGCGGCGTCATGTCGGCGCGCACGCCCAGCATGCGGCCGGACAGACCGTCCACCACCTTGAAGGTTTTCAGGTCGAGGTCGCGCGCGGCGCCGGTGAGCAGGGATTCCAGGTACTCCACCAGGGGCGGCGCGACCAGATCGTAGCCGTGGGCGTCGAACAGATCCAGCAGATCGCGGCGCAGCAGTTCCCCCGCCCGGGCATAGCGGGGCAGGATGTCTTCGACGTATTCGGGCAGCAGCCAGGCGGGCGTCATGGTTGGGAGATGAATAACAGAAGCAGGCCGGCGAGCATGGAGAACAGGCCCATGAAGCGCAGTTGACCGTCGGAAAACTGGAGCATGCGCGAAAAGGCGTCACGCCAGGCGGCGGGCGCGAGGAAAGGCAGCACGCCCTCGAGGACCAGCATCAGGGCCAGGGCGGGCACGAGCAGTTCCCACAGACTCATCGAACGACAACGGCTTACTTGCCGCCGCGTGACCGCATGTAACGGAAGAACTCCGAGTTGGGCTGCAGCACCATGATGTCGCTCTTGCTGCCGAAGCTGGCCTTGTAGGCCTCCATGCTGCGATAGAAGGCGTAAAACTCGGGGTTCTTCGAGTAGGCGGCGGAATAGATGGCGGCAGCGCGACCGTCGCCCTCGCCCTTGATCTTCTGGGCTTCGCGGTAGGCCTCGGCGATGATCACCTCGCGCTGCTTGTCGGCGTCGGCGCGGATCTTCTCGGCCTCGGCGGTACCGGTGGAACGCAGTTCGTTGGCGACCCGCTTGCGCTCGGCCTCCATGCGCCGGTACACGGACTCGCTCACCTCCGTGGGCAGGTCCACACGCTTGATGCGCACGTCCAGCACCTCGACGCCGAAACGGCGGGCATCCGCGTCAGCGGACTTGCGCAGGCTTTCCATGACATCGTCGCGCTGGCCGGATACCACGTCGTGCACGGTGCGCTTGCCGAACTCCGCGCGCATGCCGTCGTTGATGGTCTGCTGCAGGCGGTTCTCGGCACGCATCTCGTCGCCGGCGAAGCTGACGTAGTAGAGGCGGACATCATCGATGCGCCACTTGATCCAATAGTCCACCAGCACGTTCTTCTTCTCCGAGGTGATGAAGCGTTCAGCCTCGGCGGAGTCCAGGGTGAGGATGCGGGTGTCGAAATAGCGCACGTTCTGCACCACGGGCAGCTTGAAGTACAGGCCCGGTTCGCGTTTCACGCTGACCACCTCGCCGAGCTGGAAAACCAGGGCGGCCTGGCGCTGGTCGACGGTGAAGATGGACAGGGCGGCGACCAGCAGGACGACGACCAGGGCAACGACGAGGACGGCGGGATTCTTCATGGCCGCACCTCCCTTTCACGGCTGCGGAAGGCGTCACGCGAACGGTTGGCGTGATCGACCTGGGGCGACAATGCAGCGGCCGGAGCCGCCGGTTCGGCGCGAACGCTCGCATCGACCGCGCCCGCGGCCTGCATCAGCTTGTCCAGCGGCAGGTAGAGCAGGTTGCCGCCCTGCTTGTCGTCGACCAGCACCTTGGTGGTATTGGCCATCACCTGCTGCATGGCATCCTGATAGAGGCGCTCGCGCGTGACCTGCGGCGACTTGGTGTACTCGGCGAGCACCTGGCTGAAGCGGGCAGCCTCACCCTGGGCGTTGGCGATGACCCGCTGCCGGTAACCCTCCGCCTCCTCGCTGAGGCGGGAGGCGACGCCCTTGGCGCGCGGGATGACGTCGTTGGCGTAGGCCTCGCCCTCGTTCTTCAGGCGTTCCCGGTCCTGGCCAGCCTTGACGGCGTCGTCGAAGGCGGCCTGTACCTGCTCGGGCGGCTGGGCATTCTGCATGTTCACCTTGCTGATGGAGACGCCGGTCTTGTAGCGGTCGAGGATGGCCTGCATCAGCTTGGTGACGCGGTCGGCGATATCGGCGCGACCTTCGTACAGCACGTAGTCCATCTTGTGCTTGCCGACCACCTCGCGAATGGCGGACTCGGCCGCGCCCTTGACGGCGTCGTCCGGGGAACGGTTGTTGAAGAGGAAGTCCTCGGGACTCTTCAGCAGGTATTGCACGGAAAACTGCAGGTCGATGATGTTCTCGTCGTCGGTCAGCATGAGGGATTCGGACAGCACCTTGGACTTCACGTTGTTGCGATAACCCACCTCGACGGTACGCACCTGCTCGATGTTGACCTTCTCCACCGACTCGAAGGGATAGGGCAGGTGCCAGCGCGGACCGGGCTCGGTGGTCTCCAGGAATTTGCCGAAGCGCAGGACGACGCCGCGCTCGCCGGCGTTGATGATGTAGAAGCCGGAGGCCAGCCAGACCAGCACGGCCAGGCCGACCAGCAAGCCGGCGCCGCCGGGGATGTTGAACTCGCGCCCGCCGCCGATGCGCGGCGGCTCACCGTCGCCACCGCCGCCCCCGCCCTTGCGACCGAACATGCCGTTCAGGCGACGATTGAAGTTTCTCCACAGCTCGTCGAGATCCGGCGGTCCGGCATTGTTCTTGCCGCCGCCCTGATTGCCCCATTGCGGGTCGTTCCAGGCCATGGCGATGGGCACGCCCCGGCGCAGCGCGGCCAGGGGCCAGAGCACATAGCGTTGCACGAGCCGGAAGGGCGCGCGAAAAAGATCCTTAATCGGGTGCATGGGTTTCCGCATCGGTGTCGGAGAGGTTTCGGAGTGGTCTGGCGCGATCATGGCGTGAGGAGTCGGCGAATTCGCCCAAGGCGCTCCGCAGCAGGTCGGTGCCCGCACCTGTCCTCGCGGAAAGCCAAACGGCGGCGATCTTACCATACTCATCCCGCGCCAATTGCGGCTCGGCCCCGGTCAGATCGACCTTGTTCATGACCCGAATCTGCGGCACTTGTTCCGCGCCGATCTCCTTCAGCACCTTGTCCACCTCCAGCATCTGCCGATCGCGGTTGGCGCTGGCCGAATCCACCACGTGCAGCAGCAGGTCGGCATGCGCGGTCTCCTCCAGAGTGGCGTGGAAGGCGGCCACCAGGGAATGCGGCAGGCGGGTGATGAAGCCGACGGTGTCGGACAGCACCACCTCCCTGCCTGCCGCCGGTCCGCCCGTAGGTGGGCTGTGTGCCGCCTCGGGGGGCAGCGAATGCGAGTCAGCCTGGGACTCGTTTCCTGCCGTCTCGGGCACCCAGACGCGGCGGGAGGTGGTGTCGAGGGTGGCGAAGAGCTGGTCGGCGGCGTAGGCCCCCGCCTTGGTCAGGGTATTGAACAGCGTGGACTTGCCGGCATTGGTGTAGCCCACCAGCGACACCTGCAAGACGCCGCCGCGCTGGCGGCCGCGGCGCTGCAGGAGACGGGTGCGGGCCAGTTTGTCGAGGCGCGACTCGATGGTCTTGATGCGCTGGGCGATGATGCGCCGGTCCAGCTCCAGCTGGGTCTCGCCCGGTCCGCCACGCATGCCGATGCCGCCCTTCTGCCGTTCCAGGTGGGTCCAGCCGCGCACCAGGCGGGTGGCGTAATGGCGCAACTGCGCCAGTTCGACCTGCAACTTGCCCTCGTTGCTGCGCGCGCGCTGGGCGAAGATGTCCAGGATCAGCGCGGTGCGATCCAGCACCCGGCATTGCAGGCGGCGTTCCAGGTTGCGTTCCTGGATGGGCGACAGCTCATGGTTGAAGATGACCAGGGAAGCCTCGGCGGCGCGCGCCGCGTCGCCGATCTCGTCGGCCTTGCCGGAGCCGGCGAACAGGGCCGCGTCGGGTTTGCCGCGCCGGCCCTCGACCACCGCCGCCACCTTGAGGCCGGCGCTGGCGGCCAGCAGCTTGAGTTCGTCGAGACTGTCCGCGTAATCGTCTTCGCCGAAATCGAGGGCGGCGAGCACCACGGCCGCCCCCCGGTCCGGCCTTTCAAACATGACGGGGGCGGCGATTCGGGGTCAGGCGTCGTCTCCGCCGGCGCGTTGCAGCAGGACCGGGCGCGCGGGTACCACGGTGGAAATGGCGTGCTTGTAGACCATCTGGGTGACGGCGTTCTTCAGCAGCACGACGTATTGATCGAAGCTTTCAATATGACCCTGGAGCTTGATGCCGTTGACGAGATACACGGAAACTTGCACCTGTTCCTGACGCAAAGCGTTCAGGAAGGGGTCTTGTAGTTGCAGCCCTTTGGTCATCGCGATTCCTTAACAAATTTATTTTATGGGGTTGGGATTCTAACCCTGGCCATGGGGAAAAGTTCCCTTTTCTGGCATCAGTTCTGATTTTCCTCAAGTTCCGGGCGGCCAAAATGCCACCCCTGCCCCAGATTGACCCCCATTTCCCGCAGGATGCGCGCGGTTTCGGCGTCCTCGATGCATTCCGCGACGGTGACGATACCCTCGCGCCGGGCGAAACCGGCCAGACTTTCGACGATGGCGGCGATCTTCCGCTCCTTCTTCATGTTCGCCACCATCCAGCCCTCGATCTTCAGGAAACTGATGGGCAGGCGCGCCAGATAAAGGAATGAGGAATAGCCGCTGCCGAAATCATCCAGGGCGAGACGGAAGCCGAAATCCAGCAGGGGCTGTAGGTCCGCCTCAAGCGAATCCAGGTTGGTCAGAAACTGGCGCTCGGTGATCTCGAAGACGATGGGTTTCACCGGCCCCAGGGTAATGCCGCAGGCAAGGCAATAGTTCCGCGCGTTTTGCAGCATCTCCTCGACCAGGTCGCGGCGCGCCAGGAACTGCGGGGACAGGTTGACGAAGTGGGCGAAATCCGGACCCACCTCGCCATTGGCCAGCTTGCTGGTGCAGCGCGCCATGGCCTGACGGGTGATGTAGCGGTCTATCTCCGGCATCAGGCCGAGGCCTTCGGCGGCCTCGATGAACTCGTCCGCGGCGACCGCCCGGCCGTCGGGCAGGACCACCCGCGCCAGGGCCTCGTCGGCCACCACCTGGCCGCTCTCCAGATCGACGATGACCTGGCTGGCCAGACGAAGACGATCGTCGCGCAAGGCGCGCTTGATGATATGGGCCGGCCAGTATTTGGCGTTGCCGTCGCGGATCTCGACGCGATCGCGGCCGCCGCTCTTGGCCTGATACAGACAGGCGTCCGCCAGTTCGACGGCGGCCTGGCAATCGGCGTCCTCGCGCGCCGGCAGGCCGATGCCCGCGGACAGGGTGACGGAAATGTCGCCCGCCTCGGTGCGGATGGGCTGGGCTTTGACGTGGCCGATCAGGCGCTGCATGACATAGGCCGATTCCTGCTGGTCGGCGCCGCGCAGGAAGATCAGGAATTCCTCGCCGCCCCAGCGCGCCAGCCAGTCGTCCTCGCGCATGCCGGATTCGAGGCGGCGGGCGACCACCTGCAGAACCTGATCGCCCACCGCGTGGCCGTAGCGGTCGTTCACCCGCTTGAAGTGGTCGATGTCCACCAGGGCCACGGCGAAACCCTCGTTGTGCCGGCGCGCGCGCGCCATTTCCTCGTGCAGGCGCACCTCCGCCGCGCGGCGGTTGAGCAGTCCGGTCAGCGCGTCGGTGAGGGCATGACGCTCCAGCTGGATTTTCTGGCGCGCCTGATAGAGATGATGGCCCAGCCAGCCCGCCACCAGTTCCATGAAGGCGACATCGGCCCGGTCGAAGCCCTGTGGCGTCGGCGCGCGCCGCATGAAAGCCAGCACCCCCTCGACCTCCTCGCCGGTCCACACCGGGATGCCGGCGTAGGTACGCACGCCATGCTCGCGCACCAGGGGGTGACAAGAGAAATCCGGATGCGCGTCCAACTCGCCGATGAACAAGGGCGCCCGCGCCCGATGCACCGCCTGGCAGACGACTTCGCGGGGCGACAGCACGGCGCCCTCGGGCAGGATATCGAGGGGATCGAAGGCCGTCCGCACCCGGTAGTGCTCATTGAATTCGCCCAGCACCGCCAGATCCATGCCCAGGGCGAGGGCCGCCTCACGCAGAATGGCGCGGGAACGCTCGGCGTCGTTCAGGTCGTGGCGGGTGGCCTGGCGCCAAAGGGCGTTCAGGCGGGCGGTCTGGCGGGACAGTTCGGAATGGCTCGGCGATTCCGTGCCCAAATCCTGTCCCGGCGCCTCCGGCTTGGAGGCGCCCATCGCTGGCATCATTTGGGATTCCCTTCTTCTTGTAAGTGGATTGCGCGCGAATATAGCCCCGCTGCGGGGTAAACGTCACGCGCCCCAGTGCGGCGTGGCGATGCCCTCGCCCAGATCGGCATCGACCAGGCGGCGACGCGCCTCCAGCAGCTTCTCGATGAGGGCGGGCTCGGCCTGGCCGTAGGCCTCCGCGTCCGGCGTCCGCTTGACGACCACGCCGAGCAGTTCGGTGATGGCGTTGCCGATGGAGTTCTGGCTGATGGTGACGATGAGCCTGCCCGCGTCGTTGCGATAGATGAGTTGCTTGAAAGCGGGCTGCCAGCGGATGGAGTTGGCGTATTTGGCGTCCTTGATGCAGCGGTCGCGCACCATCTTCGCGGACTTCAGGAAGTCGTTGTTGAACTGGAGTTTTTCCTCCACCAGGTGCGGGAAGTAGATGTCTCTGGGCAGGGGCGCGTTGCGCGTGGAAACCTGGCCGAAGAATGTGCGGTAGAAGTCGATGAAACCCTTGAGGATGGTGTCGTATTCCTTCCAGAAGCGCACTTCCTTGAGGGACTCCGCCCCGCCGGTCACTTCCCAGCTCGGCAGACCCTGGGGATAGCCGGTGATGGCGATCTTGCAGGAGCCGGGCGTGCAGGGACGCAGGATTTCCAGATCCAGCTCGTCGAAGAAGGCGCGATAGACGTCGCGCATGTATTGCTGGAACAGGGAGTGCTGGCCGCCGTCCGTGAGGTTGGGATTGCCGGCGTCGGCGAGGGGCGCGTCGCGCAGTTGGGCCTTGTCGAAGACGATGAAGTGGTTGTGCAGCATGCGGATGCTGGGCACGCCCGGCGAAGTCAGCGGCCAGGTAGCGTCGAGGCTGGCCTCGCCGGCGAGGACCAGATGTTTGTCCGGGTCCGGATACTGCTCCAGCATGTAGTCGAACAGGATCTGGTTCATCCGGTTCCACACGTTCTTCACCGCCTCCGGCACCTGCGTGCGGCGCACCGGGCGGCCGAGTGGATCGAGGATGGAGCGCGAGGTGTTGTAGATGATCGAAGTATCGAACTCGTTGCTGTGACCCAGGGCCTTGCGGTAGAGCAGCAGCCCCTCCGGGTTCTGCAGCAGGCCGTTGTTGTGCACCAGGTCGTTGAGGTTCTCGGTGCTGTTGAAGAACTCGTTGGGCTTCATGCCCTCGGGCACGTCGAGGGGAATCGGGCGGAAGGGGGTGACGATTTCGCGGGGACCGGACTGCATGAAGGGACCTGTGGGCTGGGTGGATCGGGAATATTGGCCGGCGATGATAGAGCAAGCGCCGATGCGGGCAAGCAGCGTCGCCCTCCAGGACCGGCCCACGTTAACGTGAAAGTCGCCACGGCGACTCTCGAAGCTCCCCTCTCCCGCAGGTGGGAGAGTGGCTGGGGGTGAGGGAAACGGACATGACTTTTATGCCCTTCAGGGTATTCATGCTTCGGGGCGTCTTCTCAAAGTCATGCCCGTTACCGGACAATCCGGGTTTACATCATGCCCAGGGTGCGCGGCAGCCACAGCGACAGGGGCGGCCAGTAGGTGACGATCATCAGGAACACCAGCATGGTGAGCAGCCACGGCCATACCGCGATCGACATCTCGGTCAGGCCCAGCTTGCTGATGCCGCTCGCCACGTACAGGTTGAGGCCCACCGGCGGCGTGATCATGCCGATCTCCATGTTCACCGTGATCATCACGCCGAAATGCACCGGGTCGATGCCCAGGGCCATGGCGATGGGAAATAGGATGGGGGCGGTGATGAGGATGATGGAAGACGGCTCCATGAAGTTGCCCATGAGCAGCAGCAGGATATTCACCGCCAGCAGGAAGCCGACCACGCCGAGGCCGCTGCTCATCAGCCAGTCCGAGATTTGCTGCGGGATGTTCTCGTGCGTCAGCAGGAAGGAGAACAGCACCGCGTTGGTGATGATGTAGAGCAGCATGGCGCTCATGTTGGCCGAGGCCAGCAGCACCTTGGGCACGTCGCGGATGGAGAAATCCCGGTACACGAACACCACGACGATGAAGGCGTAGACCGCGCTCATCGCCGCCGCCTCGGTGGGGGTGAACAGGCCGGAATAGATGCCGCCCATCACCACGATGATCAGCAGCAGCCCCCAGATGGCCTCGCGGAAGGCCTTCCAGCGCTGCCCCCAGGTGGCCCGCGGCTCGCGCGGATAGCCGTTCTTCTTGGCGCGGTACCAGGTGGTGAACAGCAGCATGGAAGCCAGCAGCAGGCCGGGGATGACGCCGGCCATGAACAGGGCGCCGATGGAGCTGTTGGTGGACACCGCGTACATGACCATGACGATGGACGGCGGGATGAGGATGCCCAGCGCGCCTGAGCTGGCCACCACGCCGGCGCCGAAGCGCCGGGGATAGCCGGCCTTGAGCATGGCCGGCAGCAGGATGGAGCCGATCGCCACGACGGTGGCCGGGCTGGAGCCGGACACCGCCGCGAACAGGGCGCAGGCCACCACCGCGCCGAGGCCGAGGCCGCCGTGCCAGTGCCCCACCAGCGAGGTGGCGAAGCGGATCATGCGCTTGGCGACGCCGCCGTGGGTGAGGAAGTTGCCGGCGAGGATGAAGAACGGGATGGCCATGATCTCGAACTTCTCGATGCCGGTGAACAGCTTCAGGGCCACCGACTCGATGGGTACCTGGGTCAGGGTGTAGAGGAAGGTCAGCACCGTCAGGCCGAGGGCGATGGAGATCGGCATGCCGGTGAGCATGAGCGCGGCCAGCAGGCCGAAGATGATCAGTTCGGTCATGGCCGTTTCTCCTCGTCGCCCGGCAGCGGCTCTTTCAGCTCGCGCGGGTGGAGGCCGTCGTCCATGCGGTGGATGCGGTCGTCCTCACCCGGCTTGGGCGGGGCCGCCTCGTCCTCCACCCCGGACACCTTGCCGTGGTCGTGGTGCGGCAGTTCGCCGGTGCGCAGGAAGTTCCAGGCCACCTGCAGGAAGCGGAAGCACATGAGGAAGGAGCCCAGGGGAATGGCCGAATAGACGATCCAGGTGGGCCACTCCAGATCGGGCGTGGTGGGTCCCTCCGGGATGTCGCCCGCGTCCAGGCCGCGCCAGCTCAGCCAGGCGTAATGGGCGCCGTTCTCCCAGACGAAGTGCGCGCCCAGGGCGCCGACCACGCCGGTGAAGAAGGCGCCCGCGAGCAGGCCGAAGACGATGAAGACGCCGCGCTTGCGCTCGTTCAGCTGGTTGATCAGCACGTCGACGCCGACGTGGATGCCGGTGCGCACGCCGTAAGCCGCGCCGAACTTGGCCATCCACACGAACAGGATGATGGTCAGTTCCTGCGCCCAGGCCAGGTTGAGCTGGATCAGCCAGTCCTGCGCGGCCTCGGAGGGAATCCAGCTGGAACTGGCGAGGTAGCGGTGCACCACCGCGGTGAAGGTGATCAGCGTGGCGGCGCCGATCAGCAAGGAGATGAAGATCTCCTCCAGGTGGTCCAGGATCTTCATGAACATGGCGATGTCCCGGGGATGGGCCTGGCGGCCATGGGGACCCGACCGCCTCCCCGCTGGTCACGGGATGGCGCCGGGACAAACAGCCTGGATGATCGGCTCAGAGTCTCGACGGATCGAAGCCGGTTTCCTTGTAGATGCGCTGCACCATCTCCACGCCCA
>JBBIPL010000069.1:0-12472 GCA_037442845.1 Hydrogenophilales bacterium | reverse complement strand
AGCTTTTATCCCATGCGGGGGGCGATGGCGGCGGCGGCCGCCTGGCGCGGGCGCCTGCCCTGCCCGGACCCGAGCGCGCCATGCGCAGGCTCGCGCCCAGCGCCAACGCCGGCTCCGACGATGAGTGGGAGGAGTTCTGAAGGTTCGCCTTTAACCTCCCCGCCCCCTATACTGCCTGCCGGAGTCGGCCAGACAGCCGCCGCGCGGTTTACCGCGCGGAGGAAAGTCCGGGCTCCACAGGGCAGGATGCCAGGTAACGCCTGGGCGCTATAAGCCGGGGACGCGAGTCGCCGGCCCAAGGCGACGGAAAGTGCAACAGAAACATACCGCCGATGGCCCGGACTTTGACGCGCAAGCGGCAAAGTCCATTCTTCCAGAGGGTGTGGCGAAAGCCATGCCTTGGGGTGTGGCGAAAGCCATGCCTTGGGGTGTGGCGAAAGCCACATTCGCGGAGGGAACGGATCACGCGCGCAAGCGCGTGGCCAATCCCCGCAAGGGGATGGGCACAGGCAAGGGTGAAATCGTGCGGTAAGAGCGCACGGCCGCGCCGGCAACGGCCGCGGCGGGCAAACCCCATCCGGAGCAAGGCCAAATAGGCAGACGTTGAGGCGGCCCGCCGAGTCTGCGGGTAGGCCGCTTGAGGCGACGGGCGACCGTCGTCCCAGATGAATGGCTGTCCACGACAGAACCCGGCTTATCGGCCGACTCCCCCCTTCCTTGCGCCGAATCCCTGGATCGCGGAGCCTCGGTCAAAATCTATCCCACTTTGCCCCACTACTTAATGTTCTACATTAAGTTAGTCACTTATCTTACGAATAGAAAAGCATATTTAAAAATTGCGGCTTGCGCGGTAAGTCCTTGAAGCCAAAGAATTTTTTGCTTTTTCGGCTTGACGGTGGGGAATTGTGTTCTCTATAGTGGGAAGAAGTGGGAGAACGTGTGGCCGGGTGGCCGCAAGTGCACCATGGAGGAGACAACGGGGATGTTCAGGGGATCGACGCTGCTGGCGCTGGACGGGAAAGGACGCTTGTCCGTGCCCGCGAAGTACCGTGAGCGCCTGTCCGCCCAGTGCGGCGGTCGTCTGATGCTGACCGTGGATCCCAGCAACGGTTGCCTGCTGCTCTACCCGACTCCCGAATTCGAAACCCTCGAGCGCCAGATCAACGCCCTGCCCGGCTTCAATCCCTTGACCCAGCAGTTGAAGCTGCTGTTCATCGGCTCGGCCGAGGAAGTGGAGCCGGACGGCGCCGGTCGCATCCTGATCTCGCCCTTCCTGCGCAAGTTCGCGAAGCTGGAAAAGGGCGTGGTGCTGGTCGGCCAGGGCAACAAGTTCGCGATCTGGAGCGAGGCAGCCTGGCAGGCCAGGCTGGATGCCGCCGCGCAGTTGCCGGACCAGCTGGCGGCGGCGGCCGAGAACGGCAGCCTTCCCGAGGAGCTCAAAGGCTTCTCGCTGTGACGCATGGCCATGTCTCCGTCCTCCTCGAAGGCGCGGTGGATGCCCTGGCGCCCCGCCCTGACGGCATCTATGTCGATGCCACCTTCGGCCGCGGCGGCCACAGCCGCGCCATCCTGGCACGCCTGGGGCCGGACGGACGCCTGCTGGCGATGGACCGGGACCCGGCGGCCGTGGCGGCGGCGGGGACATGGAACGATCCCCGCTTCGTCATCGTTCACGCCGCGTTTTCGCGGCTACGGCAGGTGCTGGCGGAGCACGGCATCGAGCGGGTGGACGGCGTGCTGTTCGATCTGGGCGTGTCCAGCCCGCAACTGGACGAGGCCGCGCGCGGATTCAGCTTCCGCTTCGACGCGCCGCTGGACATGCGCATGGATACCAGCCGCGGCATGACGGCGGCGGAATGGCTCAACGAGGCGAAGGAGGAGGAGATTGCGAGCGTTGTCCGGGACTATGGCGAAGAGCGGTTTGCTCGGCAGGTTGCGCGCGCGCTTGTTAAGGCTCGAGCGCTCGCGCCGCTGCGCAGCACGCGGCAGCTCGCCGGCATCGTCGCCGGCGCCGTGCGCACCCGCGAACGGGGGCAGGACCCGGCCACCCGTACCTTTCAGGCTGTGCGGATTTTCATTAACCGCGAGCTTGAGGAAATCCAGGCGGCGCTGCCGCAAGCCGTCGATCTGCTGAAACCGGGCGGGCGGCTGGTGGTGATCAGTTTTCATTCCCTGGAAGATCGAATGGTGAAGCGCTTCATGCGGGACGAATCTCAGGGCGAATCGGCGCCCCCCGAGATCCCCCTGCCCGCGCACGCCCTGCGTGGCGGCCGGCTGCGCCTGATCGGCCGGGCGATGAAGCCGGATGCCGGCGAATGCGCCGCGAACCCGCGCGCGCGCAGCGCGGTGCTGCGCGTCGCCGAGCGCACCCAGGAGCTCGCCGGCCGGTGCGGGACGCCCGCAGGCTTGGGCGGGAGAGCGGCATGGTCAAGCTGAATCTGCTGCTCATCTTAGTGCTCGTCGCCTGCGCCCTCTCCGTCGTCTCCGCGCGCCACCAGGCGCGCAAATTGTTTGTGACCCTGCAGTCCGAGCAGGCGCATGGCCGCAGCCTGGAAGTGGAGTGGGGGCAGTTGCAGTTGGAGATTTCCACCTGGCTGATGCACAACCGCGTGGAAGAGGTGGCGCGCGGCCGGCTGCACATGACCATACCGGAACCCTCCCGCATCTACGTGCTGCGCGCCGAGGAGCGGCCCTGATGCGCGCGCGCCACGTCACCGCCGCCCATCCCCTGCTGCATCTGGACTTGCAGCGCTGGCGCATGCGCCTGACCCTGGCCCTGCTGTTCGCCGGTTTCGCGGCCCTGACCGCGCGCGCCGTGTACCTGCAGGTGTGGCAGAGCGACTTCCTGACCAACCAGGGCGAGAAGCGCGCCCATCGCGTCGAGTCCATCCCTGCCTACCGCGGGGTGATCACCGACCGGCGCGGCGAGCCCCTGGCGGTGAGTACGCCGGTGGAGACGCTCTGGGCGAATCCGCGCGAGGCCTCGCCCGACGCCGGCCAGATCCAGGCCCTGGCCCACCTCCTGGACAGGAACCCCGATCAATTGCGCAGGCTGTTCGCCGACAAATCCAAGGCTTTCGTCTATCTGGAGCGCCTGGTGGAACCGGCCCGCGCCGAGCGCGTGAAGGCGCTGGGCATCGTCGGCGTCTACGGCAAGCCGGAGTTCCGCCGCTATTACCCGGCCGGCGAGGTGACGGCGCACGTGCTGGGCATCACCAACATCGAGGATCAGGGCCAGGAAGGCCTGGAACTGTCCTACCAGGCCTGGCTGGCCGGCGAACCGGGCGCGCAACGCGTGGTGAAGGATCGTCCGGGCAACGTCGTCGAGGTGCTGGAGCGCCTGAAGGCCCCCAAGCCGGGGCGCGACCTGGTGCTTTCCCTCAACCAGCACATCCAGTACCTGGCCTATCGCGAACTCAACGACGCGATGCAGCAGCACCAGGCGCGGGCCGGCTCGGTGGTGGTGCTGGACGCCAAGACCGGCGAGGTGCTGGCCCTGGCCAACAGCCCCAGCTTCAACCCCAACAGCCGTGCCACCTACGAGGCGGCGCGCCTGCGCAATCGCGCGGTCACCGACACCTTCGAGCCCGGCTCGACCATGAAGCCGCTGTTCGTCGCCGCCGCCCTGGACGCCGGCGTGGTGAAACCGGAAACCCGCATCGATACAGGACCGGGCTGGTTCGTGGTGGGCGACCGACGCATCAACGACATCCATCCGAAAGGGGTCATGAGCATCTCCGACGCGGTTCAGGTCTCCAGCAACGTCGCCATGGCCAAGGTGGCCCTGGACATGCGCGGCGAGGACTACTGGAAGCTGCTCAACCGCGCCGGACTCGGCAGCCCGCCCAGGTCCGGCATGCCCGGCGAGGTCGGCGGCCGCCTGCGGCCCTACACCAGTTGGCGGCCCATCGAGAAGGCCACCATGTCCTACGGCCACGGCCTGTCGCTGAGCCTGTTGCAACTGGCGCGGGCCTACACCGCCTTCGCCAACGACGGCGTCATGCCCGCCGTCACCACCCTGCGCCGCGAGGGCGCCGCCACCGGCACCCGCGTCATGAGCGCGGAGTCCGCCCGCCAGGTGCTGGCCATGATGGAACGCGTCACCGAGGACGGCGGCACCGCGCCCACCGCGCGCGTCGCCGGCTACCGCGTCGCCGGCAAGACCGGCACGGCGCACAAGTTCGTCGACGGCGCTTACGCGAGAAACCGCTACATCAGCTCCTTCGTCGGTCTGGCCCCGGCTTCCGACCCCCGTCTGGTGGTGGCGGTGATGCTCGACGAGCCGGGCGGCCGGGTGTACTACGGCAGCCTGGTCGCGGCCCCGGTGTTCTCGCGCGTCATGGCCGGCGCCCTGCGCTTCATGGCGATACCGCCCGACGCCCCCTTCAACCAGAACAGCGCGCCGCCCGGGGCGGCGCCCGCCGTGGCGCCGGAGGCGACATGAATCCGCATGCCGAAACGGCCAACTGCCACGCCCTGGCCGAAGCATTGCGCGCGCTGGCGCCGGAAGCGCGCGGCATGAGCGCGGACAGCCGGCGCCTGGCGGCCGGCGACATCTTCCTGGCGCACCCCGGCCGGACGCACGACGGCCGCGCCCACATCGCTCAGGCCATCCAGGCCGGCGCCGCCGCGGTGGTCTGGGAACCCGTGGATTGGTCCTGGGACCCCGCCTGGCGCGTGCCCAATCTGCCGCTCGCCGGGCTCGCCCGGCAGGCCGCCGCCCTCGCCGCCGCCTGGCACCATGATCCTTCGCGCGCCTTGTGGATGACCGGCATCACCGGAACCAACGGCAAGACCTCGGTGGCCCACTGGCTGGCCGCGGCGCTGTCGCGCGCGGGACAGCGCACCGCCACCCTGGGTACGCTCGGCAACGGTTTCGTCGATGTCGAGGGCAGGGTGGCCGGCAGCCACGCCAGCCACACCACGCCGGATGCCGTCACCCTGCAGGGGCTGCTCGCCGGCTACCGCGACGCCGGCGCGCACGGCGTCGCCATGGAAGTCTCCTCGCACGGCCTGGATCAGGGTCGGGTGGACGGAATCGCCTTCGACGTGGCGGTGTTCACCAACCTGTCGCGCGACCATCTGGACTACCACGGCAGCATGGAAGCCTACGCCGCCGCCAAGTCGCGTCTGTTCCACTGGCCCGACCTGGGCTGGGCGGTGCTCAACGCCGACGACGCACTCGGCGCCGCCTTGGCCGGGCAACTGCGCGGCGGGCGTTGCCGGGTGCTGAGTTACGGCCTGCGCGCCGGAGATTTGCGCGCCGAAGACTGCCGGGCCGATCGCCGCGGCCTGCGCCTGCGCATCGCCTCGCCCTGGGGCGGCGGCGAACTCGTCTCTAGCCTGCTTGGTGAATTCAACGCCTACAACCTGCTGGCCAGCCTGGGCGCCCTGCTGGCCGCCGACATTCCCCTCGATCAGGCCCTCGCCGCCCTGGCCGAGGTCCGCCCGGTCAGCGGCCGCATGCAGCGCGTGCCCACGCAGGAAGGCGAGCCGACGGTGATCGTCGATTTCGCGCATACCCCCGACGCTCTCGACAAGGTGCTGCGATCGCTGAAGCCGCTCAGCGACGGCCGCCTGATCTGCGTGTTCGGCTGCGGCGGCGGCCGCGACACCGGCAAGCGCCCGCTGATGGGCGCGGCGGCGGCGGCGACGGCGGATCTGGCCATCGTCACCAGCGACAACCCGCGCAACGAGGATCCCGCCGGCATCATCGCCGACATCCTCGCCGGCATGCCGCCCGGCCAGGAAGCCATGGTCGATCGCCGCGCCGCCATCCGCGCCGCCATCCTCGCGGCGGACGCCGAGGACATCGTCGTCCTGGCCGGCAAGGGCCACGAGGATTACCAGGAAATCCAGGGCGTGCGGCAGCCCTTCTCGGATTTCGCCGAGGCCCGCGCCGCCTTGCGCGAACGCGCGTCCAGGAGCCGGCATGCGTCTGTCTGAAGCCGCCAGCGCCCTGGGCGCGACGATGACGGGAAGCGACGTCGAGTTTACCGGCGTCAGCACCGACACCCGCCAGTTGCCGCCCGGCTGCCTGTTTGTCGCCCTGCGCGGCCCGCGCTTCGACGGCCACGCCTTCGTCGACCAAGCCATGCGACTGGGCGCCGCGGCGGTCATGGTGGAAGCCGCGCACGTCGCGCCCCTGACGGCGCACGCCACGCTCCATGTGGCCGACACGCGCCTGGCCCTGGGCCGCCTGGCCGCCTGGCGCCGCGCGCGAATGCCGGCGCGGCTGGCCGCCATCACCGGCAGCAACGGCAAGACCACGGTGAAGGAAATGCTGGCCGCCATCCTCGCCGAGGAGGTCGGCGCCGACGCGGTGCTGGCCACCGCCGGCAACCTCAACAACGACATCGGCGTGCCGCTCACCCTGTTGCGGCTGACGCCGGCCCACCGCTACGCGGTCATCGAGATGGGCATGAACCATGCCGGCGAGATCGACTACCTGACGCATCTGGCCCGTCCCGACGTGGCCCTGGTCAACAACGCCCTGCGCGCCCACCTGGAGGGCCTGGGCAGCGTCGAGGCGATCGCCCGCGCCAAGGGCGAGATCTACGCCGGCCTCAAGGAGGGCGGCATCGCCATCGTCAACGCGGACGACGCCTTCGCCGACTACTGGCGCGGCCTCAACGTCGGCCGCCGGGTGTTGCGCTTCGGCCACGCCGCCGCGGCGGACGTGCGCATCGTCGCAAGCGGTGATTCGGCAGGGCGAAATGGAACAGGGTCGGAAACGGCTTTCCCACTCGCCCTCGACACGCCGCAAGGGCGTATCGAAACCACCCTGCGGGTGTCCGGCGAACACAACCGGCGCAACGCCGCCGCCGCGGCCGCGGCGGCCCTGGCGCTGGGCGCTTCGAGCGCCGCCGTGGCGCGTGGATTGGCCGCGTTCACCGGCAGCAAGGGCCGCCTGCAGGTACACCCCTGCGTCCTCGGCGCCACGCTCATCGACGACACCTACAACGCCAATCCCGACTCCATGCTGGCCGCCATCCAGGTGCTGGCGGCGCGGCCCGGCAGCCGCATTCTGGTGCTCGGCGACATGGGCGAACTGGGGCCGGATGCGGCGGCGCTGCATCGGGAAGTGGGCGAACGGGCCAAGGCCGCGGGCATCCAGCGCCTGCTCTGCCTGGGCGAGATGTCGGCCCACGCGGCGCAAGGCTTCGGCGCCGGCGCCATGCACTTCGAGCGCATCGAGGAACTGCTCGCGGAAATCGAGTGCGCCCTGGGACCGGAGGTCACGGTGCTGGTGAAGGGTTCTCGCTTCATGAAGATGGAACGCGTGGTCAACTCTTTCATGGAGAAGAACCAATGCTCCTGATGCTCGCCAAGTGGATCGGCACCGACATCCGCCTGTTCAACGTCTTCCACTACATCACCCTGCGCGCGGTGCTGGCGGCGCTCACCGCCCTCATCATCTCCTTCATCGTCGGTCCCTGGATGATCCGCAGGCTGGCCGCCCTCAAGGTCGGCCAGCCGGTGCGCGACGACGGCCCGCAGACCCACCTGGTCAAGGCCGGCACGCCGACCATGGGCGGCGCCCTGATCCTCGCTTCGATCATCGCCACCACCCTGCTGTGGGCCGATCTGACCAACCGCTACGTGTGGATCGCCCTGCTCACCCTGGTGGGCTTCGGCGCCATCGGCTGGGTGGACGACTGGCGCAAGGTGGTGGAAAAGAACCCCAAGGGACTGGCTTCGCGCTGGAAGTACTTCTGGCAGTCGGTCATCGCCCTTTTCATCGCAGCCTGGCTGGCCTGGTCCGCCCACCTGCCGGCGCAGACCGAGTTAATCGTGCCCTTCTTCAAGCAGATCGTCATGCCGCTGGGGGCGATCGGCTTCGTGGTGCTGGCCTATTTCGTCATCGTCGGCAGCAGCAACGCGGTGAACCTCACCGACGGCGCCGACGGCCTCGCCATCCTGCCCACGGTGATGGTGGCGGGCGCCCTGGCGGTGTTCGCCTACGTCGCCGGCCACGCGGTGTTCTCCAGGTACCTGGGCCTGCCGCACATCCCCGGCGCCGGCGAACTGGTGATCTTCTGCGCCGCCATGGTCGGCGCCGGCCTCGCCTTCCTCTGGTTCAACGCCTATCCGGCCGAGGTCTTCATGGGCGATGTCGGGGCCCTGGCCCTGGGCGCCGGCATTGGCGTGGTGGCGGTGATCACGCGGCAGGAGATCGTGCTGTTCATCATGGGCGGCGTCTTCGTCGCCGAGGCCGTCTCGGTCATGCTCCAGGTCGGCTCCTACAAGCTGCGCGGCAAGCGGGTATTCCTCATGGCGCCCATCCACCACCACTTCGAGAAAAAGGGCTGGAAGGAAACCCAGGTGGTCGTGCGCTTCTGGATCATCAGCATGATGCTGGTGCTCATCGGTCTGGCGACGTTGAAGCTGAGATAACGGACATGACTTTGTAAGACACCCCGTAGCATGAAAGTCATGTCCGTTTCCCTCACCCCCAACCCCTCTCCCGCCTGCGGGAGAGGGGAGCTTCGAGAGTCGCTGACGCGACTTTCACGTTAATGATGCACACGCCTCACGCCTCACGCTTCACGCCTCACGTCCAGGGCCGCAAGGCCCTCGTCGTGGGCCTGGGCGACACCGGCGCCGCCTGCGTGCGCTGGCTGGTCGAGCACGATGCCCAGGTGCGCGCCACCGACAGCCGCGCGGAACCGCCGCACGCCCAGCGCGTGCGCGAGGCCTTCCCGGAAGCCACGCTGCGCCTGGGCGGTTTCGACCGCGCCGACTTCGCCTGGGCCGACCTCGTCGTCGTCAGCCCCGGCGTCGCCCTGGCCACGCCCGAGCTGCAATGGGCGGTGCAAGCGGGCAAGGACGTGGTGGGCGACGTGGAACTGTTCGCCCGCGCCATTCAAGGCGCTTCCGCCCGCGTCATCGCCATCACCGGCTCCAACGGCAAGAGCACGGTCACCAGCCTGGTGGGCCACCTGTGCGCCGCCGTCGGCCTGGACACCGTGGTCGCCGGCAACATCGGCCTGCCCGTGCTGGACGCCCTGGACAACCAGGACACCCTGGGCCGCTGCCCGGACGTGTGGGTGCTGGAGCTGTCCAGCTTCCAGCTGGAAACCACCCGCAGCCTGAAGCCCGACGCGGCCACGGTGCTCAACATCTGCGCAGACCACATGGACCGCTACGCCGGCCTGCACGACTACGCGGCGGCCAAGGCCCGCATCTTCAGCGGCCCGGGCGTGCAGGTGCTGAATCGGGACGACCCGATGGTGATGGCCATGGCCCTGCCGGGGCGCAGGCCATGGAGCTTCGGCCTGAACGTGGACGAGCCCCTCGCGGCCGGCCAGTTCGGCCTCGCCACGCGCAAGGACCGCCTCTGGCTGTGCGAGGGCGAGGAAGCCCTGCTGCCGGTGGACAAGCTGCCCATCGCCGGCCTGCACAACGCCGCCAACGCGCTGGCGGCGCTCGCCCTGTGCCGCGCCATCGGCCTGCCCTACGAGGGGCTGCTGCCGGCGCTGAAAACTTTCGAGGGCCTGCCGCACCGGGTGCAGAAGGTGGCGGAGGTGGAGGGTCGCACCTTCTACGACGATTCCAAGGGCACCAACGTCGGCGCCACCACCGCCGCCCTGCTCGGCTTCACCGCGCCGGTGGTGCTGATCGCCGGCGGCGACGGCAAGGGCCAGGATTTCTCGCCGCTGCGGGAGGCAGTGAGGAATACCCGCGCCGTGGTGCGCATCGGCCGCGACGGCCCGCTCATCGAGGCGGCCATCGGCGGCGCCTGCCCGGTGCATCGCGCGGAAAGCATGGAAGAGGCGGTGAATCTTGCGTTCCGCCTGTCGCGACCCGGCGATGCCGTGTTGCTGTCGCCGGCCTGCGCGAGCTGGGACATGTTCCGCAACTACGTCCACCGCGCCGAGGTATTCATCGCCGCGGTGCACAACCTGGCGGCCGGCGGCAAAGCGCCGGGAGCGGGTCATGTTCCATAACGCCGCCCTCAAGCGCACGGCCCTCACCCCTTATGACTGGGGGCTGGTGTTCGCCGCCCTGGCGCTGCTCATGCTGGGCCTGGTGATGGTGTATTCGGCCTCCGTCGCCATCGCCGAGGCCAAGTCCGCCAGCAACCAGTCTGCCTTCTACCTGATCCGCCACGCCATGTACCTGGTGATCGCGCTGGGCGCCGGCTACGCCGCCCTGCAGATCCCCACGCCGACCTGGCAAGCCCTGGCGCCCTATCTGTTCATGTGCTGCGCCGTGCTGCTGCTGGTGGTGCTGATCCCCTTCATCGGCAAGGAGGTGAACGGCAGCCGGCGCTGGATTCCGCTCGGCCCCCTGGGCAACCTGCAACCCTCCGAGCTGATGAAGTTCGCCACCATCCTCTACGCCGCCGACTACACGGCGCGCAAGGCGGCCTACATGCAGAACCTGAGAAAGGGTTTCCTGCCCATGTTCCTGGTGATGCTGGGCATCGGCGGCCTGCTGCTCATGGAGCCCGACTTCGGCGCCCTGGTGGTCATCGTCGCCATCGCCATGGCCATCCTGTTCCTCGGCGGCTTCAACGCGCGGCTGTTCTTCGGGCTGTCCTTCCTGCTCGCCATCGGCTTCGTGCTGATGATCGTCACCTCCGAGTACCGCTACGAACGGGTGCTGGGCTACCTGAATCCCTGGAAGGATCCCTACGGCGCCGGCTACCAGCTCTCGCACGCCCTCATCGCCCTGGGCAGCGGCGAACTCACCGGCGTCGGCCTGGGCGACAGCGTGGAGAAGCTGTTCTACCTGCCCGAGGCCCACACCGATTTCCTGCTCGCCGTCATCGGCGAGGAACTCGGACTGATCGGCGTGCTCACCGTCATCGGCCTGTTCGCCTGGCTGACCTGGCGCGCCTTCTCCATCGGCTGGCAGGCGGGTCTCATGGGGCGCAATTTCGCCGCCCTGGTGGCGCAGGGCGTGGGCGTCTGGATGGGCGCCCAGGCCTTCATCAACATGGGCGTGAACCTCGGCCTCTTGCCCACCAAGGGCCTCACCCTGCCGCTGATGAGCTACGGCGGTTCCGGCATCGTCGCCAACTGCCTGGCCCTGGCCGTCCTGCTGCGGGTGGATTTCGAGAATAGGCGCCTGATGCGGGGGAAGAAGGCGTGAGCTGGGAGAAAAGGGAAAAGGGAAAAGGGAAACGTGGAAACACCGCGGCACCGGACGTTTCCCGTTCACCGTTCCCCGTTTCCCGCACCATCCTCATCATGGCCGGCGGCACCGGCGGCCACGTCATGCCGGCCCTGGCGGTCGCGGAAAACCTGCGTGACGACGGCTGGCGCGTGGTCTGGCTGGGCACGCGGGCCGGCATGGAGGCGAAACTGGCGGTGGAAAAGGGCTTCGCCATGGCCTGGGTGAAAATGGCCGGGGTGCGCGGCAAGGGTTTGCTCGCCAAGCTGTTGCTGCCGGCGAACCTGCTCGCCGCCTTCTGGCAGGCGGCCCGCGCCATCTTCCGCGAGCGGCCCGACGTGGCCCTGGGCCTGGGCGGTTACGTCGCCTTCCCCGGCGGCATGATGGCCAGCCTCTTGGGCAAGCCCCTGGTCATCCACGAGCAGAACGCCGTCGCCGGCCTCACCAACAAGGTGCTGGCCCACGTCGCCGACCGCATCCTGCTCGGCCTGCCCCTGGCCAGCCCCGACTCGACGCTGGCGAAAAAAGGGGAGTGGGTGGGCAATCCGCTGCGTCCGGCCATCGCCGCCCTGCCCGATCCCGCCGCGCGCATGGCCGGCCGCGGCGGCCCGCTGCATCTGCTGGTGGTGGGCGGCAGCCTGGGCGCGGCAGCCCTGAACGAACTGCTGCCGCAGGCCATCGCCCGGCTGCCGGAAGCGGCGCGGCCGCTGCTGCGCCACCAGTCCGGCGGCAAGCATCTCGATGCGCTCCAGGCCCATTACGCGGCGGCGGGGGTGCGCGGCGAGTGCCTGGCCTTCATCGAGGACATGGCGGCGGCCCTGGCCTGGGCCGACGTGGTCATCTGCCGCGCCGGCGCGCTCACCGTCGCGGAAATCGCCGCCAGCGGCTCGGCCGCGCTGTTCGTGCCCTTCCCCTACGCCGTCGACGACCACCAGACCGCCAACGCCCGCTTCCTGGCCGACCAGGGCGCGGCCTGGCTCATGCAGCAAAAGGACCTGGATGCCGCGAGCCTGGCGGAATGGCTGGGCGGCTTGACGCGGCAGGCGCTGCTGGAACGCGCACAGAAAGCCCGCGCCCTGGCCAAGCCGGAGGCGACCGCAAGCGTGGCACGTGCCGTCAAGGAGTTGGCGAAATGCGTGTAACTCGGGAAAAGGGAAACGGGAAACGGGAAACGCAAAGCCGCGCCCAGGTTACTCGTTTCCCATTTCCCGTTTCCCTTTTCCCTTTTCCCGTTTCCCTTTTCCCGTTTCCCTTTTCCCGTTTCCCGTTTCCCATTTCCCATTTCCCCGATGCAAGGATCCTGCCTTGAAGCACAAGGTCAACCACATCCACTTCGTCGGCATCGGCGGCG
>JBBIPL010000068.1:10362-12507 GCA_037442845.1 Hydrogenophilales bacterium | reverse complement strand
CCCGCTCCGCGCCCCACGGCTGGCGATGCATCGCCAGCCGGCTGCGAGGGCGGAAAGCAACGCGAAGCACTTGCGCATGTCGGGCTCCTCTTGACTGAAGCGGCTACTGTAGTCCGCCGGCGCGGCGAACGCATTGGTATGGATGGCCGGGGTCGGCGGGGCGACACGCGAAGCCCCGCCGCGGTCACGCCCCTCAGCCGAACAGCAGGCCGTTCACCCGTCTGACGAAGCCAGCCGGATCGGCCAGCTGGCCGCCGTCGAGCAGCACAGCCTGGTCCAGCAGCAGGCCGGCGAGTGCGTCGAAGCGCTCGCCGTCCTCGCCTTCCAGGCGTTTCAGCAGGGGATGGCCCAGGTTCACTTCCAGGATGGGCTGGGTATCCGGCACTTGCTGGCCCATCTGCTTCAGCATGCGCGCCAGGTTGGCGTTCATGTCGCCCTCGTCGGCCACCAGGCAGGCAGGGGATTCCACCAGGCGGTGGCTGGCGCGCACGTCCTTGGCGCGGGACTCCAGCGACTTCTTCAGCCGTTCCAGCAGGGGCTTGGCTGCTTCCTCGGCCTGGGCCGGTTCTTCCTTGTCCTCGCCTTCGGCCTGCACGGCGGACAAGTCCACCTGGCCCTTGGCCACGGAGGCCAGGGATTTGCCGGCGAACGCGAACAGGTTGGAGACCAGCCATTCGTCCACCCGGTCGGTGAGCAGCAGCACCTCCACGCCCTTCTTGCGGAACACCTCCAGGTGCGGACTGGCCTGGGCGGCGGCCAGGGTGTCGGCGGTCAGGTAGTAGATCTTGTCCTGGCCTTCCCGCATGCGGCCGATGTAGTCGGCCAGGGAGACGGATTCCTCGTCGACCTGGGTGGTGCGGAAGCGCAGCAGCCTGGCGATGCGTTCCTGGTTGGCGTGGTCCTCGCCGACGCCTTCCTTGAGCACCTTGCCGAAGTGTTCCCAGACCTTGGCGTAATCGTCCTTGCGGTTCTCCGCGATGTCGTCGAGCAGGTCCAGGGTCTTGCGCACGCAGCCGTTGCGGATCATCTCCATGTCGCGGGTTTCCTGCAGGATTTCGCGGGAGACGTTGAGCGGCAGGTCGGCCGCGTCGATGACGCCGCGCACGAAGCGCAGGTAGGCGGGCATCAGCCTGCGCGCGTCCTCCATGATGAAGACGCGCTTCACGTAGAGCTTCACGCCGGTCTTGGCGTCGCGGTCCCAGAGGTCGAAGGGGGCGTGGGCGGGCACATAGAGCAGGGCGGTGTAGTCCTGGCGGCCTTCCACCTTGACGTGGGTCCAGGCCAGGGGATCCTCGTAGTCGTGGCCGACGTGCTTGTAGAAGGCCTTGTACTCGTCCTCGCTGATGTCGCTCTTGGCCCGCGCCCAGAGGGCGTTGGCGCGGTTGACGGTCTCGCTCCCGCCCTTCTCGTCGGTGAATTCCACCGGGATGGCGATGTGGTCGGAATATGCGCGGATGACCGACTTCACCCGCCAGTCATCGAGGAATTCCGCCTCGTCGGCCTTGAGGTGCAGGACGATCTCGGTGCCCCGCTCCGCCTTCTCCACGGTTTCCAGGGTGTAGTCGCCGCTGCCCGCCGACTCCCAGCGCACGCCGTGTTCCCGGGTGAGGCCGGCGCGGCGAGTGGTGAGGGTGACCCGCTCGGCGACGATGAAGCTGGAATAGAAGCCGACGCCGAACTGGCCGATCAACTGGGCGTCCTTCTTCTGGTCGCCGGTGAGCTTGCCGAAGAATTCGCGCGTGCCGGACTTGGCGATGGTGCCGATGTGCTCGATCACCTCCTGGCGGCTCATGCCGATGCCGTTGTCGCGCAGGGTGATGGTTTTGGCTTCCTTGTCGATGCTCACCCAGATCTTCAGTTCCGGGTCGGATTCGTACAGGGCCGGGTCCGACAGGGCCTCGAAACGCAGCTTGTCGGCGGCGTCGGAGGCGTTGGAAATCAGCTCGCGCAGGAAGATTTCCTTGTGGCTGTAAAGGGAATGGATCATCAGGTGAAGCAGCTGCTTCACCTCGGCCTGGAAGCCCAGAGTTTCCTTGGCGGCGGTAACGGTCATGGCAAAAAAACTCCCCAGTTGAAAAACCTGGGCATAAATGGGGCTGCCCACACAAGCTTCAAGTGGCCCGACGGCCCCTCACGCCTCACGCC
>JBBIPL010000068.1:7027-10262 GCA_037442845.1 Hydrogenophilales bacterium | reverse complement strand
CCTCACGCCTCACGCCAACAGCTCCGGCGCGGGCCGACCGATCAGATAACCCTGCGCATAGTCGACGCCGATATCCCGCAAGATGGCGAGGGTGGCCTCGTCCTCCACGAATTCGGCGATGGTGTACTTGCCGAAGCCCTTCACCGCGTCGTTCAGGGCTTTCACGAAGACCACATCGTCCTGGTTGTGGAGCAGGCCCTTGACGAAGGAGCCGTCGATCTTGACGAAATCCACGGGCAACTCCTTCAGGTACTGGAAGGAGCTGTAGCCGACGCCGAAATCGTCCAGGCCGAAGGCGCAACCCAGACCGCGCAGCTGCGCCATGATGCGGGTGGCGCTGGAGAAATTGGCCAGGGCGGCGGTTTCGGTGATTTCCAGCAGCAGCCGGCTCCCATCGACGCCATGCCTGGCCAGGGCTTCCTTCATCGTTTCGTAGGCCATGTCGTCGTCGAAACTGCGGCTGGACAGATTGATCGCCACCTTGACGTCGCCGCCCTGCCCGGCGACGAAGGCCGCCACCGCCTTGATCACCCAGCGGTCGATGCGGCGGATGAGGCCGGTACTCTCGGCCACGTCGATGAACAGGCCGGGCGCCGCCAGGGCGCCATCCCTGCCCTGCAGGCGCAGCAGGGCCTCGTAATGGCCGATGCGCCCGCTGGCGATGTTCCGGATGGGTTGGAAGAACAGGACGAAACGTTCCTCGTCGAGGGCCTGCTCCACCTCGGCGCGCCAGTGCGCCCGGCGTCCGGCCTGTTCACGATAGGGGTCGTCGCCGGAATACAGATGCCAGGAACCGTGCCCCTTGGCGCGCGCTTGAGTGAGGGCGATCTCGCCATTGGCCAGCAGGTGGTCGGCGTCTCCGCTGGATTCGTGGAACAGCACGATGCCGACGCAGGCGGACAGACGGCTCCTGATGCCGCTCTCGCCCTCGCCGCCCGAATAGGCGATGGGCTGATTGAGGCCGCGTGCGAGAACGATGGCCTCGGCCGAGCTGATGCCGGCGAACGCCAGGGCGAAATCGTCGCCGCCCAGACGCGCGCTCAGGACCGGCCTGGGCCGCAGATGCTCGACATGCCGCGCGAAACCCTGCAACACGCGGTCGCCCTCCTCGTGGCCGACGGATTCGTTGACCGCGCGGAATTCGTCGATATCGCAGAGGAGGAGAGCGCCCGTGGCGCCATTGGCGAGGAGGCCAGCCAGCTCGCGCTTGAAAGCGCGCCGGTTGTATAGGCCGGTGATGCTGTCATGCTCGGCCAGCAAGGTGAGGCTGCGTTCCACCTGCCGGTAGTCCGTCACGTCCAGGCCCACCGAGAGATAGGCCTTCTCGCCGTGCGGATCGTCCAGGCATGAATGGAACCAGACCACATCTCTGTCCACGCCGTCGGGGCGGGAAAAACCGCTTTCGCTGTGGGCGACGTCGCCCATGTCGATGCGCTCGATCAGCGCGGCGAAATGTTCGCGCTGCGGGCCGGTCATGAACAGTTCCGGAAAAGAATGTCCGATCAGTTCGACGGTCTCGTGGCCGCTGGAATCGACCGCATGCACGTTGGCCAGGCGAATGCGCAGATCGCGGCCATAGGTGAGGATCAGCACCGGCGCGGTGTCGAGCAGGCCGGCGATGAAATCGCGCTCCTGCTCCAGTTGGAAAGCCTGGGCCTTCAGCGCAGCGGTGTGCTCCCTGGACAGCGCATGCAGTTGCTCCAGGGTGTCGGCGAGCGCATGCGTCAGTTCGGCCAGGTCGTCGACCTCGTCGCGGACATGGACCACGCGGTCGTTGGCCGGCACCGCCGCCCGCGCCCGGTCATAACGGCCCTCGCCCAATAATGGCAAGGCGCTCATGGCCTGGCCGAGACGATTCATGGTGGGCCGCAGCAAGAGGTAGAGCAGGCCCAGGGCAAGCACCAGGAAGAAACCGCCCAGGAGCAGGCTGGAACGCACTGCCTCGGTGAGTTCCCTCTTTTCAGCGGTAACGTCGACCATGGCAAGAAACTGGATCGCGTCGCTTTCCGGCTCTGGAGCGTTGAGGCGAAACAGGAGGAAATTGCGGTGCTCCCGTGCGGCGTTAAAGACCTCGCCGCCTTCCGCATCGACCCGCAGGGAACGCAGCAGATCCTCGTAGGCCGCGCCGCCGCTGACCGAGATGAGCTTGCCCAGCGGCGTGTCTTTGCCCTTGCTGTCCAGCACGGCCAACTCATGGCCCGACAGGCGCCGGAAATCGAGGACCAGTTCCTGCAGGCCCGCCGACAGGATCACCGTGCCTACGTAGATGCCCCGTTCCACCAGGGGAACCGCGGTCATGTATAGACAGCGTGGCTGGCATTCGAGTCGGTGGCTGGGCGCTTCGCCGCGCATGGCCTCGCCCGCCAGGCGCGGAACATGGGCGCCGGCATCCGCCATGCCCCAGTCGCCCAGTACGCCGCCATCCGGCAGCAGGAAGGCGACACGATCCAAACCATGGCTGAGATTCAGATCCGACCAGAATGGCTCGAACACCCGCGCCAAGCCGGCTTTGTCCCCCTGTTGCAAGGCCGCGCGCACGCCGGGCAGATCCCCGACCAGGGTGCCCAGGGCCTGAAGGCGCGCGGACTGGTGCTGAAAGAGACGGCCCAACAGATCCGCAGAACGCACTTGCCGCTGGGCCAGCGCGGCCTGCTGGCGTTCATCCAGTGTGCGCAAGGCCAGCCCAGTGAAAGCGGCGGTGATCACGGCCAGGGAAAGGCCCGCGAACAGCAGCACCTTGATGCGAATGCTCAGGAATACTTGCTTGCGGCCGACAGGCATCGTCGCTGCCTTCTCAAATCAACGTTCCACAGCGCATTGTCATCTTTCCGAGGACCTTGTCCCGCCGGCGCGGCATGCCATGCTCAGAAACGCCACGCGGCCTGCATCAGCAGCATGTCCCACTTCCTGACCATGCCGGCGGCGGGGTTGTCGACCAGGGCCAGCCAAGCCGTGCCATCGACGTGGTGCAACTCCGCGGAAAGGGCAAGCGCGCCCATGTCCCTGCGCACGCCCACAACCCAATCCTTGGCATAGCGCGAATAGTCGGGAAATCCCAGAGGCATTCCGAACGAAGAACCATCCTTGTCGTCCTTGTCCAGATAGAGCGCATCGTAGCGCAGGTAGGCCTGCCAGCCGGATGGCAGGCGGCGCGTCGCCTGCACGTACCAGGCCTGGGTGGTGTTGTCCTCGAACGTGATGAAGGGGCCGTAATCCCTGGCCTTGATGGTGGTCT
>JBBIPL010000068.1:0-6927 GCA_037442845.1 Hydrogenophilales bacterium | reverse complement strand
GTGTTGTCCTCGAACGTGATGAAGGGGCCGTAATCCCTGGCCTTGATGGTGGTCTCGGAATACTCCGCGGTCAGCGACCAGTCCTCGCGGTTGTGTTCCAGGGAAAGCACCCAGGTGGGCAGCCGATGATTCCCGGCCGCAAGGTCGAGTGGACCGCCAGGCTTGTAATCCATGCGGAACTCGCCCATGGAAAGGCCGGCGCGCCAGCGACCGTCCGCCGAGTCCAGGCTGGCCTGGCCCATCCAGGAAGTCTTGCCCTTGAAGCGTCCGGGCCTGTCCAGCAGCATGAATACCCGTTCCAACTCCTCATCATCCACCTGCGGCCGCATGACGTTGAACTGCCAGGAAAGTCCGCCGGCATCGCCAGAATGATCGCCGTAGAAGGCAACGCCAGGCGCGGCCAGATAGAAATCACGGATGCGGTCGAGGTAGATCGACTGCGGCATGAGGATGCCCGGCCGGGTGTGGGCCACGTCGCGGGTGGTGTTATGGAAGCCGAAGGGGTTCTTGATCTTGCCCAGGCGCATGCCCACACGGTCGTCGCCGTAAGTCAGCAAGGCGTGATCGATGAAACCGTAATCGAGGCGCGGATCGCCGTCGTCGGCGTCGCCGGCCCAACGGGCCAGGGCCTGGGCGGACACCAGCCAGTCCGGGGTGGGACGCCAGGAAAGATTGACGCCCATCTCGCGCATATCCCAGGCCGTCTGGTCGGCGCTGTCGCCGCCGACGTTGTTGTCGCTGCTGCGCACCGCCGCCTGACTGAGAAAACCATGCAGCTGGAGGCCGTCGCCCAGCTCCTGGGCGCTGGCGCCGGCGCCGGCCAGCGCCCAACAGAGCAGGGACGCACCCCACCTAGTCGAGGTTGAGAATCTTGACCTGATCATGAGTCTTCACCTTCCTGACGTAACCGATGGCGCCCGGCGTGGAAGCCACTTTGGCCAACATCTCTTCCTCGCTGGAGACTTCGCCGGGAGCCTGCGCAATGCCCGAATACACCAGCCGGTCCCAGGACTGGCGCAGTTGATAGGGGAACAGATTGAGACGTTCCTTGCAGAGCGCCCCGTGCGTGGGATGCTGATCCGCAAGGACGAATACCCTGATCGGCTTCCCGTCCGGCCATTTCACCTGGCGCATGCCGAATATGGCGCGGGCCGAGGCCACCGACAAGGTCGACTGGGATACCTCCTTATGGGCGATGAGCTGCACCGCCAGCGCGGGTCCGGTCATGGCCAGAGCCAGGAGCAGCAGGCCGATTCGGCGCGTCATGGCATGGACAACGGCGACGGGTCGCCCAAACCTCACTTCAGGCCCAGCACGTCCTGCATGTCGAACAGGCCGGTCTTCCTGCCGGCCAGGAAACGGGCCGCGCGCAGCGCGCCGAGGGCGAAGGTCATGCGGCTGCTGGCCTTGTGGGTGATTTCCAGGCGCTCGCCGACGCCGGCGAAGAGGACGGTGTGATCGCCGACGATGTCGCCGCCGCGCAGCGCGGCGAAGCCGATGGTCGAGGCATCGCGCTCGCCGGTGACGCCCTCGCGGCCGTACACGGCGCAGGACTTGAGATCACGCCCCAGGGCGGCGGCGACCGCCTCGCCCAGCGCCAGGGCGGTACCCGAGGGGGCATCGACCTTGTGGCGATGGTGGGCCTCGACGATCTCGATGTCGAAGCCCTCGTTCAGCACGCGCGCGGCCGTGTCCAGCAGGCGCAGGGCCAGGTTGACGCCGACGCTCATGTTGGGGGCGAAGACGATGGGAATGCTGTTCGCCGCCGCGGCGATGGCCGCCTTGCCGGCGGCGTCGAAACCCGTGGTGCCGATGACCAGGCCGACTCCCTTGCGCGCGCAGATCTCCAGATGGCGCAGGGTCGCCTCCGGCCGCGTGAAGTCGATGAGCGCGTCGGCGCCGTCGAGCGCCTCGGCGACATCCGCGCGGATGTTCGCGCCCAGATGCACGCCGATCAGTTCACCGGCGTCGCGCCCCAGGCAGGGACTGCCCGTGCGTTCCAGGGCGGCGGCGAGGCGCAGATCGCCGGCGGCGGCGACCGCCTCCAGCAAAACCTTGCCCATGCGGCCGGAGGCTCCGGCGATGGCTACCCGCATCATTTGCCGCTCCCTTGCGCCGACGCGGGCGGCTGCGCGGGCGGCCGCGCGTCCATCTGGGCGGCGACGACGTCCCCCTCCAGCGCCTTCAGCCGGTCGTTCTCGAAAATCACCGTGACGCGGCGCGATTCGCGCAGCTTGCCGCCTTGTTCCAGGCGATACACGTAATCCCAGCGATTGGCGCGGAACGGATCGACGATCAGCGGCGTACCCAGGATGAAGCGCACCTGCGAGGGCGTCATGCCCGGCTTGAGCTTGTCCAGCATCGCCTGGGTGACGGCATTGCCCTGCTGGATGTCGATGCGGTGGGTGGGCAGGACGCGCTCCAGGGGGTTCGACCAACTGCCGCAGCCGGACAGCGCAAGCAGCGCGACCGCGAGGAAAGCGATGCGGAGGGAGGGAGGCATGGAACTGGGCGTTGGCGATGGGGACGAAAAGCCGCGCTATGATAGCGGCATCTGCCTATTCCGTCATAAGCGCCATGACCAATACGGATCAACTCCGGACCATGGGTCTGAAAGTCACCGGCCCGCGTCTCAAGATACTCAACCTGTTCGAGCAGACCGAGCGCCGCCACCTCACCGCCGAGGACGTCTACCGCCTGCTCATGGCCGAGAACATCGACGTCGGACTGGCCACGGTGTACCGCGTGCTCACGCAGTTCGAGCACGCCGGCCTGCTCATGCGCCACCACTTCGACAACGACAAGGCGGTGTACGAACTCAACCGCGGCAACCATCACGACCATCTGCTCTGCCTGCAATGCGGCAAAGTGGAGGAGTTCTACGATCCGGCCATCGAGAAGCGCCAGCATGCCATCGCCGCCGAACGCGGCTTCCGCCTGGCCGAGCACGCCCTGCATCTGTACGTGGAGTGCATCAAGGAGAACTGCCCGAACCGCAAGGCCGGCAAGTCCGGAGGCGGGGCGGATTAGTCCTCATCCGGCGGATTACGCCTTCGGCTAATCCGCCCTACTCTTTACCTTCTTGCCGGCGGCCGAATCCCCGCCGGCCAGCATTTCCGCCGCGTGCGCGCGGGTGGCCGGAGTGATGGTCACGCCGCCCAGCATGCGCGCCAGTTCCCCCACCCGCGCTTCTCCATGCAGCAAGACCACTTCCGACACCGCCCGGCCGTTGCGGGCGTCCTTGCTGACGCGGTAATGGCTGGCCGCGCGGGCGGCGACCTGGGCCAGGTGGGTGACGCACAGCACCTGCCGGGAGCGGCCCAGATCGGCGAGCAGACGGCCGACGATTTCGGCGACGCCGCCGCCGATGCCGGCATCCACCTCGTCGAAAATGAGGGTGGCGGCGCCGGAGACGCCGGACAACACCGTTTGCAGGGCCAGCCCCACGCGCGACAGTTCGCCGCCGGAAGCGGTCTTCGCGAGCGGCTTCAAACCCTGGCCGGCATGGGGAGCGACCTGGAATTCCACGTCTTCGAGGCCGTGCGCGGCGGGTTCCCCGGCGGGTAGTTCCACCGCGAAGCTGCCCCCCGCCATGGCGAGTTGCTGCATGGCCGCGGTCACCGCCTTGGCGAGCTTGCCGGCGGCTTTGCCGCGCTGGCGGGAGAGGGCCTCGGCATCCTTGCGGTAGGCAGCCTCGGCTTCCGCCTCGGCGCGGGCCAGGGCCTCGGCATCGGCGACGGCGCCGAGTTCGGCCAGGCGGGCGCGGGCGGCGGCCAGGCGCTCGGGAATCTCCTCGGGCTTGACGCGAAACTTGCGGGCGGCGGACTGGATCGCGGCCAGGCGCAGTTCCGCCTCGTTCAGGGCCTCCGGGTCGAGGTCCACCCGCTCGGCATAGCGGGCCAGTTCCCGTTCGGCTTCATGCAGGGCCTCGTCCGCGCTTTCCAGCAGGGCCAGGGGTCCGGCCAGGGCCGGGTCGATGCCGGCCAGGTCGGCGAGCTGGTGACGCAGGGCGCGCAGGCGGTCGAGCAGGCCGGTATCGTCGCCGTCGAGGACTTCCCCCGCGGCGCGGGTGCCGGCCAGCAGATCGGCGGCATGGGCCAGACGGCGGTGGTCTTCCTGCAAGCTCTGCCAGCCCTCGGCGGTAAAGGCCAGGCTCGCCAGTTCCCGTTCCGTCCAGGCCAGGCGCTCGCGTTCCGCGTCCACTTCGCCGGCCTGACGTTCGCCGGCTTCCCGGCGGGCGCTGGCGGCGCGCCAGAGCCGGTGGCGTTCCGCCGCGGCGGCGGCGAGATCGGCGCAACCGGCGTAGGCGTCCAGCAGGCGGCGCTGCTCGGCGGCCTTGAGCAGGGAGTAGTGGGCGTGCTGGCCGTGGATGTCGACCAGGAATTCGCCGGCCTCCTTGAGCTGCTGGGCGGTGGCGGGCCGGCCGTTGATGAAGGCGCGGGAGCGGCCGCCGGCTTCCACCACCCGGCGCAGCAGCAGCGCGCCGTCGTCGCCGACCAGGCTGTTTTCCTCCAGCCAGGCGTTGAGGCCGGGCGCCTCGCCGGCGGCGAACTCGGCGGCCACCTCGGCGCGCGCCGCCCCCTCCCGCACCACCCCCGCATCCGCCCGCTCGCCCAGCACCAGGGCGAGGGCGCCCAGCAGGATGGACTTGCCGGCGCCGGTTTCGCCGGTGAGCACGGAAAAACCGGGCCGGAACTCCAGGTCCAGGCGCTCCACCAGGACGAAGTCGGCGATGGACAGGCTTAACAGCATGGCAAAGATGCAAGTGGCAAGGCACAAGGGCCAAGCTGCAAGGCAAGCATTGCCCAGCGTGGGAACTGTTTCTTGCGCCTTGCCCCTTGCGTCTTGCTCCTCACAGCTTCTCCCCCCAGTGCAGCTTCTGCCGCAGGGTATCGTAATAGTTGTGGCCTTCCGGATGCAGCAGCCGCACGGTCTTGGCGGCGCGCCGGATCACCACCCGGTCGCCCACCATCAGGTCGGAGTGGAGCTGGCCGTCGAAGTGGACGCGGGCGTCGCTGGCGTGGATCAGGTTGATCTCGATCTCCGAGTTGCTGTGCACGGCGATGGGGCGCGCCGACAGGGTGTGCGGGCAGATCGGCGCCAGCACCACCGCTTCCAGGGTGGGGTGCAGGATGGGGCCGCCGGCGGACAGCGCGTAGGCGGTGGAACCGGTCGGCGAAGCCGCCACCAGGCCGTCGGCGCGCTGGCTGTAGACGAACTGGTCGTCGATATAGACCTCGAACTCGATGAGCCGGCCCATGGTGCTCTTGCTGACCACCACGTCATTGAAGGCGTAGGAAGCGATGAGCACGTCATCGTGCCGCTCCACGCCTGCTTCCAGCATGATGCGGTCCTCGGCCACGTACTGGCCGGAGAGCATGTCATCCAGGGTGGTGAACATGGTGTCGATGGACACGTCGGCGAGGAAGCCCAGGCGCCCCTGGTTCACGCCGATCAGCGGCACCTGGCTGTCGGCCAGGCTGCGCGCGATGTTGAGCAGGGTGCCGTCGCCGCCCATGACGATAGCCAGGTCCACCTGGCCGCCGATTTCCTTCAGGCTGGCCACCGGAAACTCGCGCAGGTCGCAGGAATCGGCGGTATGCGCGGTGAGCATCACGACATGGCCGCGCTTGCCGAGAAAGTCCGCCAGACGCAGCAGCGAACCGGTGCAGGCCGGGGTGTTGAACTTGCCCACCAGGGCGATGGTCTTGAAATCGGCTTTCATGGCGTGAAATTATAGCCATCCCCTTCCATGGCCAACCCGGCGGGATTCATGCCCCACACGCCCGACCTCAACGACCGCGCCCGGCTCCTGCTGAAGTTCCTCGTCGAACGCTACATCGAGGATGGACAGCCGGTGGGCTCGCGCACCCTTTCCAAGTATGCCGAGATCAACCTGTCGCCCGCCTCCATCCGCAACATCATGGCGGACCTGGAGGAGTTCGGCTTCATCACCAGCCCGCATACCTCGGCCGGACGCGTGCCGACGCCGCGCGGCTACCGCTTCTTCGTCGACACCCTGCTCACCGTCAAGCCACTGAATCAGGGCGAGGTGCGCCAGATCGAGGCCACCCTGGCGCCGGCCGACCCGCAGCGCCTGCTCAGCGCCGCCTCGCACCTGCTGGCCGAACTGACGACGCACGCCGGCGTCGTGCTGATCCCCAAGCGGCGCCACCAGAACCTGCGGCAGATCGAATTCCTCGGCCTGTCGGACAAGCGCATCCTGCTCATCATGGTCACCACCGAGGGCGAGGTGCAGAACCGCGTCATCCTCACCGAGCGCGCTTACGACGCGGCCCAACTGGTGCGTGCCGCCAACTACTTCAACGCGCATTTCGCCGGGCTTTCCTTCGAGCAGGTGCAGCCCCGCCTGGCCGCGGAACTGGCCGCGCTGAAATCCGACATCAGCCAGCTCATGGAACTGGTGGTGGCCGCCGGCGCCGACGCCTTCAGCGGCGCCGACAAGGAATACGTGTTGTGCGGCGAGCGCAACCTGCTGGGCGCGCCGGAACTGTCGGCGAACATGGACCGCCTGCGCGAACTTTTCGGCCTCTTCGAGCAGCGCACCGAACTCATGCAACTGCTGGACGTGAGCCACACCGCCAGCGGCATCCAGTTGTTCATCGGCGCCGAATCGGGCGTCGCCCCCCTGGACGAATGCAGCGTCATCGCCGCCCCCTACGAGGTCAACGGCGAGGTGGTCGGCACCCTGGGCGTCATCGGCCCGACGCGCATGGCCTACGAACGGGTCATCCCCATCGTCGACATCACCGCCCGGCTGCTGTCGAGCGCGCTTTCGTATCATTGACTCGGGAAACGGGAAACGGGAAACGGACAGACAACCCCCCCTCCCCCACGTTTCCCGTTTCCCGTTTCCCGTTTCCCTTTTCCCTTTTCCCGTTTCCCTTTTCCCGTTTCCCTTTTCCC
>JBBIPL010000067.1:2749-13132 GCA_037442845.1 Hydrogenophilales bacterium | reverse complement strand
CGATGGCCCCGGCGTTGCCCTGGATACCGGACTCCGCCTTGCCCACCCGGCCCTCCACGGCGGCAACCTGGCCGGAAACCGGCTTCATCTGCGATTGCACGTATTCGTGCACGTAATCCTTGGTGGCGCATCCGGGCAACAACAACACCGCGATGGCGGCTAGACTCAGAGCGGATTTCATGATCTACCTCACTATTGGTCCAAATACAGTTTAGCTTATCGGCGTCCGCGCGAAAAAGCTTTAAGCGCCATCGCCACGCTCATTGGCCTGCCCCGGGCGGCAGGAAATGCACGGCGCCGCCGTCACCGCTGGTCAAATCCGGGGCCGGTGCGGCCGCCTCGCCGCCAGCCGTGCCGACCAGCTCGGGAAAGGCCAGCACCAGGGCGACCATGAGCAGCTGGATGACCACGAAGGGCACGGCGCCCCAGTAGATGTCGCCGGTGCGCACGCTGGCCGGCGCCACGCTGCGCAGATAGAACAGGGCGAAGCCGAAGGGCGGGTGCATGAAGGAGGTCTGCATGTTGAGGCCCAGCAGAACGCCGAACCAGATCGGGTCGATGCCGAGCTTCATGGCGACCGGCGCCAGCAAGGGCACGATGATGAAGGCGATCTCGAAGAAATCCAGGAAGAAGGCAAGCACGAAGATCAGCAGGTTCACCAGGATGAGGAAGCCCAGGGCGCCGCCCGGCAGGGCCGAGAACAGCCCTTCCAGCCAGAGATCGCCGTCCATCAGGCGAAACACCAGGGAAAACACGGTGGAGCCGATGAGGATGAAAATGACGAAGCTGGTCAGGCGGGCGGTCCTGTCCATCGCCTGCCGCAGCAGATCGAGGCTCAGCCTTTTCTTCGCCAGGGCCAGCGCCAGGGCGCCCAGCGCGCCCATGGCGCCGCCCTCGGTGGGAGTGGCGATGCCGGCGAAAATGGTGCCCAACACGAGGAAGATGAGCACCAGGGGCGGCCCCATGCTAACCAGGGCGCGCCGATAAAGCGCCGCGCCGCGCAGGGTCCTCGCCTCCGGCGGCATGGCCGGCGCGGCGCTCGGGCGGAAGATCGCCACCAGCATGACGAAAACCAGATACAGGCCGGTCAGCACCAGGGCCGGCGCCAGCGCGCCGCGATACATGTCGCCGACGCCGACGCCCAGCTGGTCGGCCAGGATGATGAGCACCAGGGAGGGCGGGATGATCTGCGCCAGGGTGCCGGAAGCGGCGATGACGCCGGCGGCCAGGCGCTTGTCGTAACCCAGGCGCAGCATGATGGGCAGGGAGATGAGGCCCATGGCGATCACCGAGGCCGCCACCACGCCGGTGGTCGCCGCCAGCAGGGCGCCCACCAGCACCACGGAGTAGGCGAGGCCGCCGCGCATGGCGCCGAACAATTGGCCCAGGGTATCCAGCAACTCCTCGGCCATGCCGCTGCGTTCCAGGATCAGGCCCATGAAGGTGAAGAAGGGAATCGCCAGCAGGGTGGCGTTGGACATGATGCCGAACACGCGCTCCGGCAGCGCCTGCAACTGCTCGAAGCCGAAGAAGCCCTGCTGCATGCCGAGGAGAGCGAAGAGCAGGCCGTTGGCGGCCAGGGAAAACGCGACCGGATAGCCGAGCAGCAGAAAGACCACCAGGCCGGTGAACATGAGCGGCGCCATCCACTCGAAGCTCACACCACCTCCTCCGCGCGCTCCTCGCTCAATCCGCCGCGCCCGGCGAGGAAGGCGGCGCGCTTGATGACCTCCGACAGCCCCTGCAGGAACAACAGCGCGAAGCCCAGGGGGATGGCGAGTTTGATCGGCCAGCGCAGCAGCCCTCCCGCATCCGGCGAGGTCTCGCCCACCGCCCAGGAAGCCTGGAACGAGGCCCAGCCCAGCCAGGCGACGAGCCCGGCCAGGGGCAGCAGGAACAGCAAGCCGCCGAGCAGGTCGATCCAGGCCCGCGCGCGCGGCGTCAGGCGGCCGTAGAGCACGTCGACGCGGACATGGCCGTTGTGCAGATGGGTATAGCCGGCGCCCAGCAGGAAGATCAGGGCGAACAGGTACCACTGCAGTTCCAGCCAGGCGTTGGAGGCGAGATCGAGGCCGAAGCGGGCGATGGCGTTGCCGGCGGAAACCAGGGTGGCCAGCAGCACCAGCCATTTCACGGCGCGGCCGACGCGGCTGTTGAGGGCGTCGATGGCGCGCGCCAGGGCAAGCAGCGCGTGCATGCTACAGAGCCCCCGCCTCGCGCAGCGGATCCGCGAGGCCGCCCGTCGGCAGGGCGCCCAGCAGCGGCCCGAGCCAGCGCCGTGCCAGCATCACGGCTCAATCCCCCGCCACGGTCATGCGCTCGATGAGGATGGAGCCGACGCGCCGCGATCCGCGCGTCTCCACGTCCGTGCCCAGGGCGATGATGCCGAGGAACATGTCGCGCAGGTTGCCCGCCACCGTGACTTCCTCCACCGGGTGGACGATCTCGCCGTTTTCCACCCAGAAACCGGCGGCGCCGCGCGAATAATCGCCGGTGACCATGTTGAGGCCGTGGCCGAGCAGTTCGGTGACCAGCAGGCCGGTATCCATCTTTTTCAGCAGACCGGCGAAATCCTCGCCGGTGGGCGGCACGATGAGATTGTGGTTGCCGCCGGCGTTGCCCGTGCTCTTCAGCCCCAGCTTGCGCGCGCTGTAGCTGCCGAGGAAATAGCCTTGCAGCACGCCGTCCTTCACCACGTCGCGGTCCCGCGTCGCCACGCCTTCCGAATCGAAGGGCGCGGAAGACAGGCCGCGCGGCAGGAAGGGCCGCTCCAGCAACTGGAAGAACTCGGGAAACAGCCGCGTGCCCAGGCTGTCGAGCAGAAAGGAGGACTTGCGGTAGAGATGGCCGCCGGACACGGCGGAGACGAAGCTGGCGATGAGGCCGGTGGCGATGGGCGCCTCGAACAGCACCGGGCATTGCCGGGTGGACAGCCGGCGGCCGTTGAGGCGGCGCGCGGCGCGCTCGCCGGCGCGGCGGCCGACGGCGAGCGGGTCGTCGAGGTCGCTGGCGGCGCGCGCGGTGGTGTACCAGTAATCGCGCTGCATGCTGTCGCCTTCCTCGGCGATCACCGCGCAGGACAGGCTCTGCCGGCTGCTGGGATAGCCGGCGCAAAAGCCCAGGCTGTTGGCGTAGACGAAATGCGACGCCTGGCTGGACAGGGAGGCGCCCTCCGAGTTGGTGATGCGCGGGTCGGCTTCCAGGGCCGCCGCTTCGCAGGCCCGCGCCAGTTCCCTGGCCTGCTCCACGCCGACGCCCCAGGGATGATAGAGATCCAGCTCGGGCGGCGAGACGGCCAGCAGGTCGGCGTCGGCCAAGCCGGCGCAGGCGTCCTCGGCGGTAAAGCGGGCGATGCTGAGCGCTTTGTCCACCGTGCGCGCGAGGGCGTCCGCGGAAAAATCCGAGGTCGAGGCATGGCCGCGGCGTTGGCCGAGGTAGACGGTCACGCCGACGCCCTTGTCGCGATTGTGCTCGATGGTCTCCACCTCGCCGCGGCGCACGCCGACGCTCAGGCCGCCGCCCTCGGAGACCTCGGTCTCGGCGGCGCTGGCGCCTCCCTGGCGGGCCAGATCGAGGACGCGGGCGGCCAGCTCGCGCAAGGTCTCGTGGCTGTAACTGAAAGGACTGGCGGGGGGGACTTGGGTCGGCACGATGGCATCCGGGCGCGGCGGCAAAGCCGTTATGATAGCAACCCCGCTCCGCTTTCCCGGCGCCCAGACGCCCTTTCCGCCGCATGGCCGCAGATCCCCCCGAACTTCCCGTCAGCAAGTCGCAACGCAAGCGCGAGATGACCGCCTTGCAGGACCTCGGCGCGGAACTGGTCAAGCTCAGCGCGGACCGCCTGGGCAAGCTCGACCTGCCGGAATTCCTGCGCGAAGCGCTACTGGAAGCGCGGCGCCTCAACAGCCATGGCGCCCTGCGCCGGCAGATGCAATATATCGGCAAACTCATGCGCAACGTCGACAGCGCGCCCATCGCCGAGCAACTGGCGGCGATACGCGGCGAATCGGCCGCCGCCAAGGCCGAGTTCCACGCCATCGAGCGCTGGCGCGACCGTCTCCTGCAGGATGACCAGGCGCTTACCGCATGGCTCGCCGCCCACCCGCGCGGCGATGCCCAGCACGCCCGCCAGCTCATCCGCAACGCGCGTCGCGAAATGGCCGAGGGCAAGCCGCCGAAATCCAGCCGCGAGCTGTTCCGCTTCCTGCGCGATGTGGGAGAGAACTGAATCCGCGCTCCACACGGATCGCGCCAAAGACATCAGTCGAATCCGCCGACAGGCCTGTCGGCACTTCACCAACCACGACGCCTGGCTGTCGGAATTTTTTACACTTGCTTACGGCGCATGCCCGCGCGCCCGCGTGGAAGCCGTATCCGAGCGGCCTGTCCGGCGTGGCACAGGGCTTGCTTAACGTGAAAGTCGCGTCAGCGACTCTCGAAGCTCCCCTCTCCCGCAAGCGGGAGAGGGGCTGGGGGTGAGGGAAACGGACATGACTTTTATGCCCTTCAGGGTATTCATGCTTTGGGGTGTCTTACAAAGTCATGTCCGTTAATTTCACACTCAGCGCCCTGCCCTTCTATTCTGATCGCCATGTCCTTGCTGCATCCTGCCCAGCCGCCCGCGGAAAAGCTGGTTTTCATCAGCCACCCCGGAGTGCTGGCACGCCTGTTGGCCGAGTTGGGCGGCGCCACCGATGTCGGCGAGGCGGGAGGCCGCCTGTTCATGCTGGACCCGGCCCTCGCCCTGCTCGCCCTGGAGGCCCTGGGCCAGTTGCATCCCGGCTGCCAGCTCGCGGACATGCAGTTCGAGCAGCACCTGGCGCGCCTGGATCCGGTCACCGTCAAGAGCCTGGCCCTGGCCAGCGCGGCCGAGCAACTGGCCTCGCCGCCGTTTTCGCCCGAGGCCCTGGAGACGGGCTGGCGCAAGGCCCTCGCCACCGCGCATTTCAGCCGCGCCCTGGCGGAGAAGGCGGGTTATCCCGGACTCGACGAGGCCTGGCTGGCCGGGCTGCTGTGCTGGCTGCCGCGCTTCGCGCGCAACGCCGGCTCGGACGCCGAGGCCGGCCGTCAGCAGGCCCTCGCCGCGCTCGACCGGCTGCCGCTGCGCACCTTCCTGCCGGACGTGCTGCGTTACCTCAACGAACCCGCCCAGCGCCTGCGCGATGCCGCTCCGCTGGTGCGCATGGCGGTGGCCGCCCACCGCCAGACCATGAACTACCCGGCCTGGATCCCGGCCATGCCGCATCCCGACACCCTGGTGCTGGCCGCCCCCATCGAGCGCGAACAGATCAGCGAGACCTATCTCGCCATGGGCCGCGCCATCGACACGCTGGCCGCGGAAAACAGTTTCCGCCAATCCGGCGAGATCGCCCGCGAGCTGAGCCGCATGGGACGTCTGGAAATGGTGGCCGGCGCGCATCCGCAGGACACCGCCGCCGCCGTGCTCAGCCTGGCCGACAGCCTGGCCAGCCAGGACGGGCTGGGCCAGGCCATCTACCTGCGCCTGAATCCGCGCAGCGGCGCGCTCGAAGGCCAGGCCCTCGGCGGCCGCCCCACCCCGCCCATCGCCATCCAGCCCGAGGGCAGCACCACCGCCGCCGCCTGGGCCTTGCTGACGCGGGCGCCGGTGGTGGTGACCCTAGACGCGCCGGCGGACGCGGCCGTGCTCGACCTGCAGATCATCCGCCAAGCCGGCGCCGAAGGGCTGGCGGCGATTCCCATCGGCATCGGATCGCCGCTCGGCGTGCTGCTGGTGTGCGGCAGCCGCCAGGCACTGAGCGCGGTCGCCGCGAACCCCATGCACTACGCCAGGCTGGGCGAGCTGGCCGGCCGCCTGGCCCAGGCCGCGCCCGCCGCGCCGTCGCAGACTGGCGGCGACGCCCTGGCGGCGAAGGTGCGCCGCAGCGCGCACGAGATCAACAACCCCCTGGGCATCATCAAGAACTACCTGGCCATCCTGAAGATCAAGCTGGGCGACGAGGCGCCCATCGCCGACGAGTTGCGCATCATGCACGAGGAGCTCGACCGCATCGTGCGCATCATGCGCGGCCTGGTGCAGGACGAGGCTTCGCCCGGGCCGCACTTGGAGCAGACCGACGTCAACGCACTGATCGAGGACCTGGTGAAGGTGACCGATCCGTCCTGGCAGGGCAAGGGCGTGCGCATCGACCTCGCCCTCGACCCCGACCTGCCGCTGCTGCCCTGCGACCGGGACAAGCTCAAGCAGATCGTCCTCAACCTGCTGCTCAACGCCCTCGAAGCCACGCCGGAGGGCGGCACGGTGCGTCTGGAGACCAACGCCCTGGTCAACCACCGCCAGGAGAAGTTCGTCGAAATCCTGGTCGCCGACTCCGGTTCCGGCATCCCCGCCGAACTGGCGGGCCGCGTCTTCAGCCCGGTCGAGTCGGCCAAGGGCGGCGGCCACGCCGGCCTCGGCCTGTCCATCGTCAAGGCCCTGACGCAGGCGATCCACGGCACCATCGCCTTCAAGAGCCACGCCACCGGCACGACATTCCAGCTATCATTCCCCACAGCCACGGGAGCACCCCCAGCAGAGAACCCGTAACCGCATGCCGATACCAGCGAAGGGCCGTCCTTGATGCCGGGCAACTCCCCTCTCACCCACAGCAGCGCGCCCCTGATCAGTCTCCTGATCGTGGAGGACGAGCCGCGCTATCTGGAGAGCACCCGCCTGCTGGTCTCGCAATACGTGCATGGCGTCGATACCGCCGTCTCCGGAGCCCAGGCCATGGCCCTGCTGGCACGGCGCGCCTACGACCTGGCCCTGGTCGATCTGCGTCTGCCGGACGCCAGCGGCCACGACATCATGGCCTACATCCGCCAACATCATCCGGGCTGCCGCGTCATCGTCATGAGCGGCGACAGCCAAATCGACTCCGCCATCCAGTCGCTGCGCCTGGGCGCCTACGACTACCTGCGCAAGCCGTGCGAGCCCGACGAACTGATTAAGACCGTGCGCAACGCCGTCGCCAAGCTGCGGCTGGAACGCGACAACGCCCGCATGCTGCAGCAGCTCGAGCAGTCCGAGCAGTGGCACCGCCTGCTGGTCAACACCTCGCCGGACATCATCTACACCCTCGACGCGCAGGGCGCCTTCACCTACGTCAACGACAGCATCGAGCGCACCCTCGGCTACGCGCCGGAGGAACTGATCGGCAAGGACTACCTGGTACTGGCGCCGCCCGGGGAGGTCGACAACGCTCGCTGGCGCCTGAACGAGCGCCGCACCGGCGAACGCGCGACGCGCAACCACGAGCTCCAGCTCAAGCGCAAGGAGGACCTGCTCAGCGCCCTGTCCGAGCACACCTCGGCGGACCACGTGGTGGTGGAGCTGTCCTGCATGGGCATGTACCGCGCGGTGGACGCCGATCACCGGGAATTCCTCGGCAGCTACGGCGTCGCCCGCGACATCAGCGAGCGCAAGCAGGCCGAGGCCACCATCGCCTTCCAGGCCTATCACGACCTGCTCACCGGCCTGCCCAACCGGGCGCTGTTCAAGGACCGCCTCGGCCAGGCCATCGTCCACGCCAAGCGGCACGGCCAGACCCTGGCCACCCTGTTCCTCGACATGGACCGCTTCAAGGTGGTGAACGACACCCTCGGCCACCTGGTCGGCGACGGCCTCCTGCAGGCGGTCGCCCAGCGCCTGCGCGGCAGCCTGCGCGAGGGCGACACCCTGTCGCGCATCGGCGGCGACGAGTTCATGCTGCTGCTGCCGCACATCCGCGGCCGCGACAATGCCGCCTACATCGCGGAAAAAATACTCACCTCGCTGAAGCAGCCCTTCCACGTCGAGGACCACGAGATCTTCGTCGGCATCAGCATCGGCATCGCCGTGTTCCCGGACGACGGCGACACCATAGAAAGCCTGGTCAAGCACGCCGACATCGCCATGTACCACGCCAAGGACAGCGGCCGCAACGACTACAAGTTCTTCACCAGCGACCTGCGGAATTCCTTCAACGGCCGCCTGGCGGTGGAAAACGAGATGCGCCACGCCCTGGAGAAGCAGCAGTTCGAGGTGTATTACCAGCCGCAGGTCGCCATCGCCGACCAGCGCATCCGCGGCATGGAGGCGCTCATCCGCTGGAACCACCCGCAGCGCGGCATGGTGCCGCCCAACGAATTCATCCCCATCGCCGAGGACTGCGGCCTCATCACCCCCATCAACGAGTGGGTGCTGGCCGCCGCCTGCCGCCAGGCCGGCCTCTGGCGCGACGCCAGCCTGCCGCCCATCACCATGGCGGTGAACCTTTCGGCGCGGCAGATCGAGCACCCGCAGTTCGTAGAGAAATTCACGCAATGCATGCGCGAGAACGGCATGGCGGGGCACGGCATCGAGATCGAGATCACCGAGAGCACCCTGATGCGCGACATGGACGGCAGCATCGAGAAGCTGCGCAAACTCGCCGATCTGGGCGTGGAAATTTCCATCGACGACTTCGGCACCGGCTACTCCTCCCTGTCCTACCTCAAGAAGCTGCCCATCCACACCCTGAAGATCGACCGCAGTTTCATCCACGACCTCAACGGCCACCTCGACAACGGCAGCACCATCGTCGCCGGCATCACCGCCATGGCCAAGGGACTCAAACTCAACGTGGTGGCCGAGGGCGTGGAGACCCGCGCGCAGCTCGACTACCTGAGTTCCCTCGGCTGCGACGCCTACCAGGGCTTCCTGTTCAGCCGCCCGGTGGCGGTCGACAAGGCCGCCGACCTGCTGGCGCGGCAAAAAGACTGAGTTCCCAGCCCCGGCTTCCGGGAAAATAGGCGGTTGTTCCACCCCGTGCCCGCGCCATGGCCCACGACCGCCTGCGTTCCGATTCCATGACTCCGCGCCCCACCGCCGGCCAGTGGCGCGCGGCCTGGTCGCTGGCGCCCTACGTCTGGCGCTACAAGGGCCGCGTGCTGCTGGCCTTCGCCCTGCTGCTGTTGGCCAAGCTGGCCAACGTGACGGTGCCGCTGGTGCTGAAGGAAATCGTCGACGGCCTCGACCGGCCCGATCCCGCCGCGCTCGCCCCGCCCCTCGCCTTCATCGTCCTCTACGGCCTGCTGCGCTTCGGCAACACCGCCTTCACCGAATTGCGCGACGCCCTGTTCTCGCGCGTGCTGCAACGCGCCATGCGCGGCGTCATCCACGACGTCTTCCGCCACCTGCACGCGCAATCCCTGCGCTTCCACCTGGAACGGCGCACCGGCGGCCTGGCCGTGGACATCGAGCGCGGCGCGCGCTCGATCCGCTTCCTGATCAATTTCACCCTGTTCAACATCGGCCCCACCCTGCTGGAAATCCTCATGGTGGCGGGCGTGCTGTTCGCCAAGTACGACCCCTGGTTCGGCGCCATCACCCTGATGACCCTGGCGGTCTACATCGCCTTCACCGTGCTGGTCACCAACTGGCGCCTGAAATACCGCCGCGCCATGAACGAGACCGACGCCGCCGCCAACGCCCGCGCCGTCGACAGCCTGCTCAACTACGAGACGGTGAAATACTTCAACAACGAGGACTACGAATCCGGGCGCCTGCGCGCCGACCTGGGCCGCGCCGAGGACGCCGCGGTGGCGAGCGAGGTGTCGCTGGCCTGGCTCAACGCCGGCCAGGCCTTCATCATCGCCTGCGGCGTCACCGCCATGATGAGCTTGGCCGCGCAAGGCGTGGCGGACGGCGAGATGACCCTCGGCGACCTGGTGCTGGTCAACGCCTACCTGATCCAGCTCTTCATCCCCCTCAACTTCCTCGGCACCGTCTACCGCGAGATCCGCAACGCGCTCACCGACATGGAAAAGCTGTTCGGCCTGCTGCGCCGCGTCCCGGAGATCACCGACGCGCCCGGCGCGCCGGAACTGCAGGTGCGCGCAGGCGAGGTGCGCTTCGAGGGCGTGCGCTTCGCCTACGACCCCCGCCGCCCCATCCTCGAGGAGATCGACTTCGTCATCCCGGCCGGGCGCAAGCTCGCCGTGGTGGGCGCCAGCGGCGCCGGCAAATCCACCCTGTCGCGCCTGCTGTTCCGCTTCTTCGACGTCAGCGGCGGCCGCATCCTTATCGACGGCCAGGACATCCGCGCGGTCACGCAGGCCTCGCTGCGCCGGCACATCGGCATGGTTCCGCAGGACACGGTGCTGTTCAACGACACCCTCTACCACAACCTCGCCTACGGCCGCGTCGACGCCAGCCGAGCGGAAGTCGTCGAAGCCGCGCGCGCCGCCCATCTCGACGCTTTCATCGCCAGTCTGCCGGAGGGTTACGACAGCCTGGTGGGTGAACGCGGCCTGAAACTGTCCGGCGGCGAGAAGCAGCGCGTCGCCATCGCCCGCGCCATCCTCAAGAACCCGCCCATCCTGGTGTTCGACGAGGCCACCTCC
>JBBIPL010000067.1:0-2649 GCA_037442845.1 Hydrogenophilales bacterium | reverse complement strand
CGCCCGCGCCATCCTCAAGAACCCGCCCATCCTGGTGTTCGACGAGGCCACCTCCTCCCTCGACAGCGCCACCGAACAGGCCATCGGCGAGGAACTCGCGCGCATCTCGAAGGACCGCACCACCCTGGTCATCGCCCACCGCCTGTCCACCGTGGTGGATGCCGACGAGATCCTGGTGCTGGAGGGCGGGCGCATCGTCGAGCGCGGCAACCACGCCGCCCTGCTCGCCCTGGACGGGCGCTACGCCGCCATGTGGCGCCTGCAGTTGCGCGAGGAAAAAACGACGGCGTAAGCGCCTGTTCCGCTGGCTTCGTGCCTCAGCCCGCCGCGCGGATCACCGCCAGGAAGGCTTCGCCGTAGCGTTCCAGCTTGGCTTCGCCGACCCCGGACAGGCGGGCGAATTCCGCCAGGCTCTGCGGCCGCTCGGCCACCATCGCGGCCAGGGTCTTGTCGGCGAACACCACGTAGGGCGGCAGGCCCTGGGCCTGCGCAAGTTCCCGGCGCTTGGCGCGCAGGGCCTCGAACAGGGGATCGCCGGCCACCTGGGCGGCGGGGGCGCTGGCCTTGGCCTTGCGGCTTTTGCGTTTCGTTTGCAGATGCTGGCGCCCCAGCAGCAGGCTTGCCTCGCCCCTGAGCAAAGGCCGGCAGGTCTCGCTCAAGGCCAGGCCGCCGTGGCCCTCGGCGTCCACCGTCAGGTAGCCCCGCGCCACCAGTTGCCGGAACACGGCCCGCCATTCCTTTTCCGCCAGCTCGGCGCCGATGCCGAAGGTGGAAATCCTGTCGTGGCCGAAGCGGCGCATGCGTTCGTCGTCCCGGCCCAGCAGCACGTCGATCAGGTAGTTGACGCCGAAGCGCTGGCCGGTGCGGTGCACGCAGGACAGGGCCTTGCGCGCCGCCTCGGTGGCGTCCCAGGTCTCCTGCGGCTCCAGGCAGTTGTCGCAGTTGCCGCAGGCTTGCGGCAGCGGATCGCCAAAGTAGCCGAGCAGGGCCTGGCGCCGGCAGGTGGTGAGTTCGCAGTAGCCCAGCATGGCGTCCAGCTTGCGCCGTTCCAGGCGCTTGTGCGCCGCGTCCGCTTCCGAGTTATCCACCATCTGCCGCAGCAGGATGACGTCCGCCAGGCTGTAGCGCATCCAGGCCTCGGCGGGCTCGCCGTCGCGCCCCGCCCGGCCGGTCTCTTGGTAGTAGGCCTCCAGGCTCTTGGGCAGCGACAGGTGGGCGACGAAGCGCACGTCCGGCTTGTCGATGCCCATGCCGAAGGCGATGGTGGCCACCATGACGACGCCGTCCTCGTTGAGGAAGCGGGCCTGGTTGCGCTTGCGCGCGGCGGCGTCCATGCCGGCGTGGTAGGGCAAGGCCGTCAGGCCCTTGGCGTTGAGCCAGGCCGCCACCTCGTCCACTTTTTTGCGCGACAGGCAGTAGACGATGCCCGCTTCGCCGGCGTGGCGTTCCTCGATGAAACGCAGCAGCTGCTCACGCGCGCCGCCTTCGTCCACGCGGACCTGGTAGCGGATGTTGGGTCGGTCGAAACCGGTGACGAAATGGCGGGCGTCTTCCAGCCGCAGGCGCTGGGCGATCTCCTTGCGGGTGGGCGCGTCCGCCGTGGCGGTGAGGGCGATGCGCGGCACCTCGGGAAAGCGCTCGTGCAGGATCGAGAGCTGCACGTATTCCGGCCGGAAATCGTGGCCCCACTGCGACACGCAATGGGCCTCGTCGATGGCGAACAGGGCCGGCCGGATGCGGGCGAGCTGCTCCAGGAAACGCTCCGTCAGCAAGCGCTCGGGCGCCACGTAGAGCAGGTCGAGGCGCCCGGCGAGCAGGTCGTTTTCCACCCGCCGCGCGGCGTCCAGGCTCAAGGACGAATTGAGGAATTCAGCTTTCACGCCCAGTTGCTTGAGCGCCGCCACCTGGTCCTGCATAAGGGCGATCAGCGGCGACACCACGATGCCCGTGCCCGGCCGCGCCAGGGCCGGCAACTGGTAACACAGGGACTTGCCGCCGCCGGTGGGCATGAGCACCAGGGCGTCGCCGCCGGCGATCAGGTGGCGGACGATGGCTTCCTGGTGGGGACGGAAGCTGGCGTAGCCGAAGACGGAGCGCAGCAGATCCGCCGCGTCCACCCTGGTCGTTGGTGTAAGTCCGGACATGGGCCCGAACTATAGCCGGGCGACCGCCGGGGAACTAGCCCGGCTTCTCGCAGGAAGCGCCGGAACAGCCGCCGCCGCCGCAGGGGCCGCACTTGCCCGTTTCCCGGAACGGCCCCAGTTCCGGATGGCGGCGCGCGAAGCCCTCGTAGATGCGCTGCACGGCGATGCCGAGCAGGGCGATGCCGAGGATCAGGCCGATGGCGATCAGGTAAGCGCCCATCCCCTCAGAGCCTGTGAATTTTTCAAAGGCTCTGTTCGAGAATGCTGTGGACAGGCGCATGTGGTGAGCCTTATGGGGTGGAAACTAAGTGTCATGGCGTATGTGCGCCGATACCTCCGGGAGCCCAGAATGCGCAAGCCGTCCATGAACCTAAAAACCTCAGTTGAACCCGGATTGTCCATTAGGCGGCCCTGCGTGCGCCGCGGGGTCGTTCCCCGCAAGGAGGAGCCACGCAGCCGGACGCGCGCACAGACCCGCAAGCGGGCGCGTAGCGGACTCACCTTC